>JAQVYC010000008.1:0-34949 GCA_028708805.1 Clostridia bacterium | reverse complement strand
TTATGCAAATGTCAATCAAGTTCCTAAACTTGAAAAAATAACATTAAATATGGGGTTAGGCAGTGTTAAGGATAATCCAAAAAGTTTTAATTTAGCAATTGAAGAATTAACATTAATTGCTGGTCAAAAAGCACTTCCAACTTTGGCAAAAAAAGCAATATCCAATTTTAAGTTAAGAGAAGATATGAAGATAGGTGCAAAAGTAACCTTGCGTGGCAAAAAAATGTATGATTTTCTAGACAGATTACTTTCAATTGCTCTTCCTCGTGTTAGGGATTTCAGGGGTGTTCCAAATAAGTCATTTGACGGAAAAGGCAATTATTCCTTAGGAATAAAAGAACAGCTTATATTCCCCGAAATACAATATGATAATATAGAAAAAATCAGAGGATTGGATATAAATATAATAACAACGGCAAAAACCAATGCAGAAGCTTTCGCTTTATTAAAAGCATTTGGTATGCCGTTTAAGAATTAGGAGGTGCTGAATGGCTAAAAAATCATTAGTAGAAAAACAGCAGAGAAAGCAAAAATTTAAATCCCGTGAATACACAAGATGTTCACTTTGCGGAAGGCCACATTCGGTGCTTAAAAAATACGGCTTATGTAGAATTTGTTTCCGCGAATTAGCTTCAAAGGGCGAAATTCCGGGAATAAAGAAGTCCAGTTGGTAATTAAAGGAGGAAAATTATGGTTACAGATCCAATAGCAGATATGTTAACAAGAATAAGAAATGCAATAACGGCAAAACATCAGGAAGTTTCACTAGGTGCTTCCAAAGAAAAAATGGAAATTGCTAAAATTCTGGCTGAAGAGGGTTATATAACATCGGTAGATTTGGTTGATAATGGCAAATTTAAAGATATCAAAATTGTTTTAAAATATAGTCAATCAGGCGAAAATGCAATTCAGGGTTTAAAAAGAATTTCCAAGCCGGGTCTAAGAATATATGCGGGCAGTAATAATCTTCCTAAAGTTATCAGCGGATTAGGAATTGCAATTATCAGTACAAATAAGGGGATTTTAACAGACAGCAAAGCACGCAAACAAAAAGTTGGCGGCGAAGTGCTTGCTTATGTTTGGTAATAAGGGGGAGAAATGTCAAGAATAGGAAATAAAGAAATTATTTTGCCAGACGGCGTAGAATTTTCAATTTCACCAGATCACACAGTGTCTGTTAAAGGTGCCAAAGGCACACTTACACAACAAGTGGATAAATCAATTGAAATTAAAAGAGAAGGAAATGTTATAAAACTTTCCCGAGCAAGCAATATCAATACAATTCGTGCAAAACATGGTTTATATAGGTCGCTAATTGCCAATATGATAATAGGTGTTACAGAGGGCTTTACAAAATCTTTGGAAATTAAAGGTGTTGGTTATAAGGCACAAAAGCAGGGAGATAAACTTGTTCTAAGTTTAGGGCTTTCGCATCCAGTTGAAGTAAAAGAAGAAGAAAATATTAAATTAGAATGCCCATCAGTAACTGAAATAAAAGTAAGCGGGATAGATAAGCAAAAAGTTGGTCAGATTGCTGCAAAAATTCGCGACTTGCGACCAGTTGAGCCATATCATGGCTACGGCATTAGATATGCAGGCGAACAGGTAATTCATAAAGTTGGTAAAACTGCAAGTAAGGCTAAAAAATAATAAAAAATTAAAACGAAGCAATTTGATTATGATATTTAGGAGTAAATATAAATGATTATTAAAAAAGATAAAAATAACGAAAGGCTAAGTCGACATAAACGAATAAGAAATAAAATTTTCGGCACAAGTGAGCAACCAAGACTCTGCGTGTATAGAAGTTTAAGCGGAATTTATGCACAAATAATTGATGATACCAAAGGTATAACCCTTGTAAGTTCTTCAACACTAGATGAAACAGTTAAGAAAAACATAAGTGGATTAAACAAAAAAGAGCAAGCGAAACTAGTCGGAAAAGATATTGCTGAAAAAGCAGTTAAATTGAAAATCAAAAAAGTTGTTTTCGACCGAGGCGGTCATCTTTATTCGGGCAGAGTAAAAGCTCTTGCAGATGCTGCTCGTGAAACAGGTTTGGAATTTTAGGAGGAATTTATGGCAGAAGATATTAAAAAAGAAAAGGCAGTTGATATGCCAGAAGAAAATAAAAAAGTGGTAGCAGATGCTGAAAAAACAGCACCTGTTAAAAAAGAGCCTATTAAAGTTAAAGCCGATGATAAAGAACCTGTAAAAACAGAAGCAAAAAGTGAAGCGAAATCTCCTTTTAATAAAAAAGATTTTAGCAAAGAACAGACAACAGGAGTTTTCAGTTCCGAACAGCCAAGATATAACAGGACAAAAGGCAAAAAATCTGATTTTAAAAAAGATAGGGGTCGTGGTCAACATCGTGAAGATTCCGAATTCGATAAAACACTTGTAGGTATTCGTAGAGTTTCCAAAGCAGTAAAAGGCGGAAGTACAAGGCGATTCAGTGCCACAGTGGTTGTCGGAGATAAAAAAGGTCGGGTAGGTATTGGAATAGGCAAAGCATCCGAAGTACCTATGGCAATAGAAAAAGCTACGGCTGAAGCAAAAAAAGATTTGAAGACAATTAATATGATAAATGGCACAATTCCACATAACACAATTGGAAAATTCAGAGCCTCAAAAATTTTAATGTTTTCGGCTAAGCCTGGTACAGGAATAATTGCTGGTGGTAGTGCTCGTGCGGTATTGGAACTTGCAGGCTTAACAGATATTGTTACCAAATTGCATGGTTCATCTAACAAAATCAATGTTGTAAAAGCAACCTTGGTAGCACTTACAGGCATTAAATCTAAAGAGCAAATTGCTGAGAAACGTGGTAAATCTGTTGATGAAATTTAAACAGGAGGAAGATTATAAAATGGTGAATAAACAAGACGAGAGCAAAAAACAAATTACAAGTAAAAAAGACGCAACTCAAAAACAAATTGCGGTCAAAAAAGTTGCTAGCAAAAAAGTTTCAGACAAAAAACTAAAAGTAACTTGGGTGAAAAGTTCAATTGGATATAAAAAAAGTCAACACAAGATAATTGAAGCACTTGGTTTTAAGAGATTAAACCAAACCAGAATTCTTCCGGATAACGACTCAATTCGTGGCAGTATATTTCATATAAAGCACCTAGTTAAAGTTGAAGAAATTTAAAATTTTGCTTTAATAAATCATTTAAAAATAAAAATTAGAGAAATACATCATTAGGGAAGCATAAAATTGGAGGAAATAAAGAATAATGGATATTCAATCATTAAAACCGGCAAAAGGTTCCAGAAAAAAGTCAACCAGAGTGGGCAGAGGATATAGTTCCGGCAAGGGTAAAACCAGCGGCCGTGGTCAGAAAGGTCAGAATTCTAGAAGCGGTGGCGGAGTTCGTCCAGGCTTTGAAGGTGGGCAATTACCTTTAATCCGTAAGCTAGCAATTAGGGGTTTTAACAACAAAAACTTTGCCAAAGTTTATTCCATAGTAAATATTAGCACATTAGATCAGCTTGAACCAAACACTGTGGTGAATGAGAAATTGCTTTATGAATACAAAATCATAGGTAAAATGGAACCCAATGGCTTAAAGGTTTTGGGAAACGGAGAAATAACAAAACCGTTAACAGTACAAGCTACAAAGTTTACTAAGTCCGCCATAGAAAAAATTGAAAAAGCTGGCGGTAAAATCGAGGTGATTTAATGTTTAAAGCTATTGGTAATGCGTTTAAAGTAAAAGAAGTTAGAAGAAAGTTATTAATAACATTTTTTTTGCTTTTAGTATTTAGAATCGGTTGCTGGATTCCACTTCCTGGAATAGAATTAAGCATTTTTAGTTCAACAACTGGTAGTAACGATTTTTTAGGATTGATTAATGCAGTAAACGGTGGAGCGTTATCTAACGGAGCATTACTGGCTCTTGGTGTTACACCGTATATTACTTCGTCAATTATAATGCAACTTATGACATTTGCAATTCCTTCTCTTGAAAAACTTTCAAAAGAAGGTGGTGAAGAAGGCAGAAAGAAAATTAATTTTTACACTCGTGTGATTGCCCTAGTGCTTTGTTTAGCTCAGGCAATTGGCATAATTGCAAGTTTCGGTGGCTATTTAACTCCTGATGTTTTATGGGCAGGAGCACCATCTTGGCTTATGGGTGTAGGTCTTGTGTTAATGTTAACCGCAGGTGGAATGTTTACAGTTTGGCTTGGTGAAAGAATTACCGATTTAGGAATTGGAAACGGAATGTCATTATTGATTTTCGTGGGTATCCTTTCGTTTGCAAGTTCAACACTTCTAACATCTTTTGCACAGATTGGCACAAATCTTGATTATTTATGGAACATATTGATATTCTTAGGAGCACTACTTTTAATCTTTACATTAATAGTTTTAGTAGACTTAGCAGAGCGAAGAATACCAGTCCAATATGCGAAACAAATAAAAGGCCGAAAAATGTACGGCGGACAAAGCACATATATTCCTGTGCGTGTTAACGGTTCTGGTGTGTTACCTATAATTTTCGCAACAGCAATAGTAACTTTCCCGCAATTAATTTCCAGCATATTTTGGCCAGGGTCGAATTGGTACTCTGAAATTCTAGGAACAGGCTCGTGGGCATATATATTCTTAACAGCATTATTTATTTTGTTCTTTGCATATTTCACAGCTCAAATGACATTTAATCCAGAAGATATTTCTAAAAGAATTCAACAAAATGGTGGGTTTATCCCCGGAATAAGAGCGGGCAAACCAACCACAGAATATTTAAAAAGAATATCTCATAGGATTACATTATTCGGTGCAATATTCTTAGCATTTATAGCATTAGTTCCTAGTTTTGCTTTTAAGGTAGTAGACATAAGTTCAACCGGATCACTTATAAGTGCTTTCAGTGCAACAGGATTAATGATTGTTGTTTCAGTAGCTCTTGAATTTGAAAAGAGATTAGATGCTCAAATGATGATGAGAACTTATAAAGGTTTCTTAAAGTAATAAATAATCAGTAAGAAAATTAACAGAGTTTAAGGAGAAAAAATGAAATTAGTTTTAATAGGCCCGCCAGCAAGCGGTAAAGGAACATTGGCAAGGTTCATCTGTGAAGATTTTAATTTGCCTCATATCTCAACGGGAGAAATTTTCAGAGAAAACATTAAAAAAGGAACAGAGTTAGGTAAAACAGTAAAGCCTTATCTAGACAAAGCTGAGCTTGTTCCAGATGAAATTACAATGCAAGTTGTCAAAGAGCGAATTTCAAAAGATGATTGTAAAGATGGTTATGTCCTAGATGGTTTTCCTAGAAATAAAACGCAGGCGGAATTATTTGAACCAATGGCAAAAATGGATGCAGCAATTCATCTTAATGTAGACCTAAAAGAGATTGAAGGCAGAATTTTAGGAAGAAAAACTTGTTCAGTTTGTGAAAAGATTTACAATACTAGATATTACGATTCAGATACATGTGAATGTGGTGGCAAATTATACACAAGAGAAGATGATGATATCGAAACCATAAGACGCAGATTTGCACAATATGAAACAGAAACAGTTCCGATAATCAGTCATTATAAAAACATTTTAAAAACTTTTTCAGGCGGAAGCACGCCACAAGACACATATGAACCAATAAAAGTTTATATAAAGGAAATTTTAACACTTGATAAGTAATTCTGAAACCGAAATATCCCTAATGCGTAAAGCAGGCGAAATAACAAGGAATACTTTACTGTATATAGAAAGTTTGATAAAGCCCAATGTTTCAACGATGTATCTTGACAAATGTATTAAAATGTTTATAATTGAAAATGGTGCAAATCCCTCATTTTTGAATTATAATGGGTTTCCCGCAAGCAGTTGCATATCAGTAAATGAAACTGTGGTACATGGTATTCCTAGCGAAAAAATAATCTTAAAAGAGGGTGACATTGTTAGTGTTGATGTAGGGGTAAACTATAAAGGACATCAGGGAGATGCAGCAAGAACTTTTGCGGTAGGTAAAATTTCAGCAGAAAAACAAAGACTTATAGATGTTACAAAGCAATGTTTCTTTGAGGGGATTAATGCTCTAAAAATAGGCGAAAGATTAGGTTTACTTTCAGTTGCAATTCAAAATTATGCCGAAAAAAAAGGTTTCAGTGTTGTGAGAGAATTAGTTGGGCATGGAATAGGCACAAGAATGCACGAAGCCCCGAATGTACCAAACTTTGGAAAAGCTTCTGATGGACCAATAATTCCCGAAAACATTTTCCTAGCAATTGAACCAATGATAAATATGGGCAAAAAAGAAGTTTATATGGAAAGTGATGGCTGGACAATTAAAACAGTAGACGGAATGCCCTCAGCTCATTATGAAAATACAGTTTTTGTAACAAAAAACGGTGTGGAAATTCTTACTTTATAATACAAAAGTAAATTAATGTAAACTAAAAAAGGAGTTAAATATGTCAAAAGATGATGTTATCACATTTGAAGGTGTTGTCGAACAGGTTTTACCAAATGCAATATTTATGGTTAAATTAACAAACGGGCATTTAATAAGGGCACATATTTCAGGAAGAATTCGAACGAGATATATCAGAATTCTGGAAGGCGACAAAGTAAAAGTGGAGATGAGTCCATATGATTTAACTCAGGGAAGAATTACTTGGAGAGATAAACATTAAAAATAAGTAAGACTTAAATATTACATACGAAAGTATTAAATGAAAAGACAGAAAAAGCAAAAAGAAAGGAGTAATATCGTGAAAGTAAGAGCATCTGTGAAACCAATTTGCAATAAATGTAAGGTTATTAAGAGAGAAGGAAAAGTAATGGTTATTTGTCCTAATAAAAAGCATAAACAAACTCAGGGCTAAATTAAGAAGATTCAAGGATAAAAATTCGAATAGTAAATGCGACAACAGTTGCAGGACAAACTTTAAAACTTTTATAAAATTATAAAAGTTTTAAATAAAAATCAAAGGGGAAAACATTTTTAAGTTAAACACTTAAAAAAGAAATATAAACAAAATTTTTGGAGGAAAATAAAATATGGCAAGAATTGCTGGAGTGGATTTGCCAAGAGAAAAGCGCATAGAAATCGGTTTGACTAATATTTATGGCATCGGTATGGTAACTGCAAATAAAATTTTAACTGAAACCGGAATTAATCCTGATACTAGGGTTAAGGATTTAGATGAAAATGACATTGCAAAGCTTAGAAATTACATTGATAAGAATTATCCTGTTGAAGGTGAATTGAGAAAAAATATCTCAATGAACATTAAGCGTTTAACAGAAATAGGCTCTTATAGAGGAATTCGTCATAGAAAAGGGCTTCCTGTTCGTGGTCAAAACACAAAAAATAATGCTAGAACGCTTAAAGGACCTAAGAGAGCCGTTGGCGGAAGTTCAGTAAAAGGTAAAAAGAAATAGGAGATAAAAATGGCAGTAGCAAAAAAGACAACAAGAAAGAAAAAAGTTACTAAGTCGATAGATAAAGGTCAGGTGCATATTCAGGCATCTTTTAAGAATACAATTGTAACCTTCACAGATATGGCTGGCAACACAATTTCGTGGGCAAGTACTGGGAAATTTGGTTTCAAAGGTTCTAAAAAAAGAACACCTTATGCAGCTCAGCAATGTGTTGAGGAGGCTGGAAAAGCAGCAAAAGAACAAGGACTTAGAACGGTTGAAGTTTATGTAAAAGGTCCCGGAAATGGTCGTGAGGCTGCAATAAGGGCTTTATCTTCACTTGATTTTAATGTTACAATGATAAGGGACGTATCGCCGATTGCACATAACGGATGTCGTCCTCCAAAGGCAAGAAGGATTTAAAAGGAGAAAATAATGGCAAGATTATTAGACGCAAAGTGCCGTCAATGCAGACGGGAAGGTTGTAAGCTGTTTTTAAAAGGTGAGCGATGCACATCTAAAAAATGCTCTGTTGAACGCAAACCAATGGTACCGGGGCAACATGGTGAAGGCAGAAAAAAAGTTACTCAATATGGAACACAGCTTCGTGAAAAACAAAAAGTTAAAAGAGCATATGGCATTTTAGAAAAGCAATTCAAAATATATTATGACCAAGCCGAAAAAATGAAAGGCATTGTAGGCGAGAACATGCTTTCTTTAATTGAAAGAAGACTTGACAATGTTGTTTATAGAATGGGTATTGGTTCATCTCGTGCTGAAAGCCGACAAATTGTGAACCATGGACACATAACAGTTAATGGGAAACGCGTTGATATTCCATCTTTTAGTGTTAAAGTTGGAGATGTTATTGCAATTAAGGAAAACAAGAAAAACCTTGAAATGTTTAAGTCACTAAGAGGTATGAAAATTGTTATGCCTAAGTGGCTAGAATTCAATTCCGACACATTAACAGGAAAAATTGTTGCTCTTCCTGAAAGAGATGACATTGATATGAATATCCGTGAACACTTGATTATCGAATTATATTCAAGATAATAAAAGGAGAATTAATACATGATTGAAATAGAAAAACCGAAACTAACATGTGAAGAAACTGAAAACGGCTGTTTTGCAAAATTCATAGTTGAACCGCTTGAAAAAGGTTATGGAATCACACTAGGCAATTGCCTTAGAAGAACATTGCTTTCTGCAATGCCAGGAGTTGCCCCAATTGCAATTAAAATAGCTGGAGTTCAACACGAGTTTTCCACAATACCAGGTGTTGTTGAAGATGTAGTAGATGTTGTTTTAAATGTAAAGCAAATGGTATTAAAAACATCTGATTTAAATAAAGAGTTCACAACAACCTTACGCTTAAAGAAGAATGTTGCTGGCTCGATTAAAGCAGGAGATTTCGAAGATAATGATTTAGTCGAAGTCTTAAACCCAGATTTACATCTTTGTACTGTAGATGATAAGGCAATTGTTGATATGGAAATTCTTGTTGGAAAGGGCAGAGGTTATGTACCAAATGTTATCAATAAAGAAAAAATTGACAATCTCGAATACATTGCAATAGATTCATTATTTTCACCAGTTTTAAGAGTAAATTATAATGTTGAAAGTACTCGTGTTGGTCAAAATATAAATTTTGATAAATTAATTCTCGAAGTTAAAACAAACGGCTCAATGTCGGCAAAAGATGTAATTGCGCTCTCAGCAAAAATTATAAATGAGCATATTTCTATGTTTACCGAACTGAGCACTAGTTTAGCGGATGTGAATGTTTTAATTTCTAAGGAAGATGATGTTCAAACAAAAGTTTTAGAAATGCCAATTGAAGAAATGGATTTTTCAGTAAGGTCGTTTAATTGCTTAAAGCGTGCAAATATTAATACCGTTGAAGACCTTGTAAGCAAGACCAGAACAGATATGTTAAAAGTTAGAAATTTAGGATTAAAATCTATTGAAGAAGTTGTTCAGAAATTAGAAACATACGGCCTTGCGCTACGAGAAGAAGAGGATTAAAAAGGAGACATTATGGCAAACAGTAAATTAGGGTTACCAACTAAAGAAAGAAATGCTTTATTAAGAAATCAAGTTTCTTATTTGCTTTGGTACGGAAAATTAGAAACCACAGAAGCAAGAGCTAAATCTGTGCGTTCAAAAGCAGAAAAACTTTTAACACTTGCAATTAATACTCACGATGATATATTGAAAGTTGTTAAAACAATTAAAGATGAAAAAGGTGTTAAGTCCGATAGAGAAGTTCTAAATGATGGTCCTAAAAAGTTAGCTGCTAGGCGTGCTTTAATGAGTTATTTATACAACATTCAAGAACAAAGAAAAGAAAAAGAAACTCCTGCTTCATTTAAGGCAAGAACAGAAGGAATTAATCATCCTTTAATAGAGAAAATCTTTAATGTATATGCACCTAAATATGCCGAAAGAATTAAAGAACTTGGAACTGGTGGCGGATATACTAGAATTCATAAATTAGACTTACGCAGAGGCGATAACGCTCAAAGAGTTATAATAGAATTAGTCTAATTAAATAAAAAAAATACATTTTTAAATTAGAAATTTAAAAATGTATCTGGTGCCTTTCAAAAAAATAATCTTATCTGTGAAATTTTCGCAGATTTTTTATTTGAGTAAGAATTTTTGACCGAAATTATTATGAGTCATTTAACAAATTCAGAAGCAATAGAAATGCATCAAATCGTTCAGCTAAAAATAAAAGATTTATCTTACAGGTTCTTCATATAACGCAGTTTGACCAGTTTGCTGATACGGAGTTTTTTTGTGTCCGCCACATAATTCTGCTTTGGTTATGATATATTCGTCATCACAAGTATAGTTTATTGGAATACAATTAGTTTTATTTGCAATTTTATTACGAGTAAAATCTTGCTCAAAGATATTCCATATAACTGTGCGAGTGTTTTTTGTAGCATTGTTAACAAACTCAGAATCGTAAAAACCAATTGGTTTTTCTTCCATAAATGAATTAATAATAGGCAGAACTTCATTTAATAATTTCTTACTACGAAGAGGGAATGATATTTTTAATGAAAAGCAATCATCACATACCAATTCAAAATTTTCGCCTTTATAATTACCTGTTACATATGTGTTCGCCGCTAGAACATTAAGTTTTATGTCAAAATGATTATACATAGGCATATCTAAATTTAATTCATCTATGTCAATATCTACAAGGTCTTTTGATTTTTTTGAATTTTTAGAAGATATTAAATCAGTATCATCTAAATCTTCTTTCATAAGTGAGTATAAACAAATCTTTTTTAATTTTTTCTTTAATTCAATTTGACTTTGTATTCTTCCAAAATTAATTATTTTATTCATATATTTATCCTTCATAAGATATTACCATCTTTTCAAGATTAAGTCAATCTGGCACTATTTAGAATAAACACAAAAACAGATATTAATCCAGTCGAATTAATATGGTTATATTTTTACGAACTTCTGCTATATTTTAATTTTTATAAAAAAGAAAAATTTCTTAATATGGTTTGGTTTTTTGTACTTATACATTTTTGTTACTATATAGAAGTAATAATTAATTTAGTTTAGAAAGCTGTTGGCTGGCTTCAACAGCTAGTGCTACGGTTGCCCCAACAATATTATTATTTCCCATACCAATAAATCCCATCATAGCAACATGTGCAGGAACAGATGAACTCCCGGCAAACTGAGCATCACAATGCATTCTTCCCATAGTATCCGTAAGACCGTAACTTGCGGGGCCAGCCTTCACATTATCAGGGTGCATTGTGCGTCCTGTTCCGCCACCTGAAGCAACAGAAAAATATTTTTTGCCGTTTATATTACAATATTTTTTATATTCACCTACGACAGGATGAGTAAAACGCACAATATTTGTTGAATTTCCAGTTATTGAAATGTCAACATTTTCATAAATCATAATGGCTTTGCCCTCGTTAACATCGTAAGCACCATAAACACGAACAACGGATTTCTCACCTTGGCTGAATTTAGTTTCTTTAATAATGGATAACTTTTGACTATTATAGTCATACTTGGTTTCTACAAAAGTAAAACCATTCATTCGTGCGATTATATAAGCGGCATCTTTTCCAAGTCCATTTAGGATTATTCTAAGTGGTTGCTTGCGAACCTTATTAACAAATTTAGCAATTCCAATAGAGCCTTCGGAAGCAGCAAAACTTTCATGACCTGCAACAAAACAAAAACATTTTGTTTCTTCGTTTAATAGCTTAGCGGCAAGATTTCCGTGTCCAAGCCCAACTTTGCGTTGTTCCGCCACAGAACCAGACTTACAAAAAGCTTGCAATGCTTCACCAATTTTCTCTGCACAAATCATAGGATTTTCATCATTATTTTTAAGAGCCATTGCAACACCCAATTCATAGGCCATAATAGCATTGTCAAAAGCAATAGGCTGAATGCTTTTTATAATTGCCTCGACATCTATCTTATTTTGCAAGCAAAAGCTTTTTACAACTTTTAAATCTTTAAAATCTAGCTCATTTAAAATATTTTCTATTTTATCATTATTATCTTTCATATAAAACCTTTCTATCTTGTTTTTATTAATTGAATTTTGTTTGTGTTTATTATAAAATGTAAATTATTTCTTTCTTGGGTCAATGAAATCAATTCCTTCGTTAAACCTGCCGTATCCTTTCTTGAATTTTAAAAGCAAATCATTAATGCTTTCATTATTTGCAGAATTATTTGTTAAATGCTCAATCAGAGCATTCACATCTACATATTCATATCCAATAACTTCTTTATTCTCATTTAATGCAAGTTGAGTAATATAGCCCTCAGCCAAATTCAAATATCTTGGACCATTCTCACTTCCGTAAACAGTTCCAAAATTGCTAGCTCTATGTTTGCCTAAATCTTCTATTGCACTGCCAACTTCAAGTCCATTCTCAGAAAAAGCACTTTGGCTTCTGCCGTAAACAAGTTGCAAAAAAATTTTTTGCATTGCAACATTAATTGCATCGCAAACCAAATCTGTGTTTAAAGCTTCCAACAAAGTTTTGCCTGTTAAGATTTCCCCCGCCATAGCAGCTGAATGTGTCATTGCACTGCAACCAATAGTTTCAATTAAGGCTTCTTTAATAATTCCATTTTTAACATTTAAGGTTAACTTGCAAGTTCCTTGATGTGGGGCACAATGTCCGCAACCGTGAGAGAATCCGCTTACATCTTTAATTTCTTTTACTTGAACAAATTTACCTTCTTCGGGAATCGGGGACGGTCCGAATGATTTACAATTTTTACAATTCATTTTTCCACCTTATTTATATTCTATATTTTAACAAAGTTTTTTTATTAAAGCAAATGGAATTGACTTGATTTTTAATTTATGTTAAAATCAGTTATAAAAGTAATATTATGCAACTATGTAAATTTGAAAACAAAAAATCAAAATTTATAGGATATGCGTTTAGTGTAAACAGCATAGACCAAATAAATCAATTTTTAGAAATTTTAAAGAATGAGCACAAGAAATCAACTCATATTTGTTATGCTTATATTTTAAAATCCCCTAATTTAGAAAAATGCTTTGATGATAAAGAGCCTAGTGGAACTGCGGGAAAGCCAATTTTAAATGTTTTACAAAAGCAAAACAAGTCGGATATACTTCTTTGCGTTGTCAGATATTTTGGAGGCATTAAGCTAGGCGCAGGCGGGCTTCTTCGAGCATATTCAAAATGTGCCGCTGAAACAATAAAAGCATTTAATAAAATAGATTAAAGAAAACAAAAATATAGTTGATTAATAAGGAATTAAATGCAAATAACTGAATTTAAAAAAATAGGAAAAACATGCAAATATAAAATATTTGTAGATAATCAATTTTTTGGTTTATTAACAGATGAAACAATAATTAAATATAATTTAAAAATTAATCAAGAATATGAATTCACTTTTTTAAAGCAGGTGCTTGAAGATGGTCAGAAGAAACTTGCTTTAAATATGGCTCTTTCTCTTTTAAATAGGCAACAAAAAACAGAAAAAGAAGCAAGAGAATATTTAAAACGAAAACAGTTTGTAGATAAAGCAATTGATTATGCGGTTGAGAAAATGAAAGAATACAACTATATAAACGATGAAAATTATGCCAAAACATACATTAACTCAAAGAGAGATAATAAAGGGAAAAAAGCAATTGCATACGATTTGAAATTGAAAGGAATTGATTCAGAAATTATTAAAATCAATCTAGAACTTGTGAAAAGCCAAAGAGAATCAATTTATAATCTAGCACAAAAAATCAAAAAAAATAAAGCTAATGATTTAAAATTAAGGGACAAACTATTCAGAAGTTTGGCAAGCAAGGGCTTTGAATTTGATGAAATTAATTCGGTCCTTAATGAAATACTTAAATAGTTTATAAAAACACATTATTAAAAAAAGGAAACCAAATTGAAAATTGGAACTGATTTAACTGAGGTTAAAAAATTTTACAAAAAAAAAGAAGCATTCTATAAAAAATTATTCACAGAAAGTGAAATTAACTATGCAAAAAAATACAAAAATTATGCTGAACGATTTGCGGGTTTTTTCTGCGTTAAAGAAGCCACAATGAAAGCATTGGGACAAGGTTACGATATAATAAGATTTATAGACATTGAAACACTTCATTTAGAATGTGGCAAGCCTTTTATAAATTTAAAGGAAACGGCAAAGAAATCTTTTGAGGAGCAGGGTGGCAAAAAAATTGAAATTAGTATCTCACACACAAACGATATTGCAATGGCGGTTGTTTTAATTAAATTCTAATTCTAATAAAATTAATGAATTAATATCACAAATACTTGCTTTTAAACAATCAAAACTCTGGTATAATATTTTAAGGAAAAGTTATGAAAATATGGTTTTATAATGCGAAGGTCTTGCAGAATTCAAAAATAATTCAAGGTGATGTTCTTGTTCAGGACAATAAAATTATTTATATTGGCAAAAACCCACCTGAATTTAAGGCTGATAGAAAAATCAATGTGATGGGGAATTTGCTGATGAGCGGATTTGTTAACGCACATGCTCACACGCCATCCACAATCTTACGTGGCTATGCCGATGATTTATCACTTCATAATTGGCTAGACAAAATAATTCCGCTTGAAAGAAGTTTGAATGATGAAGAAATATATTGGTCGGTTATGCTGGGCGTTTTAGAATATGTGAAAGCAGGTATCACTTGCGTTGAAGAAAATTATGCTAAATATTTACCGATTATGGAAGCTTATAAAAAGTCGGGAATGCGTGCTAGAATGTCAATAGGTTATCCTAATGTAAACCAGTTAAAAGTAGACAAATTGAGTTCTCAAAATGAAAAAATAAAAGAATATGGTTTTAAAGCAGTATGCTTTGCACATTCTATCTACGGCACAACTCAAAATCAATTAGATGATTTAATAAGTTTTTCAAAGTCTGAAAATTTGCCTTTAAGTATTCACTTATCCGAAACCTTAAAGGAAGTTGGTGATTGCACGGTCAAATATGATAAAACTCCAGTGGAATATTTAGAATATCTTGGGTTTTTAGATAGACCTTGTACAATCTATCATTGTGTTCATACAGATAAGGATGACTTGAAAATTTTGGCAGATTATAATGCAAATATTGTAACTTGCTCATCTAGTAATTTAAAACTTGCAAGCGGAATTGCTCCTTTATATGCAATGCAAACAGCGGGTTTAAACATTGCTTTGGGCACTGATGGAGCATACAGCAATAATAGTTATGATTTTTTCAAAGAAATGTTTTTGTCGGCAACTTTAAACAAGGCTCTTTTATATAATGCGGAAATATTAAAGGCGGAAGAAGTTCTAAATATGTCAACAATAAACGGGGCTAAAACTTTGGGGTATGAAAATTTAGGGGATATTCAAGAAGGTTACCTTGCAGATATAATTCTTATAAATTTAAATCAACCACATCATATGCCACAATTTAATTTAATTTCAAATTTAGTTTATTCAGCAAAATCAAGTGATGTGTATTTTACAATGATTGATGGTAAAATTGTATATGAAAACGGAAGTTTTAACATAGGCGAAAAAATAGAAGACATTTATTCTAATTGTGAAAAAATAAAAAACAGATTAAAATAAAAAACAAAATTTAAGAAATATTTGCTAAATCATTTAATGATTAAAAATGTTTTTATTTGACTTTACTATATATAAATATTAAAATAATTAAAAGGAGATATAATCTTATGAGTAATCTTAATTCATTTTCCGATAGTGTGGAAAAAGTTTTAAAAAAAGCTAGCGAAGTAGCAGTGAGATACGGAAACTTTCAAGTTGGAACAGAGCATATTTTATATGGATTAACTTCTGTAAAAGATTGTGCTTCTTGCCAAATTTTAGCAGAGTATGGGGTAACTCAGGAAAGTTTAGAATCCATTTTCGGTGAAAATTCCGACATTTTAGAAGTTATAGGCGAGCAAGTTGAATTAACTCCGAGAGTTAAAGAAATGATTTTAATTGCTCAGAAAATAGCAATGCAACTAGGGCATTCTTTTATTGGCACAGAACATATGTTTTATGCAATCTTAAACAGTGTGAATAGTTTTGCTGTAAGGCTTCTTACAGGTTATTTTCACATAAACATCAATGATTTAAAAACAAAAATTTTAATCATTTTACAAGGCGAAGGAAAAGAAATTATTCAAGATAACCAACAGCAAAATTCTAATAATGGTTTACCTAAAAAACTGCTTACAATGGGCACAGATATAACACTAAAAGCTCGTGAAGGTAAAATTGACCCTGTTGTTGGTCGAGAAGAAGAAATTGAAAGAATAATTGAAATCTTATGTAGAAAAACAAAAAACAATCCAGTTTTAATAGGTGAGGCGGGAGTCGGCAAAACTGCGGTTGTAGAAGGATTAGCCCTTGCAATAGTAACGGGTAATGTGCCTGAAATTTTAGCGGATAAAATTATTTTTTCACTAGAAATAGGCGGTTTAATGGCTGGCACAAAATATAGGGGAAGTATGGAAGAGCGCCTAAAAAGTGCCATTGAATCCATAATTGCACAAGAGAATATAATTGTGTTTATTGATGAGATTCATACTCTTGCACAGGCTGGTTCTGAAAAAGGCGAAACTAGCCCTGCAAATATGCTTAAACCGTATTTGGCACGAGGCGAGCTTCAAACAATCGGAGCAACTACAACAGATGAATATAGAAAATTTGTAGAGAAAGATAAGGCATTAGAACGCAGGTTTCAGCCAATAATGGTGAATCCACCAACAGTTGAACAAACCATTGAAATTTTACAAGGTGTAAAAGATAATTATGAGGCATTTCATAAAATTAAAATAACAAATGAAGCAATTGAGGCTGCGGCACATTTATCAGATAGATATATTATGGACAGAAATTTGCCTGACAAAGCAATTGACTTAATTGATGAAGCAAGCAGTAAAGCGAAAGTTAATTTTAATTTAAAACCTGTGGCAATTCGGGATAAAGAAGAAAAAATAAAACAGTTATCTGCGAATCGCGATGAGGCGAGCATTCAAAGAAATTATGAGAAAGCAGCAAAACTTCAATCTCAAATAATCAACTTAGAAAATGAGCTAGATGTTCTAACATCTGATTTTAATAAGAAAGCCAAAAAGTCTACGGGGGCAATCGGTGCAAATGAGATTGCAGAAGTTGTATCTAAATGGACAGGAATTCCTGTTACTAAAATAACTGAAACAGAACGAGAAAAGCTTATAAATTTAGAAGAAATTATTCATAAGAGGGTTATCGGGCAGAATGAAGCTGTGGATGCTGTTTCCAGAGCAATTCGCCGTTCACGAGTTGGCTTGCAGGATGGCAAAAAGCCAATTGGTTCGTTTTTGTTTTTAGGGCAAACGGGTGTTGGAAAAACCGAACTTTCTAAGGCAATTGCCGAAGCGATGTTTGATGATGAAAATAATATTATCAGATTAGACATGAGCGAATATATGGAAAGTCATTCGGTTTCTAAATTAATAGGAGCGCCCCCAGGTTATGTTGGTTATGACGAAGGCGGGCAACTTACAGAACAAGTACGCCGTAAACCGTATTCGGTTATTTTGTTTGATGAAGTTGAAAAAGCTCATCCTGAAATTTTCAACGCACTGCTTCAAATTCTAGATGATGGCAGATTAACCGACAGCCAAGGTCGTGTTGTGAGTTTTAGAAATTCAATAATAATCATGACGAGCAATTTAGGGGCATCGCAAGTTAATGCTAGGTCGCTTGGTTTTAATGAAAACAGCATTGAAGATGATTTTGAAAAGTCAAAACAAATATATTATGATGCAATGAAAAAAAGATTCAAGCCGGAATTTATTAATCGAATTGATGTGATTTGCGTATTTAAGCCGTTAGGGTCTGATGAACTTACAAAGATTGCTAAAATTTTAATAAATAACATAAATTTAAGATTAAGAAATCAAAATCTCGAACTTAAAATAACCGAAGAAGCATTGAGCCTTGTTGTAAAAAAAGGTTGTCTAAATCCTGAATTTGGAGCAAGACCGCTTAAAAGATATATCCAACAAGAAATTGAAGATACCATTGCAGAAAAAATATTGTTAGGTGAATTGCAAAAATCGGGAATTATAATAATAGATTGCAAGGATGACAAATTAATTTTTGAAAGTGAAAATATTGATTAATTATATTAAAAGCTTAGTTAACTGCATTAATATTAAAAGAATACTTAAAACAAATTGTTTTTTAAAATAAAATTTGTTAATATATATTATAGGGGGATATTTATGAAAATAGAATTTACAGAAAAGAATTATAAAATAAGTGATAAATTTAAAGAGGTAATTACTAAAAAAATATCGAAATTAGAAAGATATTTCGGTGATGCCGTCGCTCGTGTTGTTTGTAAGATGGATAACAAAACACATAAATTAGAAGTTACAATCACAAATAAAGGGCTTATGTATCGTGCCGAAGTGGTTGGCGAAAATATGTATGAAAACATTGATTTTGCGTTACCTAAAATTGAAAGGCAAGTTATTAAGCAATATGAAAAGAAAAGAGATAAATTTAGAGACCTTGTAATTGATTATTCAGATCTTGCATTTTTAGATGAAAAACCAGAGATAATTGATAAGGGTATAATAAAGAAAAAATATTTTAATCTAGACCCGATTACTGTTGAGGATGCAAAAGATTATTTGGATACAATCGGTCATGATTTTTATGTTTTTCTAAATGCTGAAAATGGGAAAGTGAATATTTTATATAACCGTAAAGATGATAGACTTGGCTTAATTGAATGTAACTTTTAATTTTTAAATTTTGAGTTTTTTAAACGGTCGGCGGAAGTACAATTTTTGAAATACAAATTTTACTCTCGCCGTCTTTTTTTGTCTAACAATAAAAATTTTTAATCTTTTTCTCTTTTGTTCTTTTGTTTGCTCTGTTCAGAACTTTATTAAAAAAAAATAAATCCAGCATTTGTTAACTGGATTTATATTTTATATTTTAGTTTATGGATTTTTTCTTTGTATTATATCTTTTTTTGCTGGCTGTTTTGCCATACTCACTGTTTCGGTTATACTCGCAACAAGCGAACCTAAATCAGCTATATTGCTAGGTATAATTAATTTTGTACTTTGTCCGTCTGCTAATTTTTTCAAGGCTTCAAAGGCTTGCAATGTCAAATAAGCTTGATTCGGATTTGCTTCGATTATCTTTTTAATTGCTTCTGCTTCGCCTTCGGCCTCTGCAATAAAGGTTGCTTTTTGAGCTTCTGCTCGCAAAATTGTAGCTTGTTTTTCGCCTTCTGCTCTTAGGATATTACTTTTCTTATCGCCCTCTGCTAATAAAATGGCTTCTCGTCTTTCTCGTTCTGCCCGCATTTGCTTTTCCATTGCTTCACGGATAACTTTTGGCGGGTCTATGTTTTTAAGTTCCACACGATTAATTTTAATTCCCCAAGGGTCTGTTGCCTCATCCAAAATTATTCTAATTTTTGTGTTTACTGTATCACGGCTCGTAAGTGTTTCATCTAATTCCAATTCTCCAACAATATTACGCAAGGTTGTTGCTGTTAAATTTTCAATAGCAGAAAGTGGGTTTTCTACGCCGTATGTATACAATTTCGGGTCGGTTATCTGAAAATAAACAACCGTATCTATTTGCATTGTAACATTATCTTTTGTAATTATAGGCTGAGGAGGAAAGTCTGAAACTTTTTCTTTAAGAGAAATAGGAGGTAAGGACTTATCAAAAATAGGCAGAATAAAGTGCACTCCCGTTTTCAATGTTTTATGATATTTACCTAACCTTTCTACAAGCTGTGCTGTTGACTGATGCACAATTCTAATTGATAATGAGAACAGTAAAACAATAACTCCTAATACAATTATTAACCACAACATATTATTTATCTCCTTTTATTTTTTCAACTTTTAATTTATTTCCGTTTACAAGAGTAACTTCAACATATTCATTTGCTTCAATTTCGGTATCGCTATAAGTTGTCCAGATTATGCCGTTAATTTTAACTGAACCTAATTTTTTATCACTGCAACTTTCAATTGTCTTTGTTTTTCTACCTATTAACGGTTCTGCGGTTTTATTTTCACTTCGTTTATGTAAATACTTTAATGCAAATTTTCGTATGCCTAAGATACAACCAATAGACACTATTAAAGCGCAGATTATTTGAATTTCAGGACTTATTCCGCCAATTGATGCTAATATTAAGGAAACTATTCCGCCAACGGAAAACCATATACTTATAAGTTGCATTGAAAAAAATTCTAACATTAATGCAACCGCTATTACAATAGCCCATATTAATACCCAATCCATTTTTTCTCCTTTTTTCAGTTTGGATTTTTTATTCTAAAATTTTATTGATTTTATTATATGTTTTTTAGCAAAAAAATTAAAAATGAAATTGCCAACATAAAATCAAATTTTCAACATTTTATGGAATTTATTGCTTGGCCACAATAGATTTCATCGCTTCAATTTGTTACTTTAATTGTAACATGTAAACCGAAAAAATGTCAATAGTTTCTTAGCGAATAATAACATATTTTGTAAAAACACATTGCAAAAAAAAGGATATATGTTATAATCAATCATTATGAAAATATGTAATCTTACATCAGGTAGTGACGGGAATCTAACTTACATAGAATCCGTCAACGCAAAAATTTTAGTAGATATTGGTTTATCCTGCCTGGAAACTGAAAAAAGACTAGGCTATTTAAAAGTAAATCCAGAAAATATAGACGCAATTTTTATTTCTCACGAACATTATGACCATATGAAAGGTTTAAACATTTTTGCAAACAAATATAAAACAAAAGTTTTTGTTCATGAAGACGGTTATTATCCACTTTTAAATAAGTTGAAAAAAACACTAAATATAAACACATTTAACGATAAAGGTTTTGATTTTAAAGATATAACAGTTCAAACAGTAGGTTTGCCCCACGATGTAAAAAGATGTACGGGATATTCATTTATTGAACAACAAAAAAAGGTTAGTATTATTACAGATTTAGGACATACTACAAAGGAAATACTTCAAAATCTTAAAGATAGCAAACTGATTTTTTTAGAGTCTAATCACGACATTGAAATGTTGCTTGAAAATGAAAATTATCCAGAAATGTTAAAGCAAAGAATTTTGGGGCAAAACGGGCATTTGTCTAATAATACATGCGCCGAAGCGGTAATAAATTTATTTAAAGCAGGCACTAAGCATTTTGTGTTATCACATTTAAGTACAAAAAACAACACGCCTCGACTAGCTTATAATTTCATAAATCAAATTCTGATTAATAACGGTATTTCAGTCGGAGAAGATGTCAAAATTGATGTGGCTTCGGTTGTTCCAAAAGCAATTTACAATTTAAAATAAAAGACTTAATTAAAACTTAAAAGAATCAGATAAATATCGCAAATTTTGAAGTGTAACAGGAGTTTGTATGGAAAAAATTGTGATTTTTTTATTAGTTCTTTTTATGTTCGTATGTGGCGGTTGCGGAACTACGAATCAAGAAAACATAAATGTAGATATGACACCACGACTAATTTCAATTACTTCGGATATGGGTACATCCGAAATGGTCGAAGCCGTTACAGGTGCAGTTGTTGGCATTTCATCCAAGATTGGATGGGGTTTAAGCATAGGCAGTGGAGTTGCAATAGCGGGTGGCGGATATATCATAACTAATCAACATGTTGTGGAAAATAATAGCATAGTTACCATTTATCTTGCTGATAAGTCAACAAGCAATGCAGAAGTGATTTGGTCAAATACTGGGCTAGATATTGCCGTTTTAAAAGCAGAAGTAAATTTACCTTATTTACAAACTTCGCCACTTAGTAATGTTAATGTTGGGGATGAAGTTATTGCAATTGGAACGCCTCTTTCCTTGCAGTTTAGGCATAGTGTAACAAAGGGAATTGTGAGTGCTTTATATAGAACATTAGAAGTGGAAAATGTTAATGGGTCAATTAGTATAATGCAGGATTTAATCCAACATGATGCAAGCATTAATTCGGGCAATAGCGGTGGACCGCTGATTGATACAAGTGGTAGAGTTATAGGGATAAACGCATTAAAGGCTGCGGATTCCGAAGGCATCGGCTTTGCAATTCCAATTGAAATTGCCACCGCAGCGACTGTTAAAATTATTCCTGACAATGCATATGCAACTGCTTATTTAGGAGTTTTAGGTTGTGATGCCGAAATTGCAAATTATAATGGAGACACGGATGCCGAAAGTGGAATTTATATTATGGATATTGCCGAGAACTCTCCTTTAAAGAATTCAGATATTAGAATAGGCGATGTTATAATCCGAGTTAATTCAAATATAATTGATAATATGTTAGATTTCCAAAAAGCAGTTATTGATATAAAGCCAAATAGTGAAGTCGAGCTGGATTATATTCAAGATGGAGCAATTAAAACAGAAGTGATTATAAGTAATTAAGGACAGATTTTAAATGTATGGGAATTGTTTCGACCTTAGTAAAGGCAAACTTTTTTGGCAAAGTTTGTCTTTTTCTTAAAAAAAAGAAATTCATAATAACATTTAAAACCTTATAGTTTTAAGCCGATAAATTAAAAGATTGAGATATAATGATTTAATATATTTCAAAAACAAAGTTGCTATTATTTATGCTTTTTCAGTATTTTCAATCTTTAAATCAAAAACATTAGAAACATTAAAAACATTTTTCAAATTTTCATCATCTTCGTTAATAATTTCACCGCCAACAGCTTTAAATTTTAAGTTCACTTTTTCCTTAGATTTTATAATATAAGTCGTTGTTTGTGCTTTGGCAAAATTAGTAAGTCTAAATTGTTTTCTTTGTTGATTCATTGATTTTGTCAAGGACTGAAAGCGATTTCTTTCATTTAAAGTTATTTCAATAGGCTCTCCATATTCTTTGCAAATTGAAAGTATGGTATTGTCTTTATCAGCGGAAATAAAAATATCTGTATATTTATCTCTTATTCGTTTGTCTTCTAAATAGACTGCTGATATAACATAATTGCTTGAACCTGCAAGTGTACCGTCATTAAAAGTAACATTTAAAGGGTTATATTCGTTAACATTACAACTCATTGCAAAACTCAGATAAACTACCAAAAGTAAATTTAATAAAACTTTATACATTTTAAACTCCGTTAATACAAAACTCTTTATAAAGTTTTTGCAAAAAGATTAAAAAAATTCTTGAAAAGCCTTTATTTATAGTGAAGTTGGCAAAAGTAAAAAAGACAAAATTTCACATATAAATTTCAAGAGCAAGTATTTTATAAAAAAGACTTGAAATATAGGTTTTAATTTGTTAGAATACAACTTAGGTAGGTTTATGATTTTAATAAAGAACTTATATTTAAAATATATTAGAGAATATTATGCCTTATACGACATTAACCTTAACATTAAAGAAGGTGAAAGTGTTGCGTTTATAGGTGAGTTTGAAAGCGGGAAAACCAGTCTTTTAAGAATTCTTGCAAAAATAGAAAAATTCACCAAAGGTGAAATTTATATAAAAGATATTCCACTTAGAAAAGTTAATTATGCAACAGATGTTCATTTGGGATATATTCCATCCTCTCCGGTCTTGTTTGGAAATAAAACTGTTTATGATAATTTGAAATATATTTTAAAGGTTCAAAAAGTCAAGAAAACAGAAATGGAAAGAAAAATAAATGATGCCTTGATAAATTTTAATATTGAAAGCATAAAAGAAACCAAAGTCAGAGATTTAAATTTATTTGATAAATATTTAGTTTCATTAGCAAGGCTTTCATTTAGAACTCTTGAAATTGTCTTGATTGATGATATCTTTAACAAATTGAGTGAAGATGAACAAGAGATTTTAATACAGCACATTAAAAAATTATATATAGGCAAATCCACAATTATAATTGCCACAGAAAACGAAAAAATAACAAAAAGCATATGCAAAAAAAGTGTTTACTTTAAATCTGGGTCAATAACAGTGTAAGGCAGGTAGGAAATGAGTAATAATAACCAAAAAACAGAAGATGAAAATATTGAGGAAAAAATTAGGCTTATATTTTCAACCAACTATATGTTGAATTGTTTCAGGGAAGGAAACGAATTACATTATATGAAATTTTTCAATATACCAAAAATTAAAAAATTGTTTACTAATCAAGAGCTTATAAATTCTATAATTCAATATTTAGCAAATGATTTAGTAATATCTAAAACATCTCGAAACTCTTTCATGCACCGCAACACTTTAATTTATCGAATTAAAAAACTACATAAAATAATAGGCTTGAATGTAAATAAATTTAAAGATGCAAATATATTTAATAATATGATGTGTGTCAAAAATGTTGTAATTTCAGAGAATGAAAATTAAGAAAAATTAAAAGTTCAGTTTAAAAATTTAATTGTCGATATAATAGTCGGCTATTTTTATATAATTTTTGCTTTTATTTTTATCAATGTTTTTTTTTATTGGCTTATTCGAAGGATTATTTAGCCCCGTCATAAGATTCATAATAGAACTTAAATTTGGATTGCCTGATGATAAAGAGCTTAATAAATCAGCAGAACCGCCCCCTTTCATATTCCCTAAAAGTGGTAACAAAGATTGCAACCCGCCCGCCATTCCCGATTGACCGTTTCCAAGCCCACTTAAAATCTGAGCTAGCCCTCCTAAGTTTCCATCGAAAGCGTTTCCGTTCATATTATTTCCGCCTTGATTTCGGTTCATATTTTCGTTTGAGTTATCATTAAAGCTATTTTCATTTGAGTTGCTAAAATTATTATTATTCGAATTATTATTTGAATTCCCGCTTCGCTCTGAGTGTTCGTTATCATCAGGAATATCGCTTAATTTTATGTAATTATTTGAGTAGTTTGGCTGTTTGCTGTTTTTATTATTGTTGTATGGTTGGTGATAATTCCCAAAACTTTGATTTGTGTTTTTAACAGAATTTTGTTTTGTATGGTTATTTTTAGTTTGATAGTTAGCAGGTTTCTCTGATGAGCCTGCTTTTATTTCTGGATAAATCTTAGGTGTCATATTTAAATTCGGCAGTTCCTTATTCGAATTCTTTATTTTGTTTTCATAATAAACTTTATAAGGTCTTTTATTGTTTTTAAGATATTTCATATAAACTCCGCAACATTACATTATATGCTCACATATAATTATATAGTTAAAAGGAAATTAGATATGAATAAGAGTTTTTATGATTTCAGTAAATTAAAGTCAAGTGAAAATAAATCTGGGCAAAATTATCAGAACACAAAACATTCACAAAATTCTCAAAGCGAAAATTATGCTCAAAACGAAAATTCGCAACAAAGAACACGAGAATCAGGTTCACAACAAAAGTATCAAAGCACTCAAAATTCGCAGGATACTGAAAATCAAAATCAAAATAGTGATTCTCAATATTCGCAAACTAAAAACATTGAAGACACAATAAACCGTTATAAAGATATGTCGCAAGATGATTTGATGTCAAATTTATTAAACGAGGTATCAAAACAAAAACAACAAGGCACTTTTGATGTGGCAAAACTAGAAAATGCAATTTCAAGTTTTAGCTCATTCTTAACACCACAACAACAAAAAAATATGAAGGAACTTTTAAATAAAATCAAATGAAAAACAAATTAGATAAAAACCTAGTGCAAGCATTATCAAAAATTTCTTCAATTCCGAAAAGTCTGGAATGTATTGTTTATGTAGATAACATTAACTTAGCACTTAAAAATTTAGAGAAAGATGATATGGAAGTAATTGCAACTTTTCCGTTTATAAAAGCTTTATCTTTAAAATTAAATATAAAAAAATTAAACAGGTTATTAACATATAATTTTGTTGAATATGTTTCAAGTCAAGCAAATGTATTTGCCTTAATGAACATTGCTAAAAAAATATTTAAAATCAATTCAAGCATTACGGGTAAAAATGTTTGTATAGCATATATAGATACGGGCATTAATCCGCATTTAGATTTTGTTTTAGGCAAGAACAGAATAATAAAATTTATAGACTTAATCAATAATAAAATTCTTGCATATGACGATAACGGACACGGTACTTTTGTTTGTGGAGTTGGTTCTGGAAATGGTTTAGTTTCAAACAAAAAACATTCGGGAATTGCTCCGAACTCATTAATTGTTGCAATCAAAGCTTTAAATAAAGAAGGGGAAGCAAACTCAACAAAAATTTTAGAAGCGATGCAATGGATTTACGATAATAATAAAAAATATGGAATTAAAGTTGTTTGTATGAGTTTTGGAAGTGAGCCTTTGGGTACTAATGACCCGATTATGAAAGGGGCAGAAGAACTTTGGAAGCTGGGCATAGTGGTTGTGGCGGCGGCTGGAAACAGCGGACCTGATTATGAAACGATAAAAAGCCCGGGAGTAAGCCCTAGAATTATAACCGTGGGTGGATTTAACGATAATAGGCTGGATGATAAAACTTATAATGAGAAGTTTTTTGAGATAGCCGAATTTTCTTCACGAGGTCCTGCATTGAAAAGATTTAAGCCCGATGTTATTGCCCCCTCAGTAAACATAAATTCGTGCGGAATAAATGGAGGTTATACATCATTAAGCGGAACAAGTGTAGCCACACCGATGGTCGCTGGCATTTGTGCTTTGATATATGAAAAAAATAGCAACATAAAGCCAGACACACTAAAAAAAATGCTTACAACATGTTCAAGAGCAATAACATATAACAACAATATTGAAGGTTTTGGAATTCCTGATATGGAAATTATTTTAAATAATAAAATTTTAATGTGAAATAATAATTATAAGTAAGGTTAGATATTTTAATTAAGTCTGTAATGGCTATTGTTTTTATTTAAACTTGCTTTAAAATTAGCATTTTATTATTTTATTTTGAGAGATTACGAAAAATTAATACAAAAATTCGATATTATTCGTCATATTAGAATTATTTGCTTTACTCAAAAATTGAAAATTGTTATAATTCAATAGGGGGAAATATGAACAAAGCAGAAAGATTGGAAAAATTAAAAAACATAATGTATGCAAAATCAATTGCCGTGATTGGGGCAAGCATAAAAAAAGGTACAGTTGGCAATGAACTTATTAAGCGTTTAATAGAATTTGGATATAAAGGCAAAATTTATCCAGTTAATATAAAATATGATGAAATTGAAGGCATCCCTGCATACGCAAGTGTTTTAGATATCAAGCAAAATGTCGATTTAGCCGTTATTGCAGTGCCTAGTAAAGTTGTTTTAGATGTTATAAAAGAATGTCATTCCGCAAATATAAGTGGAATTGTTTTAATTTCAAGCGGTTTTAAAGAGTTGAATAGTGAAGGACTTGCTATGGAAAAAGAAATTTCCGATTTCATAAAGAAAAACAATATGATGTTAATTGGTCCTAATTGTTTGGGAATTCTTAACACCTGTCCAAATTTAAGGCTAAATGCCTGCTTTGCTCCCGTCAATCCAATAGCGGGGAAAATTGGCCTTGCTACTCAGTCAGGGGCATTAGCAAGCGGAATTATAAATATTTTACCACAAATAAAACTTGGTTTAAGGCAAATGATTAGTATTGGCAATCAAGCCGATGTAAATATTTTAGATATAATTGAATTTTGGGAGAATGATGATAACATTGAACAAATTTTATTATATATTGAAAGCATACCAGACAATCAAAAATTCAGAGAGATTTGTGAAAGAGTTAATAGAATAAAACCTATAATTGTAATAAAATCAGGAAGAACTGAAACAGGAACAAGAGCAGCAGCAAGCCATACAGGAGCTCTTGCAGGCGATGATGTTTTAGTGGAAGCAATGCTTTCAGGAGCAGGAGTAATTCGAGAGAAATATCTAAGAGATATGTTTGAAACGGCCCAAGTGTTTAGCCATTGTGTATTGCCTAAAAATGAAAATTTAGCGATATTAACAAATGCGGGTGGACCGGGAGTTTTAGCAACCGACACGGCTGGTGATTTTAATATTAAAATGGCAGAACTTTCGGAAGGAACTAAAAGCAAATTAAGGAAAGTATTACCGCCTCAGGCGGGAGTTAATAATCCCTTAGATGTAATTGCCAGTGCAACACGGGAGCAATACACTAATGCGGCTGAAATTTTGCTTGATGCTGATGAAGTTGGAGTTTTGTTAGTGATTTATTTATATATCACAACTCAAAATGATGTAGAAATTATTCAAGACTTAGAGAATCTGAAAAAGAAATATCCAGATAAGCCTATAATTTCAGTTTTTATGACAACAGCAGACTTTCCTGAAAGGCTTAAAAAGGTTGTCAAGGATTGCACAATTCCAATTTTTAATTTTGAAATTGAAGCAGTTCACGGCTTAAAAAAGCTACTTGATAGAAAGCATTTTCTCACGGAAGCTAATATGGAAACTCCAAAATTTGAAGTTGATAAAAATTTGGTAAAAAATATTCTAAATGATTGCAAAGAAAAAAAAGTTAAACAAATATCAACTTTACCTTCATTAAAAATATTTGATGCTTATGGTATTCCTTTGGCAAAATATGCACCTGCTAACACTTTTGAAGAAGCCTCGAAAATTGCAGAAAAAATTGGATACCCAGTTGTATTAAAAATATCCAGTGATACAATTACGCATAAAACCGATGTCGGCGGTGTTGTAACAAACATAAAAGATGAAAAGGAATTAAAAACAGAATGGGATGCTTTGTTAAACCGAATGAAAGAAATTAATCAGATTGAAGGTCTGGAATGCGTTATTGTAATGAAACAAATTATTGGTTCAGGCAGAGAGTTTGTAGCGGGAATAGCCAGCAGAGAAGATAGTCATTTAGCAATGTTTGGGTTAGGCGGAGTTTTTCTAGAAGTTTTAAAAGAAGTTGAGTTCAGCTCTTGTCCGCTTTCAGCTTACAATGCAAAGAAATTAGTAACGCAAACGAAAGCATTGAAAATGATGGGCAATGTTAGAGGGTATAAGAGTGTTAGTTTAAGTAAAATGCAAGAAGTTTTATTAAGATTAAGCCAAATGGTCTCTGATTTTGAAGAAATTAAAGAAATTGATGTGAATCCTATTATGGCAACAAAAGATGGCGAAATGTTTGCTGTTGATGCCAGAATAATTTTAAAATAAAATAAGTCGATAATAAAATAACTACTATTTTATAATAAAATAACTAAACTATTCTATAAGAAGTTTATATAAAACTTAATAAACTTCTTTTTTATTTATTCGCTTTGTTTAGCCTTGCTTAGCCTGTCTAACTTCAATCAAGGTCTGTAAGGTTAAGTTTTTTTAAGCTTAAAAGTTTTCCGTCTTCGGCATAGTCTAAAATATAATCAATTATTAATTTATTAGTATTTAACGATTTATAACTTTTCATTTTCTTCTTAATTTTATCTTTGTTTTTTAAACAAAAATTGATTTTGTTTTTTAAGTTAGAGATAGTTAAATCTTTTTCTAAGATAACTTTTGCATAGCCATTTTTCTTAAAAGCTTCAGCATTCTCAATCTGGTCGCCACGAGATTGCTTTTTTGCCAGAGGAATTAAAATCATTGGCTTTTTTAAAGCAAGTAATTCGAAAATTGAATTTGAGCCAGCTCGACAAGCTACAACATCCGCCAATGCAAAGTAGTCATATATATTTTTTGCATATTCAATTTGAAAATAATTTCCTTGCTTTAAACCGTTCAGATTATTTTTTCCCACAATATGAATTATGTTAAATTTGGTTAAATTGTCTAAATTTTCAAAAATAAAATCATTAATCCTTTTAGCTCCCAAACTTCCACCAAATATCATTACAACAGGCAAAACTTTTTCAAAATTACAAATCTTTTCTGCAATTTCTTTTTTGCCTTTAAAAATTTCTTTTCGTATAGGACTGCCTGAATAAACACATTTATCATTAATGCAAGTATCTCGAAAGCTAGTGAACATAATTTCACATTTTCGTAAAATCAATTTATTCGCAAGCCCTAAGCTGAAATCTGATTCGTGTGCTAGAATAGGAATTTGTAAGCTTTTGCCAGCATAAACAACAGGCACAGAAACAGCTCCGCCTTTCGCAAATATCACATTAGGATTAATATCTTTTAATATTGTTTTTGTTTTTTTAATATAACTTATAAGTTTGAATGGGATGAGTAAATTTTTTAAAGTAATTTTTCTTATAAGTTTAACCGATTGTGTTTCAACAAACTTAATGTTTTTAAAATCTTTTAAAAGTTCATATTCCATTCCATTTTTGTTTCCCAAATAATAAATTTCAAAGTTGGAACTTAAATAAGGAATTAATGCAATATGTGGAATAATATGTCCAGCAGTGCCTCCGCCAGTTAATACAATTCTTTTCATAAAAACTCCTGTTAAAATATTTTATGCAAACCAGATTAATATATTTAATAAAATGTATACAGAATTTTTTAAATTTTCCGAAAGTAATTTTGCTTTGTATTTTTTGTCAATAGAAATAAAAAAAAATACTTTCTTTTTGAAAGAAAGTACTAAAAGCACTTAGTTTTTTTTAATTCAATTCTTTTGTTTTTATTTCATTTTTTATTTTGTTAAGAAACTCTTTTAATTCAATCATACTTAATGATTGATTTTTTCTACCTCGTACGGTTATTTTATTGTTATTTTGTTCTTCATCTCCCACAATTATTAAATAAGGAATTTTGTCATTCAATGCCTCACGAATTTTATAACCTAATTTTTCATTTCGTATATCTAATTCAGCACGAATATTTTCTTTTACCAAGTTTTCAAATATTTGTTTTGCATAGTCTTCATTGCGTTCAGACAAGCTTAAAACTTTAACTTGAATAGGTGAAAGCCAGACAGGAAATGCCCCAGCATATTTTTCAATTAATAACGCCAAAGTTCGTTCATAACAACCAATAGAGGTTCTATGAATAATATATGGATTTTTCTTTTGTCCGTCAGAATCTGTATATTCCATATTAAAGCGTTTTGCAAGTTGAAAATCAATTTGAATTGTAATTAAAGTGTCTTCTTTTCCGAACACATTTTTAATTTGAATGTCTAGTTTAGGTCCATAAAAAGCGGCTTCGCCTTCTGCCTCATAATACTCAATGGACAAACTATCTAAAATTGTTTTCATAAAATCTTGACATTTTTCCCACTCAGTTGGAGAACCGATATATTTATCTTTTTTGCTTTCATCCCATTTTGAAAATCGATAGGAAACATCTTCATCTAAGCCCAAAGTTTTTAGCATAAAGTTTGCAAGTTCTAAACAATTTTTAAATTCTTCTTGAACTTGATTAGGTGCGCAAGCAATATGACCTTCTGAAATTGTGAATTGACGCACACGAATAAGCCCGTGCATTTCTCCGCTTGCCTCATTTCTAAAAAGTGTTGAAGTTTCATTATAACGAAGTGGCAAATCTTTGTAACTTCTGCCTTTATTTAAATAAGCCTGAAATTGAAAAGGGCAGGTCATAGGTCTTAAAGCAAAAACTTCCTTATCTTTTTCCTCATCACCTAAAACAAACATATCATCTCTATAATGATACCAATGTTGAGAAATTTTATATAAATCACTCTTAGCAATATATGGTGTTTTTGTTAGTAAATAACCTCTTTTTTGCTCTTCATCTTCCACAAATCTTTGCATAATTTGAAGTATTCTTGCCCCCTTAGGAAGCATAATAGGCAAGCCTTGCCCAATATAGTCCACAGTTGTAAACAGTTCCAACTCTCTCCCAAGTTTATTATGGTCTCTTTTCTTTGCTTCTTCAATTTTGTTTATATAAACATTCAGTTCTTTTTTATTTTCGAAGGCATAGACATAAACTCTTTGAAGCATCTTATTTTTTTCATTACCTCGCCAATATGCACCGTTTACCTTTATCACTTTAAAAGCTAAACCCTTTAAATCATTTGCAGTTTCAACATGTGGACCTTTACATAAGTCGAAAAATTCTTCCCCAAGATAATAAACAGCAATTTCTTCATTTTCGGGAATTTCATTTATTAATTCTATTTTATAAGAATTATTTGAAAACAGTTTTAAGGCTTCGGTTTTTGTTAATATTTTTCTAACAAAAGGTTCTCCCTTTTTTATTATATTTTGCATTTCATTTTCAATTTTAGGCAAATCAGAAACGGTTAAATTGTTTGTCAAGTCAAAATCATAATAAAGACCGTCATTTATAGCAGGTCCTATTGTTAATTTTACATTATCCTTACCATATAAATTTTGAACAGCATTTGCTAAAATATGTGCGAGTGAATGCCTTTGCATCATTAATTTTTGATTTTCCATTTTTCCCTCTTAGTTATTTATATAATTATATAATTATACTCTTTTTTTGCGTTATTGCAACTTTTTATAAATGAAAAAGTAAAGAAATAAAAAAACTGCTTAAAATAAAGCAGTGTTATAATTTTACTTAATAGTTTTTACAAAGACTTATCTATCAAAGCTCTTAAATCAGTATCCTCCTGCATTAAAGTTATTCTCTTTTCAAAAACCTTTTCTAAAAAGCTTCGCCTTGTTTTTGCATACCAATTTATCTTTCGAGGAGATAAATCTAAAAGTTTTGAAACAAGTTCGCATTCATTTTTTAATACCGAATCAACATGTTGAATTGCTTTGAAATCATTATTTAGCAATAAAATCCTATCATCTTGAAAAATCACATTAACTTCATCGAACGAAATTTCAATGTTATCTATTAAAAAACTTAAAAGTTCTAAGAAAGCATCATTGCTCAATAAATATGTGCTGTTGTCGTTGGCAATTTTAAGCAGTTCTTGCCACTTTTCTTTAAGAGATTGTAATTTAAAATAAAAAAAGGGTTCAATATATAAACTTTCTTCTAGAACCAATTGTCTGTTTATTAAAAAACGGTCGGTTTCTCTGTCAAAACTTACAAGAGCCTTTTTAAAAGTAAACATTTTCAGTTTGGATTTCTTAGGCAATTTCAAATTTTTACTTAAAAAATCATCCTTAATAAAAGTGCAGATTGCATAAGTTAGAGTATCTGAGATATGGTAACAAAGTCGGTCTTTTTCACAATTTTCACAGGCAATAATAATATTTATTTTGTCAGCTTGTTCGTAAGAAGTTATAATTCCAGCCACTTCTTCAACTCTTTCTTTTAAATTGTTATAAATATATTTAGCCATATCGACCTTATCACTGTCCATTCCAACGGAAAATTCCCACATATAACAATCTCCTAGCATATTTTATGCAAGGAAAATAAAAATACTCACTTAATTTGAATTTGTTTTATAAGAAAAGTGTAAATTTATTTTAAACATTTGACTTTGCTTGAATAAATTGTAATAATATTTTATAAGATAAAAAGGAGCCGTTGCTATGAAAAAATCATTTTTATTATTCGCATTGTGTTTAATGATGGGTTTTTCAATTTTTTCATTATCAGGCTGTGCATGTGCTAATGCAATTGAAAATCACCGCATAATTATAACATCTTCGAATATAAGAAGAGGTCTAGTTGAGGGCGGTGGCACATATAGCACGAATACAAATGTTACATTAACCGCAACTGCAATAAACGGCAATAACTTTATTGCTTGGATAAAAAATGATTTAATAGTTTCGCACGAGGAAGAATTCACATTTATCGCTGACCAGCAAACAGAGGGAAAATATACCGCTTTGTTTACAACCGATAATTTAGAATTTTTTATGTTGAATGAAATAGTTTATGATATTACAGGTATAGCCACTTTTGAAAACGGATTTCATTTAAGCAATATAGAATTAATAGATGTAAAAAGTGGAGTTACGGCAGGGCTGGAACAAGACTTAGCAGTTTTAAATAATAAAGTAGTGGGGAATGTTGGGAATGTTTCGGCAACAGATTTTCAACTTAATGAAAGAATTTATTATGTGAATAAAGATTATTATTTTTCTGTTACTTTAAAATATAATTATCTAAATGATGAAACAAATGCTATAAGTACCGGTGAAATAAAAGCAAAATTTAATGTAGACTTTAACTTATTAAGTAGCGGACAAGTAGTTGGAGATACAATCACTTACACAGAAGAGAATTACACGCTAACACAAACTTTTGAAGATGGTTATTACACCGTGGAAGTTAATTATACAACATTAGAAATACCAAGTCAGTGGAATGATACTTCATCTCATTCATTTAACATTCGGTTTATTTATCCATTTGATAAAACTGTTTAAATAATAATTTCTTATTTTTTTAAGGCATAATATTTATGAAAAAAGTCAGAATTATTCTTTCAAGGAAGAACTTCTTAATTTTTTAATGACAACATAAAAAACATCAAGCAAGAAACTGCGTATTTTTTTATCAAGTGATTGACAATCTTTTATGCTTGTGATAATATACTAAGGTAAAATTTCAAATAACCTTTTATTCAAGTACTCACATATAATAAAATATTCAAAACTTAGAAAAATAGAGTTAATAGTTCATTCACAACTTTACAAGAAAATTATAAAATATACTTGATTTCTTAAATTTAAAGTGTTATAATATTTTCAAATATGCGTGCTAAAATGTATGTGTATGCGGGAGTGGCTCAGTGGTAGAGCATTGCCTTGCCAAGGCAAGGGTCGCGAGTTCGAATCTCGTCTTCCGCTCCATATTCTTAATATTTGAAGCAGCAGAGTAACAAATTTATCAGAAACCAAATAAATTATATGTAATTAATCCTTCTAGTAACAGATAAGATTAGTTGGATATGGTACCATAGCCAAGTGGTAAGGCAAGGGTCTGCAAAACCCTCATTCCCCGGTTCAAATCCGGGTGGTACCTCCAGCGACATAAGATTTTAATTACATACGACAACATCATAATTTATTGCAGATTTAGTGATAAATTAAAAATAAAACTAAAATCAAATGTCAGTCAAAACATAATTAAAAATAAGCTTGAATTAAGAAGAAACTAATTGTATTACAAATGAACTAGAAAATATGCGGATGTGGCGGAATCGGTAGACGCACAGGACTTAAAATCCTGGGAAGGCAACTTCGTGTGGGTTCAAGTCCCACTCTCCGCACCA
>JAQVYC010000007.1:38846-43275 GCA_028708805.1 Clostridia bacterium | reverse complement strand
CTGCTGTGGAACCGTTAATCACTTTACAATTTTGAAGTGTTGCATTGCTTAGGCTGGAACTTGCATCAATCCACCCTACAAGACCGCCAACATAGCCTTCGGCATTTATGGTTGAGCCATCTTCACCTGCAACCATAAATATTGAATCTTGAACTGTTATATTATTTCCACCCGTATCTTCACTCATGGTGCTTCTTTGGGCTTTGCCCATAATTCCGCCCATATAGATTTTTCCCGTGTTCTTATAAACTGCAAACACTCTAAAAGCAGAAATTCCTTGTCCTATAAAAACATTATCTCCGTGACCAATTAAACCACCCATATAAACGCTACCATTTGTTTCTTCGGCATTTAATTTAATATTATCTTTAACTTTACTGTAATTAATTATAGAAATAGGGTTATCCGTTGAGCCCGTAGCCTTACCAATAAGTCCGCCAATATTGCCAGTAGAAGAGCTTTCACCAGATTTAAAGTTTAAGTTTGTTCCTTCACTCATAAAATCTTGGTTACCATTTAATAAACATTCATCTATATCTATCTTTCCATTTGCATTTCCTATTATTCCGCCAAGGCTAGCAACATTCCCGCCATCAGCAGTTAATCCTACTCTGAGTGAATCGCATCCTTTTAATACAGTCCCATTTGTTCCAGCTGCATTAAAGAAGCCAATAATTCCCCCAAGATTAACTTCTGTGCCACCCAAAACATTTAAATTCAAGCTAGTTGAATTACATCCTGTTAAAGTTGAGCCTGCTGTGCCTGTGGATGTAATTTTACCCACAATACCACCTAAACTTATTTCACCCGTTGCAGCAAGGTCAAAATTGCTAGAACTTATTGTACAAGTTGTTAATTTTATTTGACCAGTTGCAGTTGCCACTATCCCAGCAATTGCACCGTTTTTTACGCTTAAACCGGATACATTAAATTCTGACATTATGCAACCTGTCGCAGTTAAATTACCTGATGATAAAGCAGTTAAACCTGCTATATAAATTTCATCCATTTCATTTTGCAACTCTACTGCACCTTCTGAGAAAGAAACATTTATTGAGCTGACTGTGCTTGTTCCACTAATTTCTGCTGCAAGACCGCCTATATAAGCCGAAGAATTTGTTTTACAAGAAATTTGACCTTCCGAAAATGAGGCCGTAATATTAGAAATTTTAGAATTATCAATCACACCTGCAAAACCACCTAAGTAAGGTCTACAATTTGTAGACTGATAATCAAATGAAACACTTGGCATATCGCACGAACTAATCTCTAAAACACTAACCTTGCCAAAAAGTCCGCCTATATAGCTAGGAAGTTTGTTCGAATTAGTACTATTTACCTTAAATGCACTTGAACCGCTTATAGTATTAGAGCCAAATCCAACCTCGGTTTCATCGCCTGCCAAACCAATCCAGCCACCCATGTAGCATACACCCATATTATTTGTAAATGTATTTGTACCACCCGTTATTTTTATTTCTGAAATATCGGTAAAAGCTGTTTTGCCTGCAATGGCTCCGAAATAATCAATGTTAGTTGAACTTGAATTATATGTGTTCCCAATACTTAAATTACCGCTGATTTCTACATTTTCTAAAATTGAATAATTACTTGAACTACCTAATGAATCTCCAACAATTCCACCAACAGAACCTCCACCAGCAGCATTATAGTTAAGATTTACAGCCCCATTTATAGAACAATTAGAAATTCTTACATCGTCAGAAATTCTACCTGCAATGCCACCTATATAGCTATTGTTACCTGAACTTGAAGTTCCATATTCAATTGTAACGGCATTTATTGAACAATCTTCAACAATCGTTCCATTGCTACCGCCAATAATCTGCCCTGCTAATCCCCCCATATGAACTTGACTGCTTGCATTATAGGTTATTTTTACATCACTTAAAGCAATATTACTAATTATTGCGTTTTCTGCTTTGCCAACAAATCCTGCGGAATAAAGTGCATTTGTGGTATCATCTCTTGCTTCTACTTCAAGATAAGTTAATTTAGAATCTAAAACAGAACCAAAAACACTGCAATAATTTTCAGCCCCAGACATTGAAAGACCTACTATTTTATAACTTAGATTAGCTTCGGTTTCTGTATTATAATTACCTGTTACACTACCCCTGAATATTTTACTATCCCAACCAATTGCCTTCCAGCTGGTAATATCTTCATCCGAATTAGAAGACTTCATTTCGTCTGTGCAAACTATATCCCTAACCAAAGAATAATAGTAATCCGTTAACGCATCGTTTAACTGCTGGAATTTTCCTACATTAGGAATTTCAATTGCAGAATACTCGCTTAAACCACTTCCCGTATAGCAATCTTTCATATAATCTAAACTTTCATATGCTTCGCCAATAAATGTTAAATAACCGTTATTAAGTGTATAATCATAGCCAAATTTTACTTTTGCATTTTTATCATCTACTTTATTCGGATTAGTTAAAAAGATTTTTGGTGTTGTTATTCCTGTTTGTTCATCATAGTCATTTGCACTTGTTGATGCCAATGTATTATTAAAATCGTGAACCGCCATTTTATCAGTAATTCCCTTATTAATTCCATCAACATTGCTGGAAGAACTTACTGCAAAAACATCATAATAACAGCCAACAATTTTGGCACTTCCAAACGGATTTGTGCTTATTGCTTCTCCCAAAGTTACTTGATGAGAAATACCAATAGAGCCGTTATAAGCAGCAGAAACGGTATAACAATAGTAAATTGAGCCTTGACTTATATTATTTGCAAAAGAATAGGCACTTGAATTTGATGACATAACACTTCCATTACTGTAAGAATGGCTAATTGCTCCAATATTTAAACCCACAAGCCCACCGACAAAGCTTGTTCCAGCAACATCCATATAGGCATAGCAATCTGAAATATAACCTGTGTTTACACCAATTAACCCGCCAATATATGCCCCGCCGAAATTGTTAACAACACCGTACGCACCGTGAATTTTTGCACTGAATATTTCGTTTGCATTGCAAGAATATACAAAGCCTTTATTTATATCTGCTAGTGTTCCACCGCCGTAATATGTTGAGCCTTCGCTTATGTATGCTGTTGTATCACTAGTTTTTATTTGAGCTTTTACTGCAAAGCCTGTTACTGTACTTACTTCATCTATAATTGAAAAAATAGCATCAGTTCCAGTGCCAACCGAAAAACCATCACCCACAACGAAACTTCTATATAATTCAATTCCAGTCATTGTATTCAATGACATAGAATCCGTCATAACAAAATACTTGATTTCTGCAATTGGATAATCTGTAAAGAAATCATTTACACTTCCAAAATACTGCGAATATTCCGTATATGTTATATTATTAATCATAAACGGATTTAATTTAGAACCTAGATATGCCTCTTTTTCTCCGTCTTTTTCACCAAGTTGTGCTACATAGAATCGAACCCTTATATCATTTAAGATAGTAGTTGAACCACTGCTTTGAGTATAATAATAAACATTCTCAGCAAGAATTCCACTACAATCCAAACATAAGCTTAACTGATGTGAATAATAGTTTGTTAAAGGCGAACCAGTTAAAGTTTCTGTGTAAGCTCCGTTCGTTTCACCCACAACCGCATTAACGATAATTTTGTTTTCTGTTTGAGTATATTTTGTGTAAATAGTTGTCATGCAATAATTAGAGTTCACAGCAGTATTTTCCGAACCTTTGCCCAGAACACCGCCCACATAAGTATCAAATGTGTTGTCGGCGAAATCTTCATAAACATAAATGTTGCCATAAACAAAGCAATCTTCAATTGTTTTTTTAGATTCATTGTTTTTGTCTTGGTAATTGGTCGCCCCCACAATTCCGCCAACATATGCCTGTTCAGTTTCATTGATGATAATTTTTCCACCAAAAACAGCACCGCTGATTTCCGTACGGGCTCTGCCTTCATTTTCAGTTTTATTCGCCGAAAATGCTCCGACTATTCCACCAACATAAACATCATTTGCACTAACCTTTATGGTTCCAAAATATTTGCTTGAAAGACTGTCCTCTCCAATGTGAATCACACTATCTTTTGTATCTACTAAACCGATAAATCCACCAATGGCAGAAGCGGAATCCGCCTCCGTATCTTCCTTAAAATCAATAGAGGTTCGACTAATACAGAAACTTAAATCTAAATCAGAATTGATTTTACCAACAATCCCACCAATATAAGAAGCTGTATCTTTTGAATTTACATTTATTGTTCCATAGGTATCTACATTTTCAAGAGCAGAAATCACACTTGCTTCACCTATTAACATACCAGCAGTTGTGCTTCCTGCTGTAAATCTGATATCACAATCAACAAACATATAATTGCCAAATGTTCCCGAACCGTTTGTGATAACCGAACTTGTAAGAGATTTTCCAACATATCCGCCAAGTATCGC
>JAQVYC010000007.1:28022-38746 GCA_028708805.1 Clostridia bacterium | reverse complement strand
TTTGAGATATGCCCCGAATTAATATGCCCGCAAAGAAGACCAATGTTGTAATTGATTTCAGTTGCATATGAATATAATCTACAATCTTCAAAGTTAAGATTTTCAAACTCTGTATCCATAGAAGAACCAACCAGTGAGCCAACTCCGGATTGATACTGATCTCCGCCTAGATTTTTCAAAGTTAAGTTATAAATCTTTGCGCCTGATAATGTTGAGTTAATAAAGGTTAAAGAATAGCTTTCAAAGTCAAAGCCATACTCTCCACTATTATCATAACCCTTTAACACCCCCGAAAAATTATTTAATGAAAAACCCGTGTTAACAATATAATTACCTGCTTTAACAATTCCGTTTCCGTCCTGACCTACAACTATAAAAGTAGCAGTTGGGTAATAAATCATATTAAGTAAGTCTTCTGCTACATAGATATAAAATATATTTAATTCAGCGGAAGAAATAATCCTAGGAAGCATATCTGTCTGATATCTTTTCCAGAAATTTGGGTCCCAACCAGAATTACGGAAATAAGTATCCATTAAGCTTCCGCTTTCCTGAGCATTCCTATATTCATAAAGAGGAATTATTGTTTGAACATTTTCATCAATTATTTTAAAGTAATATGAAGAACCTAAACTCGCATAAGACATTTTAACTGAAAGCGTTGTGCTTTTACCAGCATAGTCAAATTTGATATTATTCATTGCATAAACATCTTCACTATGAATTTCATGAGAAATAACAGGCAAATTGTATTTTATAAATTGACTCTTTATAGTTATATTGTCGCCACCGTTATCCTGTACGATATCACCTACAAACTGAGGTGCTAGATTATTTGTTCCCGTCATTGCATAGATATCGTAATAAGAATCTGGCAAATAATATGTATTATTCGTTTCATCTTTATGCAAAGTCCAATAATTAACCGCATTAACCTTATCAAAATATAAAGTTCTTGTTTGATCAATATAACCCGCAATACCACCAACACCGCTAGTAGCAAATACATCGCTGAATGTATAAACCTCATAAAAATTAATGTTGTTTATAATATTGTTTTCGGCATAGGTAATTGCTCCCACAATTCCACCGGCAAAAATTGCACTGCTATTTCTAACCGCAATTTTACTATATGAATGAGAAATATTTCCTGTTTTGAGTTCCCCTACTAATCCGCCAATGTTTTTAGGTGAATATTGTTCAATGTTTTCATGCTCAAATAAGTTTAAATTTCCCCGCTCAATTGTTGAAATGCTCGGATTTAAATAGTATTTGGAAACATTGTTTTCAATTACAGTTTGCAAATCATATTCATGTTGCGTTCGTGCCATATTTATATCGCCATAGCATTCACCAACAATACCACCAGCTGAAAAATTATATGCTATTATCTTTTGATTTTTTTCACCTGAAAGCTCAAATGTTACATCTTTCATTAAAGATTGAGGTCCAAGAAAGGCAAATATACCGCCAGCCGAAGAACCACTTATTCTCATATTGCCTTGAACAGTTAAAAACGCAAGTTGCGGTTCGTTCATTCTGTCATCGTGTGCCAAATTGTATTTTTTGTTTTCCTTGTATATATCGGCAATACCTGCAATTCCACCCGCATATGAAACATTTGAATTAACCTTATTAACTGCCGTTTCTTCTCTATTAAATCTTTGAGAAGTGCCTGTTGACACATGGTTTGCCAACACATTTATATTGCTTGTTTTAATATTTTTAATTTCGCTATCGCCAACGACTTTACCTGCCACTCCGCCCACAATGTTATTTCCCATAACAACGGCGCTCTCACCAGTTTTGCCACTGTAAAGTGATAAGTTTACCAGTTTAGAATTGTTAATTGTTCCCGCAACTGTGCCAACATTTTGCATTGTAACAGCACTTACTTCAATTACTTCAATTTGTAAGTTCATAATAATTGCGTTATTTTCAAGGCTAGCAAACATTCCATAATTTTTGCCAGTTGCATCTATACTTGCCACTAATTCCAGACCTTCAAGTGTAAACATATTCCCGTCTAGAACTCCGCCCGTAAGAACCATATTGCTGGAATTTATTTTAACGCCATTAATACCGTCAGTTATTAAATCGGATAAATTAATATCAGTCAAAATTCTATAATTTCCAAAAATTTGCTTTGAACTTAAATCATAATAACTAGGAATTGCCGTTCCAGCATTATCATGGTCGCCACCAAACACACGGTTAAACTCGAAGGCATCTCGAATAATAATCGGATTTAATCTGCTACCATATTCATAATTTTCATGATATGGTAAGGAATAGTAAATAAGTTCGCCAGTAATCTCATCTCTTATCTCGTTTGCAACAAATCTGCTAGAAACAGCAATTTGATTTGCACTAACAAGCTCTGGACCTGAACTAGTTATATACCAAACTCCATTTAACATTGAAGATGAATCGGCAAAAGTAAGCCCATAAAAACTTACTTCAAGGTCAGGCTCGGTTACTCTTTTTACCGAAATATTCGCATCTGTGCTAGCATAAGCATTATCTAAATCTGAAACAACATTATAATAATAACTATTTCTAATTGTTCCAGTGTTTTGCATTTCGTTAAAATCATTAACCCCTATAAAGTTCATCTGCGTTGTTTTAGCATCTTCAATTTTAGAAGCTGTATAGCACCTTTCAACATTTCCTCCTTGATTGTCATATACAAACCCTGATGTAAGCCTACCGCTTGCATATTGCATTTTCGTTGAAGTGTTTGTTGTAGTTAATAAAATATTTGAGTAACAATCTCCAATATTTCCCTTATTTGTATGAATAAAGCCCGCACTTACACTTGCGGTTGAAATTCCCTCGTCGGATAAACTAAACCCGTATTCTCCTACACCTTTAACATAAGATACTTGAATGCTACCAGTGTTTATTCCCGCAAAACCCGCCGTGAAAGTAACCATACCACTTGAAGTGTAGTTGGTTAATGTTCCGTTTGCAAAATAACTGCTTGCAATGCTTCCTGCATTATTATATACAAAGCCAGCTAGATTTCCTTGCGCAGATAAATTAAACGGACTTAAAAATTTTGTCCCGTTAGAAGAAAATTCTATTGACTCTCCGCCCACACGGCTATTTGTAATTGAGCCATTATTGTCTAAAACAAAGCCTGCCAATCTAGAAGTTTTGCTTTTATCTATTTGACCAACTGAATAAGAAACATTTAAACCTTGTGGAACAATTAAATCGGGCTTAGAGAAGTCTGCTTCAAAGGCGACCACATGACAATTATAAATAATTCCATTATTTCTAATTGCAAGCCCAGCCACTTCAACATTGCTATATTTCACGGTATCCACTAAAATTGAACTAGCATGATATACATTTAGAATAATATTTTTTAATGTGGTATCTTCTGTTACATTATCAAATAAGGCAAGTCTCAAAGTGCCGCTATCTTCTACATCTAAATTCCAATTTATTATATGAATTACAAAATTATTTCCGTCTAAGCTAGAAATTCCCGTCGTGTTGGAAGGTGCAAAATCTGTTAGATATAGGTCGGACATCAAAATATAATTCTGAGGATTTTCCCCCGCAAGAGCATTATAAAAAGCTGTTTCATTATCTATTATCAGCGGAGTATCTTCATCACTGTAAACTTCTATATTAATAGTAAAATAAAAATCAATGTTATGAATTAAATTCTGATTAAAGCTAGGAGTTTTTACAGGTAAGGTGAACATCATTGTCATACTACCACTTCGTTGACCTACAACTTTAATTAAGCCTTCTTCGTCAACTAGAAAAGTAAAACTACCATTAGGAGCAGGAGCAAATGAGCCATCCGAATTTAAAACTTGTAAATAACTTCCACCACTCACATAATAAAGATTACCTATAAAGCTATCAATACCGTCTTTACCATAATTTACAATATAATCACCAAAAGCATTTAGCCCTGATTTATCTTTATAATAAGCATCATCAATAAACTGTAAAAGAGAAAGATTTGATATTGTAGTTTGAGATATAAAATCTTTAACAATGAAATCAAACATTAAAGTTGATTGAATTCCAATATATCCATTAAATATATTTGTATCTAATTTATCTGTTTTTAAGGAAACTGAACTAACAACAAAATCCACCACACCCATATGAAGTGATGTTGTTTTGGTTTGAATTTTACCATTGGCTATCCAAGAAATTGTAACTTCAATAGTAAAATAATTTGACTCGTTTTCCAACAATAATCCACTTCCTACAAACAAAGAAGCTTTATAGGTTTTAGTGCCTTTCGCCAGATTTACAGTTTCGGCAAATGAAGAATAAGTTACAATATTGTTTATATCAGGTGTGTCTAAACGACCCTTTATATTAATTGAACCTAAATTTTGCTCTAAGTTAACCACAATAATCAAGAACTCGGTTGACCCTCTTGCCATCATTTCTAACTCAACTCCGTTTTCATCTTGAACATTTATTTGGGCACCGCTTAGATATTGCACAATAATATTAAAATTAACCGAAGTTCCAACTTGGTCGCCAATATTGTTATAAGCTGTAATTGTGATTGCAAAAACCACATCTTTATCAATGTTTGCAGAAACATATGTGCTTAAAAATAAGTTTGTTAAAGAAGAGGTGTCGAATTCATCATAACTATAAGCGTTATCTATTCTAATGCCATTAGACAGTTTCGTGAAGCCTAATAAATTTTTAATAAAAGAACCATCCACTTGCTTGTCCATTAAAGCAAGTCGGAGTTCATAATCTTCTGAAACATTAGATTGATAAGTTACTGTTAAATATTCATAATTGGCATAAACAGGATATAAATCTATAACCAAAAGCCCTTCATCTCCTGGATTTAAAACACTGCTTGCCTGCTCCTTATATTTATAAAACATTATATTCTGCTGGTCTTCTTCTGTATACTTTAAAACCTTTTCACTTAATTCATAATGCGTTGCATCCACACTCAAAACCGTCTGTGATTTAACCGTCAAACAAAAATCTTTTAAAATTACATTAGAATGATAACTTTCTGAATTTAACTTGGATGTTAAGGCATGAATTTTTATAATATAATCTGTATTGTCAAAGTTATAATTTTTAAAACTATCTGCAATATTAATTGTTATTTTAAATTGATGCTGATAATAAACCGCAAGTAACGGGTCTAAGGTTTGTTGAGTTCTATCGGTTGTGCTTAAATAGTATACCGTTGTTAAATATTCAACTTGCGCTACAAACATAATAGTTGAATTTTCACCAATATAATAAGTTAATATTTTTTTATCTTCGCTTAGCTCGGTATTTATAATTTCAAACGCTTCTATTTCATTTATTTTAAAAATGTCTAGACCAACGCCTTCGCTATTAGCTATTTCTTCTGTGCTGTAATCCATATCAGAAAACACATAAGCATCAAAGCTATAAGTGTCGCTTGGCTCTATTGCAATGCTGGAAGAAGACAAAATCAAATCATCGGCACCTTTATATAATTTTATAGTGAAATGACTATTGAAATAATCAAAGAATATTTCATTAATAGCAAATAAATCATCCGACTTAGTATCTGAAATATAACTACTAGGCAGGTTTTTTAAACTAAGTGTAAAATCAATTAAAGCTTCGGTTAATAAATTGTCGTTATATATTTTTTGCGTATCAAACACAAAACCGCCCATTCCGCTACCTATAATATATGAAGAATAACTATTAAACAAAATATTTAAATTATTTGTGTTAATGATTACATCTCTATTAACCAACATTTTCGTATTTGCCACACTACCATATACAACAAGCGATTGATTGATTTTACTATTAATTATAGCACCGCTATCGAATTCAAAGTTATCATAAGTCAATTTTAAAGAAATAGTTGGATAAACCACATAAATAGTAAACTCTTTTGAAATGGAATAATCATATTTAGAAAATATTGTTAAACTAACGGTACCTGTGCCATAAAGCACAATACCATTAGAAAATGCTCCAACAATTGAACTATTGCTTGAAACTGCTCTAATTCCCGACACATCGTTCATATCTAATAGTACAGAAAAAGACAGCGTGTTCAAAGTGTTAATCGCAGTATGTTCTTGCTTAGTGAGAGTTAGATTAGATTCAAAAAAGAAAATTATAGACTTCCCATCAACTGAAATCATATTTTCAAGATTCTCATTTAAAATCGAGTCAATGCCTGTAACTGTTGCTCCTTGTAAAATACTTTTAAAATAAGGAAAGCCGTTATTTACATTTTCAGTTGCTTTTACCCATAAAGCATTAGTTTGAATGATATTGTAATCATATTCCGTATTTCCATAGTAAATGTAATTTGCGTTAAAGGCATTGTTAGAAACATTATAAATAATATAAGCATTATTTATGAACGGCTCGGACTGATTATCAATTTCGCCTGTTAAATTTATAAGGTCATTTATATAAGCAAAACAAATATCAATATTCCCGCCCGAAAGTAGTCCAACTAGACCGCCCGAATTTGTTCCTCTCAAGACATTAAGCCCCATATAATTTTCGCCATCTTTGACATAAGAATAAGTATAACTATAAGTTAAATTTCCGCCTGTCATTTCTCCAACAAGACCGCCGACATATTGTCCACCATTCAATATTGCGTATTCATTAGTGTAATTATAAAACTCTACTGTACAGTAAGAAATATCCTTATTGTTTTGACCTGCAATACCGCCTGTTATTGCTGTTTGTGCAAGAATTTTGCCATAGAAGTTACAGCCCTCTATTATTCCGTTATTAATACCTACCAGTCCGCCCGCGTAATTAAAGCCAGCTAATACAGTTAACGAACTCGGAGTATAAACACCTGCAACAGCAAAAGTATCTACCGCAACATTTTTAATAATCCCTTCATTTATTTCTGCAATAAAACCATTATAACTAAAAGCAATACTTCCGCAAATAATTAAATCTTGCACTGTTGCAACATTTGTTAAATTATTAAATAAGGTTTTATTTGTTACAATTGTAGAAATAAGCCTTGTACCTTCAACACAACCATATAAGCCACCGCTAAATGTTTCAAAAATTCCATATAAATTATCACTGTTTATATTAATGCTATTCATCAAAGTGTAATGTAATTGCGGATTTGAAATATCGTCTAAACTTATTATTCTGTAAGAGGTTTCTCTCGAACGACCATCTGCAATCGTTATGCCAATATAAACCGCCACATCATTTTCATCTGGCACATAAATATTGTTTATATATCTATCGGCAGGAGCAATTCGAATGCGACCAGTTCCGCCTTCTGTTACATCGCCCTTTACAGTTATAACCCCTGTGTTTTTATCTATTGAAAGCAGATTTGACGAAGTTCCCGTGTTTGGCTCAAATTCGAAAATAAGTTTATCGTTAAGTGGCCTATTACTAGCTCCATTATCCGCTCTTGCCTTTATAGGATAACGCAAATCGTTTCCCGTATAATCAAGTTCCATATAAATGCCGTCTTCCACATTCAGGTTATCCACAACAATTTTTTTAACTTGTTCGGCCTTTTTTATTACCACTTTCAAGCTTATTGAAATTGTTTTGTCGAACTCTGTTACTCTCGCAATAAATTGAAATTCCCGAGCATTAGCATATTCATATATTATTTCGCCTTGATTGTTATATTCATCTAATGTGCTGAAAGCCTGCACCAAAACATTATCTATGTTATCAGTAAAAGTGAAAATTTTCTCGTTGTTTATATGAAAAGACATTGAAGATTCGCCATCTGGAAAAGAAGTATATTTATTAGTCCATTTGATTTTATTATAAGTGGCATTTTGACTTAATAAAACAGATAACTGGTCATAAGTGTAATCAATATGTGAATCTCCTACACTGTTTAACGAATATAAAGTTAATGATGTTTTTGATATAGAAAACAACTTAATTGGATTATAAACTTCTACAAGAAAATAAAAGTCAAACGAACAAGCTATTTTAGCATTATTATTTAAAGAATAGCCGTTAATTTGAGCCTTAACCCAAACCTTTCCGACATTAGACGCATAAATCTGATTAGAAGAAATTAAATAAACTGAACGGACAACCGAAGAAGTTTCTAAATAATTCGCTTCTGATATGTTCCCATTTGACGCACTGAAATTATTAAACTCTTCATAAGAAGAATTGTATGCACTGCCCACCAAAGCAAAATCAAAATACTTATATTCAATAGAAACTGTGCTATTTGCTTTCGCACTTAAAGGAATACTTTCACCGTTTTGCAATGCAACACTGAATTCCAAATTATAATTCATACCATTTATTGTTTTGTTTGTAAGTAATGATTTTTGCCCTATTGAAGCATTGTACTGCGAACTTGGAATAGTCAACGAAATTTTATCTTCTTCTAACTCTGTAAAAACCTCTACATTGGCCGTGGTTGTTAAGCCATTTCCTAGCATTATTATTATTCTACCATTATTCTCATCTAACGCCCCTTGAATAGATGAAACAAAGAAATAATAAGAATTAATAGTTGTGCCTTGAAGAACATTACCAACTTTTTCGAATGCGTTTCCGCTTGAAACAACTTTTATATCATTTAAAACCGCATTATTTGCGAAAAATTCCACTCTTTTTTCCATTGCTTCATTAGAAGTTAAATAATAATAAAACAAATTATTGACTTCTATTGCATTTGTAAATCGTAAATCTGTCGCCCCTATCTGAGCGGAAATGTTAAACTGCTTTTCAATTGCAGGATTAGATTTAGAATAAATACTGAAATTAGCATTATTTGAAGCACTTGTTTTTGCTAACACAAATATATTCTCACCGCTTTCAAATTCATATGTATCGTTAGTGGAAGTAATCTCTTTACCATTTCTATCTAAAAAACAATATTCTCTGGCACTTGTGCCTAATTTTAAAACTAATAATTTATCAGACTGCGGAACAGTGCTAGGAGAAACAGAGGCATTTAGCTTTAAGCCATAAGTATCGTAATACTTGTCATATACCACAAAATTGAAATTTGTTGTATTCTCTTGTGGTTGATCATCCACCAAAATAGCAATGTTGTTTACAGCATCATAAACCTCAAAATTAAAATGTTGTGTTGTGAAAGTATATTCATAACCTGCATAAGAAATATCAAAATAAATACTTTCTAAGCCGTTTAAATTTTCGGCATTTATTGTAAAGCTATATTTAATATAATCAATTCCAGTAATCTTTTCAAAACTTGACACACCTAAACAGTCAGAAATTGAAGACTGCGAACTTTCCATATAAGGCGAAATCAAAACATCCCTTATACCCCCAGCAACTTTTATATCTTCTATAAGAACATCAAAAATTATATGATTTTTGGCTGGTATGTTTCTAGCAATTTTGATAATAGAATTTAAGTTAATATTTTCTGGTGTGTTTGTATAAAATGCTGAATAGGTTATATTATTCCCCAAAGGCTTAATTACATCTAATGTTATAATGGCATATTTTTTATTATCATTAGCCAAAGTTGCTAAAAGCTTTATTTCGCTTTCTGTATAATTTTCACCAATGGTCAACATATAGGGTGCTTTGTCTGTGATTCCGACATTAGAATCTGTTAAATTATACAATGTAAACACAATATCTTTTTCGGTTGCGTTGGCAGGTTCAACAGACAATAGTTTGCTCGGGTCTAATGCAGTAGTTTGACCTCTTATTGCATAAAGATTTGCCACATTTGGTGTTTCAGCTATCGAAGTTACCGCTATCTCGGCAGAAACATAAAATACTGCCGACTTTTGCCCTTCCTTTGTTGTTATGGTTACAGCTGCATTTTTAAAAACATCACCTGCAGATATTATTAAAGTTGTGGTTTCATCACTATTAAAAGTTGTTTCAAGTGTGAGCTTGCTGTTTTCTGTGCTTATGTTAACTTGTTTGCTCATATTGATATTTGTTGCCACTTGAATATTGATAGATTCTGTTGTTGAAACATCATCATTTATATATAAGGTAACATATTTTCCGCTAAGAGAAAGAATAATTCTTGTTTGAGAATAATCAGTTGTACATGCTGAAAAAAACATTGCACAGCCAACAAGCATAAACACCATCATTATTTTACTAATAAATTTCAAAAGCTTTTTATGCGAATTAAACTTCATATTCCCCTCGCGAATTATGTACTATTTCAACAATTATACTTAATTTAGTATAACAAAAAAAGGAGAAAAAAGTCAACTTAATTGATAATAGATAAAAAAATATTTTTAAATGAAATATAATGCAAAAAAATAATTAATTAAATATTAATTAATTATTAAAAAAAATCAAATTTGCGCGTTAAATGGTTATTTAAATTTATTATAAAAAACATTAATTATTTAATTTTAAATATTTGTTTTTTGTAGATTCTCCCCCTCTAATATGTTTTTCGCTAAAATTATTTTCTAATATTTTATGTACTTTTTCATATAAACTAAAATCAACTTTTTTAAGTCGTTTAGACACATCAAAATGTACTGTGCTTTTACTAATTCCAAAAACCTCGGCAGTGTACCTTACCGTGCTTTTTGTTCGCAAAATATATTTACCAAAATCAATTGCCCTTTTATTTAAAACAAAATTCATTCATCACCTTTTCGCTTATATAATGTATGAAAAAGTACGACAAAAAAGAACACTATCGGCTGTTTATTGCCAAATAGTGCTTTTAAAATTGTTTTATTTTAAATTCTTTACCGTTGTTTTTTACCGTTGTTTTTTAC
>JAQVYC010000007.1:0-27922 GCA_028708805.1 Clostridia bacterium | reverse complement strand
TTTACCGTTGTTTTTTACCGTTGTTTTTTACAGATAAATTGTATTCTTAATTTTATAAAAATTATCAAATATTTTCTTATTTAGTTTTTTTACTTATCATGTCTGAAATTTCTGCAACAGTTTTCATATTAGATGTGTCTTCATCAGGGATATTTACACCAAATTCTTCTTCAAAAGTCATAAGCATTTCAACAATATCCAACGAGTCTGCTCCTAAATCCTCAACTATTCTTGAATCATCCTTAATTGTTTCTTCACTTATATTTAACTGCGATGCAATTATTTTTTTGATTTTATCAATTGTCATTTTTTGCCCTCCTAATTTTTACTATTTAAGTTTAACACAAGAAAAACAAAATGTAAATTATTTTAATAAATTAATAAGCCAGCAAACACCAAAAGTAAAAATTGAGTTCTGTTTTCTTATTTTATATTATTGCTTTAATTTATAAACAATTTAAAAAGTAATTAAACCTTAAAAAAAGTAAGCATTTTTTACGCCTACCTTTTTATGTTTATATTTAGTCTACCTTATTTAGCCTCAAATTCTAAGTAGCTTGCAGGGTCTATGTTTTCATCATTTAACAAAAGTTCAAAATGCAAATGATTGCCATCTTCTCTCTCGTTATTCGCAGAATCACCCGCCGTTCCAATTCTGTCACCACGCTTAACACTATCTCCAACATTAACGGCTATGGCATCGCCATTTAAACTACTATATGAACTTTTAAAATTGTTTGAATGAGTTATAACAACAACATTTCCTTCAAGATCATTAAAATAAACTTCACTTACTCTTCCATCTGCTACAGCTAGTACAGCTAAATCATCCGAAGTTAAGTCCATACCACTGTGATATTCCCATCTATTTAGAGTTGTATTTTCATATAGTGCCGAACTCGAAAATTCCTTTAAAACCGTAGTATTATTCATTGGCAAGCCAAATAGCAATGCCGAATTAGTTCCGGTTTCTATGACTATAGGATCTTTCACTTTCCAAGTGGTTTGCTCTGTGGTTCTAAATTGGCCAGTAAATATGCAGGCAACTCCAATTGCAACTACCAAAAGCCCCGCCATGCAGTATACTCCATATTTCTTAATCCAATTTATAAACTTATTTTGGTCTTTAAACTCTACCATTTTTACCTCCTTGTCTTGAGTATGTCCCCTCACTTTTTATTTAATCTAATAAGACAAGATAAGTATAATATCTCTTAATTTCGTGAAATTTCCTTTAAATTTTGTGAAATTGTCAAAAAATTATGAGTTTCACAACCTGTATAATTTTAGAGTAAAAATAATATTAATCTTTAAATTATAATTTCAATAGAGAAAAACTCAAACAAACATTTTTCGTGAGTTTAAAAGGTTATATTTAGTAAGAGCCTAAAATAACTGGTGAACCTATGGTTATTGTCCCATTGTTTATGGCAACTTGAATATTAACTTTTTTACCACCAATTACCACACTATTTAAAAGCCCGCAAGCGTAACCGTAGACTGTTTCTATTCCGTCAATGTTTTCAGTTTTTACTATTTTTATATCACTGATTAAAAGCAATATATCTTTTCTTGTTCCCCGAAAGCTCAACATAAAACCAGCATAATTATACACATATTTTTTTAATTCAGTCGCCATAGAAGCATTTGTTTGAATAATATAACCGCTACCATTTTTAATGACTTCGAACTCTTCCTTATTTTCTATTTCACTTTTTATGTAACTATTACAGAACACTTCTAATTGAGCCTGATTAAATGTTTTGCAAAGGTTGACAAATTTATCATCATTCAAACCGCTAAAAGAAAAAACTAATAGAAAAATTAAAAATAACCCCACCTTTTTCATATATAAATTTTTGACAGTAATATCCTAAAATAATATTTAAAGGTGAGATTATCGTGTTGTTTTATGTTTAATTATGTTTTATATAGATTATTCTAAAAAAATCGTATTCCAGATTCCCTCAAAATCGCTTGTATAAGGCAAAGTTTCAACTGACACAACAATGCTATAAAATTCAGAAGAATGCAAATTAAATTCATCGCTAGGCATTTTTATTGAATGCAAGAATTTGAAAGATACGCTTTCAGTAAGCACATATTTATAATAATAATAATTATCTTCGCCCAAAACCCAATCTGTTGTTAACACGCCATTTAACAAAGAAGGTTCTTCATTCAAGCTGTTATAAACAAACATTTTAACTCTTGCAACGCAATTTTCTTGATTGTCTTTTACATACAAATATCCTTCTTGCCTTATATCAAAATTCGGCAAGGTAGACCCTTGAAAAGACAAGGCTTGACTAAACGAACCACGGTCTTCAACATATAACTTTATTGTTTCTCCCAACATTTTTTGCCCGATTTTTTCAAAATTTGATTTATAGAAGACATTTGAATAAACCAAAAAAACAGAAAAAGCGAGTAACCCTGAAAGCATTATTATTACAAAAATAAACCAACTTTCTTTTTTACTTTTTTTCTTTTTAGACTTATTCGACTTAACAAATGCTTTAATATTTCCCATTAAATGTATTATTCTATTTTTTTAATAGATTTATACTTTTTAAGATAAACCTGTTTTAAAAATAAAACAAATAATAGTGAATAATTTTATATAATTAATTTTTTCTTTTTACCCTGTCTATCCTGAACAAATTCATGCAACTTGGTTTGTTTAAAATTCATACTCTCCTGTTCTAATGCCCATTTCTTGTTTAGCCATTTATATTTTTTATCACCAATAAACTTATCGTATGAAAGAACAATTAAGCCTTGTATCAAATAAATATAATATGTCATAAACTTCCAAATTATTAGCGCCCAGGTTAAAGTTGCACTGCTGACAAAAACCGTTGTAAATAACGCAGCAAAAGAAAGCTCACTAACGCCCGAACCTCCTGGAAGTGGCATAAAAGATGAGGCCATATCAATTAAAACACCTAACATAATAATATAGGCCCACATTGAAAAATCTAAATATCCAATCATCGCACTATATACAAGAAATGGAATGGAATAGTTCAAAAGATTAAACAGAACTGAACTAAGCATTAAAAGTAAAAATGTTCCCTTAGATTTAACTAGGTTACGGATTGTAGACTGAAAATCAATAACAACTTTTAAAACTCTATTGTATTGTTTTTCATAGTTTTTTATTATTTTCATTTTTTGCAATAATTTCAATGACCAAACAACAAGCTTTTTACCCGTTTTTTCACTTACAGAAAGAAAAACAACAAGCAAAATTAAAAAGAGATTTATTATATAGCCAATTATACAAATAACTTTCAAATAATCGAAAGCCATACCAAGATTCGTACTAAATGATAAAATTAAAACAATTGTCCAAAGAACCAATACGCAAAGTTGATTAACAACAAACCTGCCCATAGGCACAGAAATGGCCGCAGCGGCATTAAGCCCTCTATGCGTTAAATAAAAAATTTGGAATGGTTGACTTCCGGTAGCCATAGGCGTTATAGAATCGTAATATCTACCCAAAGCCCCCACCTTATAACTTAAAAATGGTCTAGCCCTTCCTGACGACCTTTTAATAAAAATATTTAGCCTGAAAGCCTCCAACATATTAATTATAATCCAAACAACAAATAAAAGTCCAATGAGCGGAAGAGAAAATCCAGAGGCAAACAAGGCCGATACACTCATATCTTCGCTTTGTGAAATTTGATATCCTAAAATTACCGCAATTATAATTATGTTTAAAATGAAAAAACCAATGCTTAAATATTTTTTCTTTTTGCTTTTTTGTTTTGCAACAGCTTGTTCGGCTTCGTCAATTTCTTTTTGTAAAAACTTAGGGGCAGTATATAAATAAAGTATAAAATCACCCTTTTTAGAGATTCCGCTAATATACTTTAAATATTTGTTTTTTTGATAAACCTTCGCCGAATATTTCATTAAAAATATAGTATCAGAAAAATATGGATAAGTCAAAAAAATCTTTATTAAATATTTTTTAAATTTATTATGAGTTGAATTTCTCTGATGTGAAAAAGAATTTTTTAAAAAAAACTTACTCTCTCTTTCAAGAAAGTAAGATTAAATTAATGAATTAAATGATTTTAATGATTTTAATTACTAAAATAAATCAGCATAATTATTATTATATATTAAAATATTTAAATCTGCTTTTAAAATTGATAAATTCATATTTTCGAATTCTGCAAAGCTATCTGTAATCAATTTTTCATAAACATAATCAAAAATTGTTCTTTCATACATTTGGCTTAACTTAGTTGTGTTTATTGTGTTAACAATTTCGTCTAATTCTTCCATATTGCTTGTCGCCAAACTGAAACTGTTAGGATTTGTAATTGTAAAAGCATTTGTTACTGGCTCTATATAAAACAATAAATGCACTCCATATTCAGTTGCTGTCATTTCTGAGGTGTCGCCCAATTTTCCATTGCCATTATCATAAAGCGCTCTTGCGGATTCATTGAACTCCTCCACCATCTTAGATTTTTCTGTACCCACAATATATTCAAACATTTTATTTTTATTGCCGTTATCACCACTATATTTATATAGGTAATCATTAAAGATATTAATTTTATCTACCGCATCGGTTTTGCCAGACAAATCAGCTCTTAAATTCGTAAGCAACTGAGCTGGTGTTAAATTAGTATCAACTCCATACTCTTTCACAACAGCACTATTTGCTAACTTTGCTTTATAGTTCTGATAAGCTTCATATGTGATTCCTTTGGATTTATATAATTCTTCGGCATCTTTTAAGTCTTGTTTTTGTTCATCTGAATATGATATTAAAATATGAGAAACATAAAAATAATCATCATCCATTACATACCAAACATTTTCCCTAGTTGATAAAATATCATTTTCGTAAGCAACAGAATCTATTGTATATTGTGAATAACTTGCAAGCATCTGTGCTGAAATATAATTCAATACCTCATTTACTGAAATTATTGAATAACCATTTTTAACTTCATAATATTCTGAGTATAAACTGATAAGCTTGTTTTCTTTTATATTGTTATAAATTCTTGCAATTTCTCTTTCAAAAATTTCATCAGCTTTGTCAGAAAGCCCCATTCCTTGCTCGTTACTTTTCAAAAGTTTATTATATCTCTTGAATGCTTCTTTTAAAACATTAGAAGCATCAACTCTATCATTTACTGCTTGGAATATAGTTTCTATTTCCTTATCTCTTTCATAGCTTAAAGGCTCAGTGGGTTCAATCGCCGTGTTAAATGTACGAATTTTCCACTCATTTTCAACTTTAACTAATTCCGCCTGTTTTTCATAAGGCTCGTAATAAATATTTTCATCATCTTCTTCGGTTTCTAATTCGCTAGGAACATGTAAGTTCCAAGATTTAATAACTTCGGCTTCAAACTCGGCAAGATTTTTTACAACTGCCTTATATGTTTGATTCCACATTTCATTTAACATATTATCTGTTACAACAATTTTATTTTTTGTAATTAAATTTTCTGTTTCTGCAAGTATTACCTGTTTGTTAATTAGCAACTGAATCATTTGGTCAAGTGCTTGCTTACCAGAATAACCACTTTGTTCCAAAGTAGATTTATAATTATTATATGCTTCAATAACATCTTTTTTAACTATTTTAATATTCTTACTGTCTCCCGCCGAGGTAGGATAATCGAAAGCAACAACTACTTGATTTAAGTAGGTGTAAGTGTCTAAGGGAAACAAACTGCAACCGCTCAAAGTAAAAACGCAGCTGAAAACACAAACTAAAACTAAAGCAATTTTTTTAAACATTTAAGCTCCTCAAAAAAATTATTTAAAACCTAAAATAAATTTCTAACATTAAAATTAGCGAAATTTAATTAAGGTTATTATTAACCAAATCAATGTAAAACTATCTAATTTTTTAAAATTATCAATAGATACAATGTAAAACAATTATAGAATAAGACACATAAAAAAGCAACCATATTTCAAAATTTACCTTAAATTTTTATTTCCCTTTTAAAAGCAATTAAAATATAATAAAGTAACTATTAATTGATTTAATTTTTTAGCAAATTAAACAACAAAATTAATCTGTCTGTTCTTTGTTTTTAATTGTTAAAAAGTTTATTGCTTCTAGCAATTTTTCTTTTATGCTTTTATTACTATTTTCAAAAGAAATTATTGGTTGTTTTTCAATAATTAATGTCTGTCGCTTGTCTTTTAATTTTTTAGCAATTTGCTCTGGCAATATTTGTTCCGACTTATAAAAATATAATCTGCTTGCTTTATCTGTTATTAAAACTCTTTGAATATCATTGTTGACCGCCAAATTTTTAAGAAGTGCTATAAGCATTAAATTTTCAAGTTCAATAGGCAAGCAACCATAAGTTTTTTCTGTTTCAACTTTTAAGCTATCTAATTCCTGCATATTTCCCAGCTCACTTATTTCTGTATATTTCTTAATTCTATCCGCTTCGCTTTGAATATAATTTTCAGATATAAAAGCATTTAAATTAATATCTAGGCGTATTTCTTTTTTAATTTCAATTTTTAAGCCTTTTAATTCTTTAACCGCATCTTCTAAAAGCTTACAATAAAGATGATAGCCAACTTTTTCCATAGAGCCGTGTTGCTCTTTCCCCAGTACATTTCCAACGCCTCTAATATCTAAATCTCGCATTGCTATTTTTAGTCCACTACCCATTTGCGTAAACTCCATTATGGCATCTAATCTTTGATATGCTTTTTCTGTTAGAATCTTATTTTTATCATAGGTGAAATAAGCATATGCTAGTTTATTGCTTCTACCAACTCGCCCACGAAGTTGGTAAAGCTGGGAAAGCCCTAAGCGGTCGGCATCTATCACAATAAGGGTATTTGCGTTTGGTAAATCTATACCATTTTCAATTAATGTTGTTGCAATTAAAATTTGGTATTCACGATTATACAATTTTAAAATAGCATCTTCTAATTGCTTTTGATTTAACCGTCCGTGTGCAACCCCAATTTTAACATTAGGTAAAAGATTTTTAACAATATTTTCGAACTTGTAAATGTGTTCAATTCTATTATATAAAATTAAAATCTGACCGCCCCGTGCAAGCTCTTGCTTGCACGCATTAATCAAAAGACTTTCGCTGAATTCTGAAACAAAGGTTTGCACAGGCATTCTTTCTCGTGGCGGAGTTTCAATTATACTTATATCTCGAATTCCCGAAAGAGACATATGCAATGTGCGTGGAATAGGTGTGGCACTTAATGTCAAAACATCAATATCAGTTTTTAGGTTTTTAATTTTTTCTTTATCTTCAACCCCGAAACGCTGTTCTTCGTCTAATATTAAAAGCCCTAAATTTTTAAATTCAACTTTTTTGTTAAGCAATTTATGAGTTCCACAAACTAAATTAATATCACCATTGGCAAGTTCATTAAGTATTGTTTTATTTTCCTTTTTGGGAACAAGCCTATTCAATCTTGCAACTTTTACCATAAAACCACTTAGCCTCGACTTGCAAGTTTTATAATGTTGTTCGGCAAGGATTGTTGTCGGACATAAAAACGCCACTTGTTTACCACTTAACACCGCCTTATAAATTGCCCTTAAAGCAACTTCGGTTTTTCCATAACCCGCATCTCCGCAAATTAGCCTATCCATAACCTTTGAGCTTTCCATATCTTTTTTGACATCAACAATCGCACGCAACTGGTCTTCGGTTTCCTCAAATTCAAAAGCGTTTTCAAACAACTCCATTAAATAATCATCTTTATTATAAATGAAGCCTTTACTATTCTCTCTTTTAGAATAAAGTTCCAGCAAATTGATTGCCAATTTTTTAACATTTTTATAAACTTGCTTTTTAACTCTTTCAAAGTCGGAGCTACCCAATTTATTCAGTTGTGGCTCATCGTTTCCGTAAAAGGCTGAAATCATATCGGCTTGCTCTGACGGCAAATAAAGTTTATCTGCAAAAGCATATTCAATAATAAAATAATCTTTTTCAAATTCTGTAAGTTTCAACCGTTTAGCCCCTATGCAACGACCAACCCCGTGAGTGCTATGAACAACATATTCCCCCACTTTTGGAGCATAAAAATTTAGTCTTTTTTTGCTTTGAACTTCCTGCTTTTGCTTTTTGAACAAACTATATGTGCCAATTAAAACAGCATTTGAATCTGCAAAAGAAATGCTGTAAGGCAATAATGAATCAACTAAATAAACATTGCCTTTGTTTGTTTCAAAGTTATAATTTGATAAGCCAATTATGTCGCCTGTAAAACCTATAATGTTTTTTTCGGTTGTTAACGGAGTAAGGTTTTTAGCTTGCTCCGCCTTGCCTTCATTTTCCGAAGTGAAAATAAAATTTTCGGTCAACAACTTATCTAAGCTTGTCTTTCTTTCTATACTCCCACAAAACAAATACACATCCAGTCCGCTTTCAGTAAGAAATTTTATATCTTTGAAAAGTTCTTTGGTATCAAAAACATAATTCTTAGTTCCCAGTGTTTTAATATCAACTTCAACTTCAAAATTGAAAAAATTTTTACCTTTAAAGTTAATGAAGGCAACCTCATTTTTTGCTTTGGTTTTAAAAATTAAATTCGGTTCTACATAATTTGTTTTTTGTTTAAATTCTAAATTTTCAAAATTAATTTGCAAAGTTGAATTTACACTTTCATTTTTTTCTTCATTAATTAAATTATGACTTTGAATAAAATATAAAGCAGTTTCTTGAAGTTTTTTAGGCTCGTCAAAAAAAACAATATCCGCCAAACTTAATAAATTCACATTGCTTTGTGGCTGGTTAATTGAAACAATATTTGCTTGATTTAACTCACCAACAAAAATTTTATCTTCCAAGGTAACAAGCGACATTCTTTCAATTTGGTCGTCGAAAAATTCTACTCTTATCAAGTTTTTTTGATTAATTGCAAAAATCTCTAAAATATCTCCCCTTAAAGAAAACTGACCTTGACCTGATGCAAACTCAACACGATTATACCCCGTTTCTATTAAGTCTGACACCAAATTTTTAAAATTATAAAAACCGCCCTGCTTTAATTTTAAAACATTTTCTAGCAAGCTTTGTTTTGTCGGGGCTTTTTGAAAAAGCGCTTCCACACTGATTAATAAAACATTTACTTCACCTGCAACAAACTTATATAAATTTGATATAAATTCGCACTTTGTAACATGGTCAATCAAGCCCATACTGTCTTCATAATTACTTAAAATAAATTCGCACTTAGCCCCAAGAGCACTTGCTTGTTCTGCAATTTTCCCCGCACTTACCAAATCATTAAACACAAAAATTGAACCTTGCCCACTAAAAAAAGTTAACAGCCCTTTAACTTCAACAGGGCATCCGTTTAATGCTTGACGAATGCCCTTATTTAAGTTTTTTTTGTAGGTTGTTAACTGATTATTTTTTAAAACTTCATAAAAATTAAACATTATTCCTCTTTATTGATAAGACCAAATCCGTTTTCATTTAATTTATTTAGTATAAAATCTACAACATCACCAATTACTTTATTTAAACTTTCATTTGCTTCATTATTAATTTCGCCTAAAACATAATCCGCCAAATTTTGACCTGCAAGATTGTCTTTTCCTATACCAATTCTAATTCTATGAAAATCACTTCCTATTGTGCTCACAATACTTCTAAGACCGTTATGCGTTCCGCCACTACCTTTGTTTTTATATTTAAATTTACCAACAGGAATATCAATATCATCTGCAATAACCAAAATTTGATTGTTTTTTAACTTATACTTATTTTTAAATGAAGCAAGAGAATTCCCGCTCAAATTCATATAGGTTTTTGGCTTTGATACTATTATATTTCTGTCATTAAAAATAAAAGAGCAAACACTTGCCAAGCATTGCGTTTTGTTAAATTTTACAGAACATTTTTCGCATAATAAATCAACAGCTTTAAAGCCGATATTATGATATGTGTTGAAATATTTTTTTTCAGGATTGCCCAGCCCCACAACTAAAAATATATTTTTCAATTCTTCACCTTTAATTATCTTAACCTTTATTAATAACCTTTTCAAAAGGACCAACCACTATATTTTTATCGATTTTGCTACTAAAAATATAAGTGTTTTTTAAAACGCAATTTTCTCTTATTACGCTATCAATTATAGTATTGCCACTTTCTAAATAACATTTTTTCCCTATGTAAGATGTTCCTCTTAAAATATTATTAGGTTCAATTATAACACCACTTTCAATAATAACCTCTGCCTCAATATGCGTCGAAGCAATATCTTTTATAACTACACCATTTTGCAAGTGGTAATCAATTATATTCCCTTTCAATATTTGCCCAATGCTTTCTAATTGCTTTAAGTCATCGGCAACTATAAATTCCTCTGGACTAAATTCTTTTATTAATGTGCTTTTTATATCTTCCGCCGCCTTAATATATTCAGTATTAAAAACATAACCCCTAGATAAATTTAATACATTAATATCTCTTGCTCTCACATAACTTATAATTTCTTCTATTGTATAATTAGTAATCAGCGGTATGTCAGAATAAAGCACTAGCGTATATTTTTTATTTGTTAATAGCGGTTTAATTAAAGATAAAATATCTGTTTCAGGAGTACAAGCTATTGTTTTTATACTATAACCGCTACAAGCAAGCTCTACCCATTCCCACATTTTTTTACCGCAAACTTGCAACTCATACGGCTTTAATATCCCTGTGAAATTAGGGTTTTTATAAAGCAAAATAATGGCTTGTACATCATTATTCTCTTCGGACAATATAAGCTCTTTACTCATAACTTTGGTTTCTATCAACTCCATTCCCTTCTCCCTTTTTTGAATATAATTTTTTTTATATATCTTTACTGTCTAACTTTGCTCAGCTTATTTTTCATCATTAAGCAGAATCAAATCAGCTCGAATTTGAAGCTTTTTCAAACGCTTTATTTTTCTTTTATTGCTCTCTAAACTTAACCAAAAATCCCAAAATTTATTTCTATCTTTTTTATACAATTTAAAAGATTTTTTTAATAATATTATAATTTTGCACTGACCTTTTTGCGATCTCGGAACTCTTAAATCACCCCAAAATAAATCAACTACCAAATCCTTCTCTTTGTCTTTCGCTATATCGTATAAATATATCTTTTCTGCTCTGGTTAAATAATTATAAACTTTTTTCTCTTTTAATATAGGATTATAAAAACTGATTTTTCGTTTCATTAGTTTTCTAGCGGTTCTTTCACCAATATATTTTTTAAAAAGAATAATAATCTGCAAAGTTCCTAGTACTATTACAAGACTTAAAAGCATAATCATAGTCGTTGTAGAAGTTATAAAATTTAAAGTTCTTGTTACAAATAAAGAGTTTTGAATATGCTTGCCATAAACATAATCTTCTCTAATTAATATCTTGTCGGAATCTTTATTAAAATCTCCTTTTGTTTCAAAAAACCTTACGCCATATTCATCTGCAAAAACTTTTGTTATTCTGTGAAAAACTAGGTCGACATCCATTTTTTGAACCTTTGTTATATTTGTTCTTTCTTTGAATATCTCAGCATCATTATACTCTGGTTCCTCATAAGTTTCAAGTATATCAGTAATTTCAGTGTGAGGAGATAAAATTAAATCACAAAAATCTGCATATTGATAAAACAAAATAATATCATCTTTTCTTAAATCATCAGTATTTATTAAGCCCGCTCCCTTAACTATAACCTTGTCTCCAATATTAAAATCATTTTGCATACTACTGCTACTAATGACCGCAAGAGAATATCCGAATAATGAAATTTGCTGATTTTTATTTTGTATAAAAAAGGATACAACAATAGCCAAAGAAACAAAAGATATTATCAACCAACTAAAAACATTAAAAATCAGACCTCCAATTTTCTTTACTTGCCCTATTTTTTCATTAGCCATCAATTTCTCCTTGGTTTAGAGGTTTTTCTTATAATTTTTCGCTTTCCAAATTTCCCATTCGTATTTAATTTTATCTTTCATTTTCTTAGATTTTCCCTCATTAATCCAAAACAACCAAAACTGTTTCGGGTCATCATGGAACTTCCCGATAAATTCCATAATTTGATTATATTTAACAACATCTTTTCTTTTTCCATACTTTAAGTAACCCCAAAGAAATTGAGCAACATCTGCTATTTCTTCTTCGGGTGAATATACAAAAAATTTTATTTTATTAAAGAAGTCCATTTCAATACCAATATTCGCATTTAGAGACTCTGGACTGTCGTACCTAATTTGTCGCTTTAAAACCTTTTTTTCAATTAAAATTCTACTTATCTGTTCAATAATTGAAAACATTATAAGTAAAACTAAAATTGATAGTGGCATTACAAACACAATAAATGTTCCAACTGGACTTGCAATAAATTTAAAAAGCCCTCGAATTAAAACAGGTGTATTAACATACTCTCCAACAACATAATCTTCACAAATTAAATAAGAATCATAACCATCATTTGTATCGCCTTGTGTTTGATAAAAGAGTGTTCCATCATTAGTCGCATAAATATTAATTATCCTATGAAAGTAAAGACTGGCTTTCTTTGCACTAACTTCTTCCATACTAGCTCTTTTATTTTGCTTTTCTTCCGTAGGCTCAGGTAGATTGTAAAATGTTGAAACTTTCTGCTCTCTGTCATATTCCTGTACTAAAATTGAATTATAAGTTTGAACATTTGAATCAGTTGAATCTTTGTAAAAATAAAATGCAATTATATCGCCAGAGCGTAAATCATTTGCGGTTGCCTTTTGCAAAAAAATAATATCATTTTTATAAAAACCGCCTTTGCTCATACTGTCACTTATAATATTTGCAATTGAAATACCAAAAATTGAAGGCACTTTGTTCTCAGATTTATCAAAAGAAATAATAACACAACAAGCCAAAACAACAATAATAATAGGATAAAAAATAATATCCCCTATTATTCCCATTATAGAATATAGGTTATGTCTTTTTTTAACAAATTTTTTTTCATCTAGAAATTCTTGCATAGTTAATGATATATTAATTAATATTTAGCAAAAAGTAAAGGTTATTGCTTAAATTCTATTTATTTTCATTAATTAACGAGTTATTATACATCTACACAAAAAATGTTTGTTTGAAATTCAAATTAAATAAACTATTTAAAAAAAAATATGTTATAATAAAAAAACTAACACACTTATTACAATAAATAGATTATATAGATATTAGGTGAATTTTTAAATGAAAAATAACGAACAATTATCAAATGAAAATAAGCACAACCAGAATGTAAATTCTAAAATTTATGATTGTGCCGTTTTTGGTGGCGGTGTGGTGGGCACTGCTGTTTTAAACAAGCTTACTCGACTTGGCAAAAAAGCTATATTGCTAGAAATAGGCGAAGATGTTTGCACTGGAATGTCGAAAGCAAATAGTGCAATTGCTCACGCGGGATTTGACGCTCAACCCGAAACTTTGAAAGCAAAATTAAATGTTAAAGGAAAGTTGATTCTAGATACACTATGTCAAGAATTAAGTGTCCCATACACGCAGGTTGGAGCTGTTGTAGCAGGCAATGATATGAAAAAATTAGAAATATTAAAAGAGCAAGGTATAAAAAACGGTGTTCCTGACCTTGAAATTATTGAAGGCGACCGTCTTCACAAACTTGTTCCTAATTTGAAACGAGAAATTAAATATGCTCTTTATGCTCCCACATCGTGTATTGTGAATGTTTTTATGCTCACCATTGCACTTGCTGAGGAAGCTGTTATTAATGGTGCAGATTTTAGATTTTCTTATGATACAAAATCAATAAAATTTGAAGACGATATTTTTACAATATCTGATAACAATGAAAAAATATGTGCTAAGCATATAATTAATAGCACTGGTTGGGGATACAATAATATTGCGAAACTTCTAGGGGTTGAAGAATATCCGCTTTCTTATAGACGGGGCGAATATTATGTTTTGGATAGAGAGGTTGGTGATTATGTTGGTTTAACTGTATTCCCACTGCCTACTCACTTAGGGAAGGGTATTCTAGCAACTCCAACCACAGACGGAAATGTTTTATTTGGTCCGACCTCTGAAAACTGTTCAAGTTTAGACCCAATAATAACTCCCGCAGGACTTAAAAGAATAAAAGATAGCATATGTAGTATGTTTATAAAACCGCCTTTTAATAAAGCTATTAGAGAATATGCAGGTATTCGAGTTGGAAGCGGTAATGATTTTATTATTGAAAAAAGCAAGATTAATCCAAAGGTCATAAATCTGTGCGGAATAAATTCTCCCGGCTTAACCGCAGCCCCTGCAATTGCCGAAATGGTTTGTGATTTACTAAACTTTAAAGGCGATGAAATTGAAATAATACGGAGAAAGCCATATGGTTTTATTCAAGATAAAAACTCTAAACAATTAGAAGAAATGATTAAAGAGAATCCGAAGTTTGGAAACATCTTATGTAAATGCGAAATGGTATCAGAGGCAGAGATATTGAATGCCATACACAGCCCGCTAAAACCTCACACATTAGACTCAATTAAGCGTCGAGTGCGTCCAACCGCAGGGCATTGTCAAGGTGGATTTTGCATGTTAAAAGTTGCAAGATTGATTTCAAATGAATTAAACATTCCTTTACAAAAGGTAATTAAAGAAACATCAAAAAGCTATATTTTTGATAACGATAATGAAAGTGGTACGCAAAGCAATAAAGATTTAAAGCAATCTTGAAATAGTTGAACTGAGCATTTAAAATTTTATTATTAAGTTGCTGGTTCGTATTATAAAAATATAATCAGCATTTAAAGTTTAAGTAAATTCAATAGAGGAAGTGTATGAAATCTGAATATGATGTGGTTGTAATTGGTGGAGGACCTTCGGGAATGGCGGCGGCTTTGGAAGCTTGCAATAATGGCTCTGAAACTTTGATTATTGAAAAAGATGAACAGTTGGGCGGAATTTTAAATCAGTGCATCCATAACGGCTTTGGCTTAAAATATTTTAAAGAAGAATTGACAGGAACAGAATATGCCTGTCGTCTAGCTAAGGAAGTTAAAAAAAATAAAATTGATATAAGTTTAAAAACATTTGCATATCAAGCCTCTCACGGACAAGTTTGCATTTTAAAAAAAGGTTTGCGCAAGACAATAAACGCAAAAGCAATTGTGCTTGCAAGTGGCTCACGCGAACGCACCGCAGGGCAAATTTTACTTACAGGAAGCCGTCCTGCCGGAATTTATACCGCAGGGTTGGTTCAGAAAATGATTTCATTTTATAACCTTAAACCTGGTAAAAAAGTTATTATTTTAGGAAGTGGCGACATTGGGTTAATTATGGCAAGACGACTAACTTTTGAAGGTGTAAAAGTTTTAATGGTTTTAGAAATAATGGAAGGCTCGGGCGGACTAAAAAGAAATATTGTGCAATGTTTAAACGATTTTAACATTCCACTTCTCACTCGTCACACCATAACAAAAGTTGTCGGTGAAGATCGTGTTGAGGGCGTTTATTTTGCACAAGTTGATGATAATTTACAGCCTATAAAAAACACTGAAAAATTTATAGAATGCGACACGGTAATCCTCTCGGTCGGTCTAATTCCTGAAAAGGAATTATTGAGTAATCAAGTTGAGCTCTCACAAAAAAATAGTAGTTTTATCGTGGACGAAAACAGAGAATGTAGCTTAAAAGGCATATTCGTTTCTGGCAATGTTTTACACATTCATGACCTTGCCGACAATGCTACGGAAGAAGGAAAAATTGCTGGATTGAGTGCAAGCAATTATGCCAAAGGTAAGTTGGAAAGCAGTGAAAAGGTCAATATATTATTTTCAGACAAAATAAGTTATACCATTCCTCAAAGAGCAAATTTAAATAAAGACGGTTCATTTGTTGTTTATTTCAGAAGCACTGAAAATTATTTAAGAAAAACAATTATTGTAAAATCTAACGACAAAACAATTGCTCAAAAATTCTGCGTTGCAATAAACACAGGCGAAATGCAAGAAATAATGATTGATTATAAAGATATAAAAAGTGATTTAATTTTAGATATTATTTAGAATAAAAAAACTTAAAAAGGAAAAGGCTATGGTAAAAAAAAATAATCCAACCGAATTAAAATCAAAATCCGTTATGTTACCCAAGAACGAAGAACAGGAAACCCCAAACAAGAAAGCGAACGAATTTTTGGAAACAACTTGCATTGTTTGTCCAATAGGTTGCAATTTAAAGATTGAAAAATTAAACAATGATATTAAAGTTACAGGAAATTTGTGTCCTCGTGGTGAAGCCTATGGCAAAACAGAAATAACAAATCCGTCAAGAGTTATAACCTGTTCAGTTCCCTGCAAAGAAAAAATATACTTTGTAAAAACAAGTTTGCCCGTGCCTAAAAAGCTTATGTTTAATGTTATTGAAGAAATAAAAAAAATACCACCTAAAAACTTCAACGAAGGTGAAGTTATATTAAAAAACATATTAAATACTGGATCAGATATAATTGTAACAGGCTCACACTCACCGCAACAGGATATATAAATAAAAATTCATCAATAAGATGATTTTTTTATATAAAAAATTTGGTTTTAAAAATTATAAAGAAAAAAACTTTTAAGTACATTATTTCTTTATACTGTTAAAATCAATAGTTCTATCAAATTTAAAGTCTACATTTTCTGTTTCGGAAATATAAATCAATGTTTTATCTTTGGTAAATTCTTTAAGACTTTTAAAGAAGTTTCTCTTGTGCAGTTTAGACATATCTCTAATTACTTCGTCTACAATAATAACGGGCGGATTTTTCAAAATTATTCTTGCATATGAAATAAGTTGTTTATCTCCTTCTGAAATATACGCAGGATTTATTCTTGTTTTTATACCTCTTTTCATTTTATCAGCTACTTTTTTCAGCCCTGAAACTTCTATTGCATTTAGAACCTCTTCATCACTTGCATCTTGTTTTGCGAACTTAACATTTTCAAAAACACTTGCATTAAAAACTCCAACATAATCAGCCGTAACTGAAATTAAATTTGCTAAACTACTAACACTCAAATCTTGAATTTTAATTCCATTATATAAAATTTCTCCGCTGTCAACATTATATAATCCGCAGAGTAAATTCGTAAAAGATGTCTTCCCACTTCCATATTGTGCAAAGAGTAAAATTTTTTCGCCAGATTTAATTTTTAAATTTAAATTTTGAATATCCGTATTATTTCCCTTATTTCTATAACATACATTTTTGCATTTTATATCCACTTTTTCTGTTTGCAAATCAACTTTTTCTGTTTGTTCTTTCTTGTCGCCTGAATATTCAAGCACCATATCCATAATTGCAGATGTTTCAAAATAATTAGCCATTCCCCTAGACAATAAGCCCATGGGCGAAACCATTGCAGAAGCATAGGTTAACACCGAAACCACAATACCTATTTGTAATAAGCTTATAACTTTAATTGATGCAATAATGTAAACCAAAACAATCCCAAAGCAAACCATAAAGTCAGTCAATTGAAAAAACAGGTTATAAATTCCATAATATTTTTTTCTTATTTTTCCATAATTAGAACTTATTTTATTATAATTTTCTAAATTTTTATAGTTGGTATTATATGCTAAAAAAGTTTCAAGCCCTTCAAGATTTTGCATTATCACTGCATTTCTATGCAATTCCGTATTTATAGAAGATTTTGCCATTTTAAAAATAATCTTCGAGAACAAATAGGTAACAATAAAAATAAATATATACAATAGGCACAAAATAATAGCAAAGAAAGGTTCCACTACAAATAAGAATATAAATATCATAATAATTCTAGCGATTGACATAAGAAGGTCGCTGATATTCTTGGAAATGTAATTTCCAATATCGTAAACATATGTGTTTGTTCTATATAAAATGTCGCCTGTGTTATGTGCTTCAAAGAAATCATAGGGTCTATAAATTATGTGTTTAAACACATTGTTTTGCATTTTGTTTGCTGCTTTATATCCATAATTAAGCATATACGAACTAAAAAACAAGCGACAAACCGAATCTAATATTAATACAAAAAAAATTGAAATGCAAAATATATATATTGCGCTTTGGTTCATAGTGATTAATGCATTATCAACAAGCAAACCTTGAAAATATGGCACCAATTGAGCAAAAACGCTTGAAAAAAGCATAAGTAAAAAAATCATTAAAACGAATCTTTTATCCATTAGCAGATATTTTATAAACTTGCTATTCATTTGTACTCTCCGATTCTCTAAAATAATTGTAAAATTCTTTTTTACTATCTTTTAATTGTTTTAGCGTTCCACTCTCTTCAACCTTTCCGTTCTTGATATAAATGATTTCATCACAAAATTCAACATCCTCAATTCGTTCGCTTAAAATAATTACTGTTTTATATTTATATAAATCTAAAAAGTTTTTTATAGTTTTCTGCGAAAAAGCCTTACTGAATTTATTAAAAGACGAATCTATTATAAGAATAGGCGCTTGCTTATAAATTGCTCGTGCAAAATTAATTTTTTGTTTTTCTTGTGAAGAAAGCCCTACTCCTCTTTCTGTTAAATTGGATTCTAACCCATTTGGAAGCTTACTTATTAATGTCTTTAAACCGCAGAGCAAAATTGTTTCTTCCAGCCTTTCTTTATTGTATTCATCAAATAAAATAATATTGTTCAACAAGGTATCTTCAAAAATATATGGTTCTTGTGAAATATAAGAAAATTGATTTCTAAGAGAGCATACATCAATTTCGTTTATGTTTTGCCTAGCAATGTAAATGTTTCCTTCAAGCACATTATAAAATTTAAGCAGCATTTTTGCAAAGGCAGATTTACCTTCTCCTTGCCCAATGACTATGCCATAAGACTTACCGTATGGCAATTTTAAACTAAAATTTTCAAAAATCCTACTTTCGTTTAAATCTACTTTTACATTGTTAATTTTAATATCTAACTTTTCTCCATAGCTTAAATTGTTTAATTTAGGTGAATTGCCTTCGTTTATGAATTTCATTGCCCTAGATATTCTAACCAGTCTTAGCCAAATATCTTGAATGCTATCCACAAAAGTTTTGGCTGCTGTTACTGCAATTAAGGAATAAGAAAAGCCTAAAACGAAAAAACCTATTGATATATCATATTTAAAACAACTCAATGCTAAAAGCAGAATGGCAAGAGCAAAGCCTGTTACTTTTAAAATGTCTAAAACAAGCATTGTTTTGTTTATAAAACCAAAGCCTTTTATATTCGAATCTGAATGATTTTTGCTAGCAAGTCCGAACTTTTTCAAAGCATATTCTTCACGGTTGAATATTTTTATTTCTCTTATTTCGGATACCGCTTCTTCTGCGACCTGCTGCATTCTACTTCTACGATTTCTTATATCATTGAAATTTTTAACCGCTTTATTTAAGGTTTTTAACCCTACAACAATTATCAAAATTATAAAAAGAGTTATGCAAAGAGCTGAGCCGATATCCACGAGAAATAAAAGAGTTAATGCTAATATTATTTTAATTATTGATGTGAAAAATTGTGGATATGATTTATAAATCAAGTCAAATAAATCTGAGATATCATTTGTAAAGTTCACATATATTTCACTTTTTTGTGGAAAACAACAAGTTTTAGATAGTTTTCTGAAACAATCAGCCCTAAGCCTACCGCAAGAATTTGAACTGGCTCTGAACAAACATTGCAACGAGAAATATTCAAAAATATTTTTTAGCAAAACAATAATTAAAAATAATATACATAATGTTGTAACCAAGTTTGAGAAAAGAATATCACCGAAAATTTTTGTTATCACTGTCCAAAACGGGCTTAATCTATCTAAGTCTGTGTTCGAAAAGTCAATTATTGAATCTATGAAAAGTTGAGTTATTTGCGGTAAAATAAGCATAAAAAAAATACTCAACGCCGAAAGCAATAGCCCCAAAATAAACTTGCTCTTATAATTTTTTAAATATACCCAAACAAATTTTACAATATTCATACAAATAATTATATCAAAGCAATTACATATAATCAAACGAAACATAAATATTTGTTTGCTTAAACATTATCTATTTAATTAGCTTGTTTGTTTCATTCAACTTGATTATATTGATTTCAGAATTTATATAATAAAACTATAAATAACTAAATATAGTTTCATCTAAGTTCTTTGTTAAGTAAAGCAAAATCAATAAAAAAGTTGGTCATAAAATGCTATAATTTAAAGCATTTTATGACCAACTTATATTTAAAATAATACTTGCCTGTTATTATTTTATTCGGTTTCGCTATCGTTATAAATAGACAGTGCCTCATCAAGTTGTGATTTTAACTCATCTTGTTGCTGTTTTAATTTTGAGTTTTCATTTTCGATTTGCTCATCTATTTTTTGAAGTTCTTCGGCACTCTCTTCATCTGTAATCTGCACTTTTCTCGGTCTACCTCGACCTCTTTTAACTTTCGGTTCGCCAGTATCTTCAACTTTCTTCCTAGGTCTGCCTCTTGGTCGTTTCGGTTTAACTTCTTCATTCGGGTCTCTTATTTTCCTAGGTCTGCCTGGTCTCTTTTTTACAACATTATTTACTTTGGCATCAGAATTTAAGGTTGAATTATTATCATTGCTTCCCTTGTCAATTTCATTCGTATCACCTTGCACTATCTGCTCTTCTGGCTTTGTCCCTATTCCAAAATCTTCATTTAAATTTATTTTATCGTTTAAAGTATTGTCCGAAAGAAAAACAGCTTCGAGATTATTCTCTGATTGTTTAGCTTCATTTGTTTGCCATGGTTCTATCTTATTATTTTTTTTTTTTAGATTTTCATTGTCCGAGTTTTCAGGCTTATGGTAAGTTACGCCATCCGCTTCAAACCAGCCACCAAACTCATCGTGATAAATACCGTTGGTATCGTAATATGAACCGTTTTTATATCGGTAGTTACCTTCGGCATCATAATGACCACCATTTTCATCATATTTTACTTCATTTGTTTTTATATCTGGCTCTGCTTTCTGTTCAGTTTGCACTTCACTTTTATTTTCTTGCTCTTTGAAATTTTCACTTACTATTTTTTCTTCCTGAGCTTTTTCTTCCTTCTTCTCAGGCTCATCATCTGGTGAAATTTCTATCACTCCACTTTGTTCATCTTCTTTTTTTATAATGTTGTTATGTTTAGGATAAAAATCCTCTTCCTCTAAGTTCTTATTCCTTCGTTTTTTTACTTCGTCTTGCAGTTTTTTGTTTTGAAAACCGCCATAATCCGGAGCCTTGATTTTATGCTTTTTTAATACAGTTTTTAATTCATTAATTTCTTGATTTTTTTCATTTAATTTTAAAATAATATCTTCTAATTGTTCGGCAATTTCATCTTTAACTGAAATCAAATTTTCTTTTTCTTGTTTGTTTTTATCTTCTATAATTTCAGATATGCTTTTATACATTTTCAAAGAAAAAGTCTGATATTCTGCTTTTAGTGCTTCTTCAACATATTTTCTTCTTTCTTCTAAGTCCGCTCTTCTAGAATCAATTTCTGCAACCAAAACCTCCATTTCTTGATTGAAACGGAAAGTTGCACTGTCGTGATCTTTTTCCAACTGCTCCTGTTTTTTGATTTCATCCGACTGTTGCTTCTTTATATAGTTACTTTCAATTCTATTTGTGGATTCTTCTTGTTGCTTACGCAAACGAGATATATTTTCTTTGCTGGTCTGCATTCTTTTCTCATATTCTCTTTGCGTATTTTCATAATTTCGTTTTAAACTTTCAATTTCGCCTTCGAACTGTTCAATTTCAGATAATAGCCTTTGCCTAATATTCAAATAAGTTTCAGATTCCTTCATTGCTCTATCTAGAACCAATGAGCCGTTTAAACCTGCTTCACTGAAATCAAAAACTTCATGCTCAATTGCATACAATCTAGCCTTTTCAAGCTCCTCAGCTTCCTGCCTTGCTCTTTTTTCTAGATATTCATTTAAAACAGGAATGCCTCTTCTGATTTCTTTGTTAGTAAACAACACTTCAAAATCTACATAAGGTGGCATCGTGGTTACAGCTCTATCCATAAACCTATTAAAGTAATGAAAATATTGATACAATGCACTTAAATTTCGATTTTCTCTAGCCCGCAGAATTAAAACAAAAACCGTACATAAAAGAACAACTACCACAGAAGTGATTAATGCTTTTGCTAGATATAAAAATTCAAATTCGGTGGAACCTAAACCAACAATACTAAAAACGAATATAAAAAATGCAAAGCTAAAACTTAAAAGTGTATAATTTTTTATGTTTGATTTAAAAGAACTTGTTTTTAATGGCTTTTCGATACAGTTGTAAGGACTCATATAAAAACTAGGCTCTTTTTCTCTATACAACATATATTGATGCCAATGATATCTTAAAAGCTTAGGAGTTTTTTTCATAAGATCATTAAATGCAAGCAAATTATTTGAATCTATATATTGATTTCTGCTTAACCAAGTATTTAATTTTACAAGTTTTCTTACTATTCGCATTTCATAGGCATAGTGAGATTTAATTATAAAAAATATAGTAATAAGAATTTGGAAGCCTATGCCAATAAAAAAGACAATATCCCAATCAATGCTTACAAAAATTTGACCTAACAATCTTTGAATTTCGGATAAAATCATTAATTTTTCTCCTTGAAGTATTTTTCAATGTATTATCAAAATTATTATAACACAATATTTCAAAAATAACTAATATTTTTTAATTGTTTTTAATTATTTTTAATTTATTTTAATTATTTTTATTTATTTAAATAAAATTACCAAAAAAATAAATATTAAATTTAATTATTTTACAAACTCATCAGATAATCTCTATTTGTTTTAAGATAAATAATGATTTTTAAACCATTATTTCTATCAATTTACCGCTGTTAATTAGTAAAATATAAACACAATCTATTTTATTATTAAGGGCGGTTTCTGTTGCTCTTTTATAAATTTTTAATTGCATACTATATCTTTTAATAATTTCCTCTTCATTTGTTAAAGAAGTATATTTGTAATCAATTAAAATATTTTTTTCGCCCAATAATATTAAATCCACAATACCCTGAATTAATATTTTTTCCTTGCTTCCATTTTCAACAATCTCTTTATGAGGAATATACATCATAAATTTTTGCTCTTTTAATATATTTCGATATTTAATTTTTTTAAGACAACACACAGATTGATAAATTTTATTTATATTTAATATATTGGCTTCTTTTGAGAATTTAATGGCTAAAAACTGCTCAATGTCTTTTAAAGAATTTATCTTTTCAAAGTCTAAAAGTTCAAAAACTTTATGATATAAAGTTCCAGTCTCAGAGGGCTTTTCACTTAAATGCTCAGATGTTTTTAATATTTTAGGAATGTGATTGATGCTAGCGTAATCCAATTCCATATTTTCACGAGCTAACGAAGTAACCGAGTTTTTAAGTGCAATGTCTTTTTTGAGAGGAGCTTTTAAGTTAAAATAATTTTCAAAAATTTTTACATAATCTTTATTGGATTTTCCAAACAAATCAGTCTTTTCTTTGACATTTTCTCTTGTAATTTCTAACTCATTAAAAATTTTAACACTATAATTTTCATTTTTAATATTTTCACCTTTATTTATTTTGTCAATTTCATTCTCAGGCAAGGCTCCTGCAATCAATTCCAAAAAGCTGTTCTTTTGTTGAATTTCAAAATCAGTAGTTAAACTGGTTATGTCTTCTTCTGTGCTTCCAACAATAATTAAATAATTTTTAGCACGAGTTAGCGCCACATATAAAAGCCTTAATTTTTCGGCAAATTCCGCAGACTTATTGATTTTTATCATTGCATCAAACATAACAGGCATACTTTTAACTCGTGTTTCATTATTGTAAAATTTAAGTGCAATTCCCTGATTTAAATTAATTTCTATTTCACCGTTCCTATGCTTGCCTGTAAATTCGGCACCTACATTTGCAAGAATTACAACTGGATATTCCAGACCCTTGCTTGAATGAATTGTGGTAACATTAACACAATTATCCCCGCTGATATAATTCGGAGCTTTAATGCCATCTGGGCTTTGTTCAATAAAATTTAAAAATGCAATTAAATTAAAATTATATTCACTCCCGTTAAAATCTCGTAAAAACTTTTGAACATTATTCACTTTTTCATTGCCATTGTTTTTTGAAAATAAATATAAATAATAATCATTTTCATATACGATTCTACTTAGTGCAAAATAAATTCCTTTAATTTTAATATCAAATTTTAGTTGCTCAATTAAGGATTTTAAATTATTGATTTTACATAATATTTCATCATTTTCATTATAACAATTCACGCACTCATAAAAATAATTCAATTTTTGCTCTTTATTAATATGCAAAGCATTGAGCCTTATTTGTCCTAGTTGTTTAAAAGATAATCCTCCTAAGATTTCATTTTTCAAACAAACAGCCAAGGAAATATCATCATTAAAGTTTTTGCAGAGTTTTAATAAGCACACAAAAATATTAACTTCTTCATCATTTAATAAAGATGAGTTTGTATTAGCACAAACTGGAATATTATAATTTGAAAGCACCGTGCAAAACCTATCTAAATAACTGCTTCGTGAATTTAATAGAATTGAAATATCTTTAAATTCAATTTCTTTAAATGTTTTAGAAGATATGTGAAAATATTTTTTACCAACAAGTTCGCTTATCTTTTTAGCTATTAAAATTGCTTCTCTTTCAGGGTTTTCATCCGATAAAACTACACAAGAATGCTCTTTGACACTATATATTTTCGATGCTGGCGGATTTGTTTCTTCTGGCGAATTTTTAATTATATTCAACTCAACTCTTGGAGAATCTGATGATTCATCTTCTTGAAATTCAAGTCGACTTTGCAGTTGAGCAGTGTTTTTATAGTCTAATTTTGCAGTTCCCTGCGTCATTATTGTATTAAACACAAGATTTACAAAATTCAAGATTTTTTTATGACTTCTGAAATTAGAGTTTAAATACATTACTTCGCTATCTTCCGAGTTGCAAAACTGTTTTTGCATATCTAAAAAAATATCTGGTTCTGCTTGCCTAAAACCGTAAATGCTTTGCTTTACATCTCCAACCATAAACCTGTTATTTTTCTTAACAAAAGCTGAGAGAATTTTTTCTTGCAAGCGGTTGGCATCTTGATATTCATCAACATAAATATTTGAATAGCGATTGCTTATTTGATTGCTAATTTCTTCGTTTTGGCTAAGTTCAAGAGCCATCTTTTCTAGGTCATTAAAGTCTAAGGCATTAACAGTCTTTTTTAAGCTTGAATATTCCACTTCATAAACCTTATTGAGTTCGAGAAGAATATTAATAATGTCCTTAACACTTTTTAAAGACAATTCCACATTTTCTTTTGAATAATCATCTTTTGTTGCTTTATTAATATAATTTTTTAAATCATCTCTTTGTTTTGCAAGTAAATTATATAAATCTGGAAGGTTCTCATTGTTATATAAGTTTTTAAAACTAAATTGCGATAATGCTGAAAAATTATCAAAAAAACTTCCCCTATATTTCTTCTGATTTTTCTCATTTTTTAATTTATTCGGCTTAATAATTTCCAACTGAGATAAAATATTGTTAATATATTCAATATATTTAACCGCACCGCATTGTTCTGCTTGTTTTAGAGTTTTATTGAAAACTTTAATATAATGCTGAGCAGTTTGATAAAAGCTTTGATTTACGACTTCAAGTGCATAATTTTTATTTAAATCTTCTTCACATGATTTTATTGCGATGTTTTTTGACCAGAAATCAGGGTCATCTACGGCACTTAGAAAAATATTGATTTTATCAAGCAGAAAATATATTGTTTTTTCAGTTCTGGTTTTGCCATAAATATCTAAAAGCTTGCTTAAATCTAGCGGATTTGTTTCACCAAATTTTGCAATTGCTTCTTTTAAAGCCTTATGCTTAAAGGCTTCGGACTGCTTCTCTTCTAATACCGAAAAATTAGGGTCAATGTCTAAAACATTAAAATATTTTTTAATTAACTTCTGAAAGAAACTGTGTATTGTTGAAATATCTGAGGTTTCTACATCATCAATCTGGTTAAGTAAGGCAGGATTGGTTTTTGCTTTTTCAAATAAGGCATCCAGCAATTTTTGTTTCATTTCCTCCGCAGCAGAACGAGTGTATGTTAAAACTAGCAAATTTTTTACATTCACATTATTTTCTACAATTAAATTAATTAATTTTTGAATCATAACGGTGGTTTTTCCGCTACCTGCTGATGCTGAAACAATAACATTTTTATCTTTACTTTCTAAAATCTTAATTTGTTCAGGTAAAAAATTTATACTAGACATTACTTCTCCTTTATAGTTTAACTCTTTAATTTAAATTAATATGTATCTCAAATTTTAAAAGTTTTTATGCTTTTTAAAAACATATAATTTAATCTTATTTCACTTTATTGCTTTTATTAATTTTCACTTTCAAAAAAAGAATTGATTATTTTATAAACACTATCTCTAAAACCTTGCTTTTTGTCATATCCGCAAAGCGAAGCAAATTTACAGAAGTTGCAAGCATTTTTTCTAGGTGAAGGCAAAATATTTCCTTCCAGCATTTCCTTTATTGCATTTTCAACCATTTTTATTGAATACTCTTCCATATTAGAAAGTATAGATGACGAAATTGTGTATATTTTACTATACTTTTTTTCGCCACTTTCTAATATTTTTTTACTAGAATTTAATTTACACGAAAATATTTTACTAGTTGGATTATTGAAATTAACGCTTGTGTCCATTGCCGTTAAAAACATTGTATCATCAATTGCCTTGCCTTTTAACTGATATTCTTTCTCTTTGTTTTTTTCATCTTTATATTCATTTTTAACAGGAAAATAAAAAGCTCCACAGGGTTTCTTATTTAATATCTTTTCTAAAATTTTCAGGTAAGCATAAATTTGAATTTTGTCGCCGTAATAAAGTTCAGAAGCCCCGCCTGTACCTTCCGTTCCGGATTTATAATCAATTATGATAAACATATCATTATAAATGTCTATTCTATCCACTATACCTGTTATGTAAAACACATTTTCGCCCACCTTAATTTCATAGGACGGAAAGCCTTTGCCCCCGAAAAAAACTTCTAGATAAGCAGGCCTGAATTTTGAAACTGATTGCGAATATAATAAAAATTCGCATAATCGTATACTTTCTTTTTCTAAAATGCCTGCAATGTTTCTGTTTAATTTTAAATTAAATTTATAAAACTTTTTGTTTGCCTTTAATTTTTCAATAATGTTTTTCACCACATTAATTAATATTAAATTTGTTTTATTCTTTTTTTCGTTTTTACTTACTATGTTTTGTGAATTTATTCTATTTACAAAATCGTTTTTATGATTTAAAAATTCTTCGGCAATTTTATGTAAAAAATTTCCTATATCAAAAGGAAGAACTTCGGATACATCTCTTTCTTTTAATTTAAGAGCATAATTTGCAAATTGCTTAAAAGGGCAAGAATAATATTTTTCAACCTTTGAAACCGTTACGGTATTATTCGGAAAATTTAATTCTGCAATTTCTTCTGGCGAAAACTTTTCAGGAACATTTCGTTCTCCATAATTTTTGAAATCGCTTTTTATAAACTCAAACAAACTGGTTAAAACACTTTTATTAAAATCACTCTCATATTTAAGCTTTAAAACTTCGTGCATTGCGTTCTGTTTGCTTGCACAAAAATATACAAAATCTTCACATAACTTATAAGTATCTTGTTGAGTTTTCAAAAAAGATATGTAATCCGCCGTTCGCATAGGCGACAATGGCTGGCCATTAACTGAAAATATTTTTTGCAGACCTGACACAAAACCACTTGGCAAAAGCTTATCTCGACTGTTCGACATTAAGCTGTATGAAATAAAAACTTTTTTG
>JAQVYC010000006.1 GCA_028708805.1 Clostridia bacterium | reverse complement strand
TTTGATGTTTTTTCAGCTTAAAAATGAGTTTTTCTTTGCTTGCTTGAAGCATTTATTTTAAATTGAAGTATTTACAAACCATTTTAAATATGTTATCATATCTAAAAATAATAGGAGACAATGTTATGAACGAATATATACCAGACATACAAAGCATAATGCATGGCACATTCCATAAAATAGTTTTTCCTGAAGCTGATACCAATAGTGAGAAATATATAGAAAAAATTAGTTATTATAATGCAGAAGTTAGAGAAGATTTTGATGATTTATTGAATCATACTATATATAAAATTCAAGAACATTTTGACCCTCAGGAAAGAAAACAAGTTTTAGCAGAAACGAAAAAAAGATTATTAAATAAGAAAAACACAACAGACCCTCAAAGAGCAAAAGTAATAAGGGAAATAATTAATGAACTAGAAGATTTTAATCCCAAAGTTCACACTCAGGCCACCTTAAACTTAAAAACAATAATGGAATACTTGGCATCAGAAAAAGGGATTCTTGTGGCAAAGCAAGCGGGCTTAATGGGTGTAAGGGCAAATTTTGAAACGGCAATTAAAGAAATATTACAAGAAAAAAACAATCCTAAATATATTGTAGACACATCGAATAAATATGTGGTAGCTTGGTCTAATGCTTATCCTACATTAAAAAAGGAAAAGTTAAGGCTAATTTATGAAGCTGGAAAAATGGATTATCAAGATTATAAAAGGCGAGTTGGCTTAATTGAGGAAACCGAACGCAGAAAAAATATTGATGCGGAAAAAAGAAGGTAATTTATATGCCTAAAAAAAATAAAGGAGGATATGAAATTGCTACCTAATAGTTTTATAACAAATCATACCAAAGACCCCATTGTTGATTTGCATAGCGAACAAGAAGTTTTTGATTCAAAAATGGATGGTGAATATTTAAATTATTATATGAATTATATATTAAGAGGAGAAAGTCCAGTTCAGCAATTAAAAACTTACTTTATGGGAAGGGATGAAACCGAAGATGAAAAAATTTTAATAATAAATGAAATTTTAAAGGTTTTGAATAATTTGGATATAAATGCTCCCCAAAATGCAAAAATAGTTAAAAATCTTAATGATGTTAACAAATATTTCAATTCAAAAGCAGGTTCATTTTTAATATTAAATTATCCGATTCATTCAAAACGCAGAATAAACTTCGAGTGGGTGGTTTTGCAGGCAATAGTAAATCCTGTATTTTCATTTGATGACAACAATGCTTATAAAAGAGAATGGAATAGAATAGCTCAATATTATACTAAGGGCTTTGGTAAGGAAAAATAATATTTGAAAATTACAAATCAAAGCAAATATTAATCTTTTAACTTGAATACTTTCTTTAAATAAGAAAGTATTTTTTTATAAAAATATGTGCGTTAAAAAGCCATAATATTTAAGACGCACATATTAAATTATTTTTAATATTCTTCCTAAAAACAATAGCAAGTCACAATTAAAGGTTAACAAAGAGAGACATCTAAAAAAGATGCACTTTTAACAACAGCTTATTTTAAAACTAGAAAAATCGTGGAGCACATTGACATGGGTTGCAACACGGATTAGGACAGCCACATTCAGGGGCACATTGATTTCGTCCTGATAAGGCTAGCAAAAGTAATAATAAAAAGTTTGTGTTAGTGGCAAGCTCTGTGCCTGTGCTTTGTGCTATAACAGAAAGTAATAAAACAAGTAAAATGTCTTGCGAAAAATTCATAAATCCCTCCCTTATTTCAAATTTTACTTTTAAAAACAAGTATTTTACACTTAAAATGGCAAAAATTTGCCAATATATCAAGTTTTTTCTTATTTTTTTTAAACGGTCGACATTGACAAAGTGTTTTTTTATGTATACATTTTTTGTATATGCAAGAGAACGCATTTTTGTTAAAAAGTCCAAATAACAATAAAGTTTACAGATAAGACTTATAAAAAATGCAATCTGCAAGATTGCATTTACATTATTACAAATTATATTATAGCAATAATAATAAGCTTATTGCGTTACAGGAAAGGAGAGTTTAATGAAAGATAAATTTTTGCGGTTAAGCGAACGCAACAAAAAAGAAATTATTGATTATATGCCTACAAAAAACACTATTTTGAAAATGGCTTGTTTTTTTCAGAATTTTTCCGACTATACTAGATTAAGAATACTAACTTGCCTTTGTATGTCTGAGCTGTGTGTAAATGATATTGCCAAGTTGTTAAACTTAAATCAAACAACAGTAAGCCACCAACTTCAAATTTTAAGAAGTGAAAAAATAGTATCTCATAGGCGAGAGGGTAAAATTGTAATATATTCACTAGAAAACAAATCTGTAAATGATATGATGTTATCCGCAGTTAATAATTTCTAATAATAGTTAAAAGCTTTTTAATTAATCTTTAAGCATAGAAGACATATTTAGTAAATCTTTTTTTGTTTATTTTTTAATTTTCTTTAACTCAATTGAACTTAATAAAAGTTTTCTTATCCATTTCATTTCATTAGAAAGTAATTTCTAAAATAGTCTTGTGCAATTCCTGCATACATTACTTGTAGCCCGTTCACTTCATTAAGTGGTAACAGTTGCAATAGCAACCCTTGCTGTATGGCTTAAAAACAATTTAATAATTTTATTGATTATCTATTTTATTCATATATTCAAGGAATTTTACAATCATTGAGGAATAGCCATATTCATTATCATACCATGCAACTAATTTAACAAAATTAGGAGAAAGCATTATACCCGCATTGGCATCAAAAATGCAGGCTCTAGAATCGCCTATAAAATCTGAAGAAACAACGGCATCGTTTGTTACTCCAACAATATCTTTATATTTATTTTGTTCAGCATTTTGCATTACTTGTACAATTTCTTCGTAGGTCGTGCCTGAGGCAAGTCGTACAGTTAAATCCACAACTGAAACATTTATAGTTGGAACACGAAAGCTCATTCCTGTTAGTTTACCTTTTAGGTTTGGTAAGACCTCCCCAACTGCCTTTGCCGCTCCAGTTGAAGAAGGAATTATGTTGTAAGACGCCGCACGGCCTTCACGATATTCTTTTTTGCTAGCTCCGTCAACTACTAATTGAGTAGCGGTTGCCGAATGTACAGTTGTCATCAAGCCTTCGATAATGCCAAAATTATCATCAATTATTTTTGCAAGCGGTGCAAGACAAGTTGTAGTGCAACTTGCATTTGAAATTACATTCATTTCCTTTTTATATTCGGTATGATTAACGCCCATAACAAACATAGGAATTTTTTTGCCTGGTGCAGTAATAATAACCTTTTTTGCCCCTGCTTGAATATGAGCATTTGCTTCTTCTAATGTTTTGAACTTACCTGTTGCTTCAAAAATGTAATCAGCTCCAACTTCGTTCCAAGGAATATCCTTTGGTTCTTTTTCAGCAAAAAACTTAACTTCCTGACCGTCTATCAAAAGAGAGTTTTCCCCAAGCTCTACACTTCCTTTAAATCTTCCGTGAACTGTATCATACATAAATAAATATTTTGCATACTTTAAGTCAATAAATGGGTCATTTACAGCCACTACCTCCATGTTCTTATTCTGGCTAATCACCCTTAAAAGATTTCGTCCAATTCTGCCAAAGCCATTAATGCCAACTTTAATTTTTCCCATTTTTCCCCCTTCTTCTTTGTTTTATGTTTTTTTAAGTTTAGCATATTTTCTTAAAATTTAAAAATGATATTTTGGAAAATAGCTAGAATTATTGTTTTTCTTCTTTTTGTATTTAATATGAGTGAAAATTTATCCAACCAAATTAGTTACGGATTTGATTGCCGAGCTTCTGCTGTTTCTATTTGAATTAGCACAAGAATATTTTTAGCACAGAATATTTTATATCAAGAACTCGGGATTTAAAACTTCAAGTTCTTTAACAACAAACTTTCCGTCTTTGCGGATAAGCACATCATCGAAATACATTTCACCGCCACCGTATTCAGGCAACTGGCAATGCACCATATCCCAATGAATAGCAGATTTGTTTCCATTGTAAGCTTCGTCATAACAGTTGCCTGGGGTAAGATGAAACGACCCGCACATTTTTTCGTCAAATAAGATATCCAAAATAGGTTCGTTTATATAAGGATTAACACCTATTGCAAATTCCCCGAAATATCTAGAACCTTCATCTGTGTCTAAAATACTATTTAGTTTTAGCGAATTTACACTACTCACAGCCTTTATAATTTTACCGTCTTTAATTGTAAGAGAAACATTATCAAACCTAATGCCATCATATAAGGTTGGAATATTGTAAGTTATAACTCCGTTTATACTGTGTTTTATAGGTCCCGTAAACACTTCGCCGTCTGGAATGTTGCTACTTCCGGAACATTTTATTGCAGGTTGCCCCTTAATAGAAAAAGTTAAATTTGTGTTAGGAGAAACAATTTTAACTTTATCTGTTTTTTGCATAAAGGTTACGAGGCTATCCATTGCCTTATCCATTTTACTATAATCTAGTGTGCAGACATTAAAAAATATTTTCTCAAATGCTTTTGTGCTAAGTCTTGCATTTTGTGCCATGGAAGCGTTTGGCCACCTTAACAAAACCCATTTTGTGTTGTTGACTCTCTCTTTAAAGTGAACGGGATCAACATAAAATTTATTGTTTAATGCTTTTTGTTCTGACGGCACATCACTATTTTCAAATATATTGTCGCTTCCCCTTAATCCAATGTAAGCGTCCATATCTTTCATAACGGGAAGCATATATTTTGTTTTCAACTTTGCATATATTTCATCAGTTCCAAATAATAACTCTCTGGAAATCATTTCATTTTCACTTACAATGAATGGGTAACCGCCCACCGCACGAATTTCTTTTATAAGTGCAATAATAAATTCTGGGTCAATTTCTTTTTGTTCAATTAAAACCTTTTCGCCCTTTTGGACTTTGCAGGAATAATTCACCAAAGTTTTTGCCAACTTTTCGTAGTTGCTTATCATAAATCATCTCCTATTTATAATATAAGCATTTTTTGAATGAATATTTCCTAGTTTGTAAATTAAATAAATTCGAAAAGTGGTTGCTAAAATTAGAGTTGTCAAAATCAGGCATAGAAAGGCAACTACAAGCCAAATTAAAAAAGAAGAGCTAATAATAGGTACTAAAAAAATTGCGACTCCAATAACTAAAAACAAAGAAACAGCATACAAAAACATTAATAGTTTATTATTGCTGTAATCTTTGTTTTTTATACGAGTATTTTCAACATCAAATTCTACATACTCAATATTTATTGCTAGCCACTTGTTTAGTTTTGTTAATATTAAAGGATTTGTTGTTTTCATAATAGAATGAGTAAAATCACTAAAATATTGCACACCAATGTCGCCGTCATAAAAACTGAAATGAAATAAAAGCCCACACATTTTTTTAGCTATTCTTGAAAAAAAGTTTTTAATGGGATTGGGTTTTTTCAGCGGTTTCGCCATTACGACATCGCCACCACGGCTTCTTTCACCAGTTATACGGTCGTTATTATCTTTCCCAGTGCTTTTTCCACTTTTACTTGCGTTACTTTTTAGTAAAATTTCTTTTATAAGTGCAGTATTAAAATCTTTCACATCATTTCGAACTAAAATAAAATTGCTATTCGGTAATTCTTTTAAACATATGTTTATCATTGAGTCTTCACTTGTGCCGTTAGGAAAAATATTTAAACCAATGTTTAAATTTTTAGATTTAGACTTATTATATTTTTCAAATTCAACTGTTATAGAATGCTTTTTTTCACATAAAATCAATAAACTGATGTTAAAATCTGAAATGTTTTTTATTTGCTTAACAATTTCTGTTAAACAAACTTGCTTAGTTGTTAAAGGTAAAATTAATGTTATCATGATGCACCTACAATTTTTTTATCCTTATTGCGTGCCTGCCTTTTTCAAAGTCTGTTGTTAAAAAAGCCTTAATTGCTTTAATTGCTTTATTTTTGTTCATATACCTTCCCGCAAGAATTAAAACATTTGCATCATTGTGTTTTCTGGCAAAGCTTGCAACTTCGGTACTACTACAAAGAGCCGCTCGAATGTTTGGGTTACGATTACTTGCGATACTCATACCAATACCAGTGCCACAAATAAAAATACCAATGTTTTGTTTGTTTTCTAAAACTCTTTCACAACCTGCCTTCGCATAGTCGGGATAATCAACAGGTTCAGAGGAATATGTTCCCACATCTATTGTTGTTATATTTTCACTATTAAAAAATGCTTTAATTTGTTCTTTCAGTGGAAATCCAGCATGGTCGCAAGCAAGTATTATCATACAAAACTCCTTTTCGAATAGTTTACAATTAAAATTTAAAATTGTAAACCATTTTTCCCTATTTCTGTTTTTTTATTTAAAAAAAGACCGAGCTAAATAGCTTATAAGAAAGGTTAAGATATGCAAATATTTTAATTTTATAAACTTTTGTTTTTGTTATGTATTTATTTTTTAGATGAATTCTTTGTAAAGATAAAAACAATAAGCTGAAAATTTTAAACCTATTAAATATCAAATATTTTTGCAACTATAACAGTCATATCATCACGAGCCCCGTTATTTAATTCAATAGCTTTGTTTATAAACTGTTCAGCTAAAATTTGTGGATTTAGTCCTGTTAAATTATTTATATAATCGCAAAGGTCCTCTTCTTTTGCGAAACTCTCTGAAATTCCATCGGTAAATAAGAAAAGAAGATCACCAGCAGATAATACTTGTTTTATAATTATAGGTTGCATATCTTGAACAATCCCCAAAGGCAAAGCCCCACCCATTACAACATCGGTGGTATTTAAATGTTTTATATAGCTATTAGGTGCCCCCATTTTTATGAAATCGGAAGTTCCTTGCCTTATGTTAACAACGCAAACATCCAAAGCTGAAAAAACATCTTCTTTATTTAAGCTTAATAGCTTATTAATGCTAGATAAAATAATGTCGTTATCAAACCCAGCTTTATAAAAATTTTCTACAAGCCCTATTGCTAAACTACTTGCCTTTTCTGCTTTTTCCCCGCTCCCCATTCCATCGCAAAGGGCTAACAAATATTTATCATTATCAATTCTAATAACAGAGTAACAATCCCCACTAATTTTAGAGCCGTCTTTCGGGCAACTTGCCGTACCAAAAATAACATCATATTTGGGTGCTGTTTGTAAGCTAAGAACATTCCAACCCGCTTTAATTGAAGGTTCTTGACTTGTAACAATCATTTTGTTTTTGCAAATTTTGCTTACCACGAACGGAATTTTAAGTTTAGTGCTATCTTCTTTTCTAACAACCAAACTAGCACTTACAACATCTACATTCTGTTCATATAAAACGGCATCCGAGCAAATTATATTGTTGTAAGAAAGTTCGTTTATGATAGCATTTTCCCTGTTATAATCAAGTGAAACATTTCTGCGAACTTCACCTGCTAAATTCTTCATTATTTGCGACACTCCAAAAAGTTGTTCCGCAATAAGAACACGACTAGCATCCATATTATTCATAACACCTGCATATTGCCTGTATTGTGAACAAAGCTGATTTATCACGCCTACTAAATTATTTACCCTTGAACATCTGGTTGTAAGATATGGCGGAATATCTAAAAGTGTTGTTTTGCCTCGTTCTAATGCAGAAGCTATAAGAGACTCAAAAACGCCACTTGTTTCGCTAGAACACATTCGGTGGCACATATTTTTCTCAGAGCAATCAATACAAACTTTATCTCTAACATCTGTTATTAAAAGGTTTTTAACCTGCTCTTTTGACATACCTCCTTTTATCATAGACCGAAAAACATAATCCATTTCACCAAACACCTCGCTTAAATCATAAAGTCGCTTACAAAGGTTTTCACGGCTTCGGTTGACAACATTTCGCATAGCCATATTTCCCTGATTAACATTAAAAAAGTCTGCTACTTTATTTAAATACGAACTATTCACGCAAAGAAATATTAAACAGCCTAATGTTACAGATAAAAAAGAAAGATAATTATATGAATAATAAATGTTAACAAAATAGCCTAAAACTATTTCAGTGCTAAGAAGTGTTATAACAGGTAAAAGGCGGTTATTAGTTTTAAAAATACTGATAACCAAAGCCCAAATAACAAGGGGGGCAATCAATTCACTACTACCTGAGGATATAAGCCCGCTCAGCCCAATGACACTTCCTACTAAAAGGCAACCAGTTATATTAAATATGTAAGATGAAAGTAAAATTGCCAGAACAGCAAACAACTTAACAACTTCAAAACCATAAATATTAAAAGTATAAAGCCCGCAAGATATAGAGCATAATACAACCAATGCACTAATAATTTCTAATGCATTAAGCCTATAAACAAGCCCGCGAACCAAAACAACTTGAAAAATTTGTATACAAGAAAGCATGAACAAAACTCCAAGAAAAATAGTTAAAATAGGAACTAAAACACTCGAATAAAAATAAATTTGTATAAAGATATATGCACTTTGTGAAAATATAAAATAAACGCAAAACAAAATAAGTTTAATTTGCTTTTTCAATTTGGTGTGTGTTAGGCAAATGATTAATATTAGGGTAACAGTAAAAATCACACTGACTATATTAAAAACTGTGAAATTATTTATAAAACAAGCCAGAATATATAAAGGGGCAAGATATTGCAGTTTTTGGTTGCACCAAATTAAAGCAAACAAGAAACCAACTGCAAAGGGGTAAAACATTTCATAAATGCCTGCGTTACTTAATATGAAGAAACATAAGAAAAAACAAAAATATTTTAAAAATTCTAATAAATGCTTATTAAAAGCGGATGATTTTTTTATCATAAAACACCTCTAATTAAATATTAATATATAATCATTAAAGAGATAGTTGAAAAGAACGGCGAAAATTAATATTTTTAACCATTTTTTATATTTTTTATCAAATTTAATTAATTATTTGTTTGTTTTTATTAGTTGAAGAATTTTCAATATTGACAAAATTGATAAATTATGCTAATTTAGTGTGAAGCAAATGCAAGGGTTAAATAGATTATTTAATCGTAATTAAGGCAAATTTATTAGCTTCGTAATATTTTGTATAAGGGGTAAATGTTATGAAAGAAAAATTCAGTCTAAGTATGTTGTTTTATAAAAAGAATTATGATGAATTTTTGAATTATTTAAAAAATTCTGAATTTAAAGACCTTGAAGTAGGTCAAATGGAGTACATTAATTTAATTAAAACATTATCGGGTATTAAAAACATAAACGAGTATAAAAAATATTTAATCATACGAAGTGATTTTTTTAGGGCAGATGCTCTGTATTTAAACAAGTATGGAATACATTATGTACTAGCTTCGGAACGGACTCGGGGAAAACCTAAACTAGTAGAAAATGTAAAAGAAGAACTTGAAATTAGTGCAGGCAAAAAAGAATCAGTTGACAAGCAGATTGCAGTAATAGGCTTTTATTATGAAAAAGCCAAAGAATATAAAGAGGATAGACTTGCTGAAAAGGGACACGAAAGATAATTATTAAAACAAATTTCTCTAATTTTAAATATAGTAATATAAAGCATTTTAATGCTGTATTATTATTTTAAAGTAGGAGGCAAGATGAAAACAAACAGTGCAAGTGATAAGAATATATTAAAGAATTCATATAAAGATTACATAAAGTTTATAAAAACACGCTTAAAAACAAATCAGCATTTACTAAATGGCTTTATAGCGGAAAGGCAAGAGCATTTAATTTACAATGAAACGGGTTTTCAGAAATACATAGATAAAATTTATGACAAAGATTTAGCTGAATTATTGAATTTTATCCTTATATGTTTAAACAAAAACAGAAAAACATTAAACAACAAACAAAAAGTGCTGGCATTTAATTTACAAGAAGAAACATTATCTAACGAGCAAATTAATTTAATAAAACAATATTACGCTCTAAAATATATTAAATATGCTCTGCATACAAAAACTCCCACTAAAAGTCCGCAGTTAGTACAAGAGTTATAATATTATGTAAACTATCTTTATGTTATTGTTTATTCACTGGCAAAAATTAAAAGAAGGGAATAAAAATGGAAAAAACAATTTATGACAAATTGATGAACAATAAAAATTCATACCTGAATTTTATTAATTTTCTTGCCAAACAAAACAAGGTCGGAAAAGGTCTTGCAAGGATGAATGGAATTGCGGCTAAGGTGCAAAACAATTCAAGACGGCGTGCAAAAATACTTTCACCAAAAGATTTTGAAGAAATATTAAAAGAGTTACAAGTTTTAGAAGAAGTTAAAAAAATATCTTTGCAACAAATAATAGATAAGGTTAATCTTGAAATAAGCAAAACAGATTCTCAGGGGCAATTTGCTATGGAGCAAAGAAGAGAACTTACGAATAGGTTAAGTGTTGTTCAGTTTGTTCAGTTTGAGCAGGATAGCCGTTTGTCAAAAGTTAAAAAAAGCACATATTCTAAGTCAAGATAAATTAATAAAGAGGTTATGCTTACTAAAAAAATAATCTTTAAACTACATAATTAAAATTTAATGCTTAATAATAAAGGCATAAAATTAAAAAAAATTAGGTATTGCAATTAGTTTATTAATGTTATATAATTATATTAATAATAATTAAGAAATATTATTTTTAAGGAGGTAATTAAAAAATGAAAATTACGGAGATTAATGATATGATAGATAATACAATTTTAGAGGGGCATTTTTCAAAAGACCCTGAAGCCTTAAATATTAAAAAAAGAATTGAAGGCTTAACAGTTGAAGACAGCAGAATAACATTAGATGTGGCTGGCGATTTACTTAAAACAAATAAAGAGGGTGTAACACAAGGCTATGCAGATTTTATTAAATATGCTCGTGAAAATTATTTCCCTTTGAAAGATATTTATGAAAATGCAGTTAAATATAATTTCGTTGCATCTGAACTTGGGTTTCAAACATTGGTAAATGATGTAAAAAACAACGGTCTTCAAACAGCATATGTAAATATATTACAAGATTACATAGTAAAAAGTAAGGAAGCTGAACCCGCAGTTGCTAAATCAACAGCAATAGGAAAGATAATCAATGTTCAAGATGTTCCTTTAAAAGAAGATAAAAAATTAAAAAGAAGCTTTGATATAATTAAATTCCTTCTAAGCAGAGTTGAAGAAAAGAAAAAAGCTCAAAGAAAAACAGTTGAACCAACTATGGGCAGATAGCCATAATTGCAAATCAAGATTATTGTTTAAACTTTTTAAATAATGTTATGAAAGTTTGAATATGATTTTATTGCAAAAACCATTACTAAAATTTTTAAAAATAAAACACATTGTTTTATAATTTATATGTTATAATAAAAAACAAAACTAATAATTAATTTATTAGTTTTTTAATATCTTTAAGGAATTTTAATTTATGTGGGAAGTTATTTTAGAAACTATGTTAGACACTTTAAAAGCCGTGCCGATTTTATTCGTTGCATATTTATTGGTGGCTTATTTTTCAGGCAAGAAAAAGCACAAGTTAAACAAGGCTCTAAATAGATATGGTCCATTAGTTGCGGGCGGGCTAGGCTGTGTTCCGCAATGTGGTTTTGCGGCGGTTATGGCGGACCTTTATTCTAAAAGAATTATAACAATAGGAACGCTTTTTGCTGTTTTTATTGCAACTTCGGATGAAGCATTTATAATTTTAATTGCATATCCAGCCTTTTATAAAGAATTGTTTTTGCTACTGGCAATAAAACTTGCAGTGGCGATTCTGTTTGGTTATTTGATAGATTTTTTATTTAGGAAAAAAAATAATGTAAAAAATTTATTATCAAATGAAAACCTAACATCCTGTGTGTGCAATTCAACAAGCGGACATGTGCATTGTGGATGTGAGAATAATGTAAAAGCATTATCAAGTGGCGAAATTAAAAAAGACAAGAATGAAAACCAAGAGTACTATAAGTGTCATCACGGGAGCGGTAGTGGAACAGCTGCTATTTTTAGTGAAGCATTAATGCACACATTAAAAATTGCTGCTTTGCTTTTTGTTGTTGGCTTACTTTTAAATTTAATAGTCGAGTGGTTCGGTGCAGATAGAATAAGTTTATTATTTCAAGGCAATGAATTGCTTTCCATCTTGTTCGCCACATTAATCGGATTAATTCCTACATGTGCCATTAGTGTTATTTTAGTTACCTTTTTTATGTCGGGATTCATATCTTTTGCGGCTTTGGTTGCAGGGCTTTGTGCAGGAACAGGGCTAGGCTTGATTGTCTTATTTTCTAAAAACAAAAACATAAAAGAAAATATTTATATATTATTAATTTTATTCGTAATTTCTTTGTTTGTTGGATATTTAGTTTACTTGTTTGGTTTAATTTAATTTCAAAAAAAGAGATTTAATTGAAATAGAATTTAACAGAATGTTTATTAAATATTTATTACTTTATAAGAGAATAGCTTGATTTAATATGTTTTAGTTGCTTTTTTAATTAATTTCATTTATTATAAAGGTTACAAAACAAATAAAAATTAATTTATATTAAAAGTTTAATATATTAAAAATTATATTAGGAGTTCAAATGGGGATTTTTGCATCGGCAAATACAATTAGTTTGAAAAAATTAAAAAAAATAGCAGATAAAGTTATTGAAAAAGAAAATATTTATAAAGAGATGTCAGAAGAAGAGTTGAAAGAGATGACTCCCAAACTGAAAGAAAGATTGAAAAATGGAGAAACCTTAGACAATATCTTGCCTGATGCCTATGCAGTTGTGCGGGAAGTTGCTAGTCGTGTTTTAAATATGCGACACTTTTATGTGCAAATTCTGGGCGGTATTGCTTTGCATCAAGGAAGAATATCCGAAATGGGTACTGGTGAAGGTAAAACACTAGTTGCCACCTTGCCGGCTTATCTTAATGCATTAACAGGAAAGGGAGTGCATGTTGTTACGGTTAACGAATATCTAGCTTATCGTGATAGTGAATGGATGGGCAAAATTTACAGATTTTTAAACCTTAGTGTGGGTTTCGTGTCCACAGATATGGAATCAGAAGCAAAGCATAAAGCATATAATGCGGACATAACTTATGCAACTAACAACGCTCTTGGTTTTGATTATCTGCGTGATAATATGGTTATTCGAGCATCTGACAGATTTCAAAGAGGCTATGAATTTGCAATTGTTGATGAAGTTGACAGTATTTTAATTGACGAAGCTAGAAACCCGCTTATTATTAGTGGTCAAGGCATTAAATCTAGCGACACATATTACACTGCTCAAAAATTTGTTAAAACATTAAAACAGGATGAAGACTATAAAATTCAAATAAGAGAAAAAACCATTCATTTAACCGAAGAAGGTATTTCTAAGGCTGAAAGATTTTTTAAGGTTGATAACCTTTCAGATATAAACTGCATAGAAATCAATCACCATATTATGAACGCATTAAGAGCTAATTTTATTATGCGAAGAGATGAAAACTATGTTGTTAAAGATGATGATATTGTTATTGTTGATGAATTTACTGGGCGTTTAATGCTTAACCGTAGATATCCCGAAGGTTTGCATCAAGCAGTTGAAGCCAAAGAAGGCGTTAAAATTAAAAATGAAAATAAAACTTTGGCTACAATTACATTTCAAAACTATTTCCGTCTTTATAAGAAGTTAAGTGGTATGACGGGTACTGCAAAAACCGAAGAATCTGAATTCAACGGCATTTATAAACTTGATGTTGTTCAAATTCCGCCAAATAAACTGAACAGAAGAATTGATGAACCTGATATTGTTTATACAACAGTAGCGGGCAAAAATAAGGCAATTGCAGAAGAAGTGGAAGAACAGCATAAAACTGGTCGTCCTATTCTTATTGGTACAATTACAATTGAAAAAAGTGAAGCATTATCGGAAGCTCTTAGAAGAAAGAAAATAAGGCATGTTGTGTTAAACGCAAAGAATCACGAACAGGAAAGTGAAATTGTGGCTCAGGCAGGTCGTAAAGGTGCTGTTACAATAGCAACAAACATGGCAGGTCGTGGAACAGATATTCTTTTAGGGGGTAATCCTGAATTTTTGGCAAAAAAGAAAATGCGGGATGAGAATTTTACAGATGAACAAATATCTTATGCTACTTCTTTTGTTGATTTGGAAAATGAGGAATTTCAACTTGCAAGAGAAACATATGCTAAGTATTTCAAAAATTTCAAAGAAATAACGGATAAAGAAAAAGAGGAAGTGATTTCTTTTGGAGGACTTCACATAATAGGAACAGAACGACATGAATCTAGAAGAATTGACAATCAGCTTCGTGGTCGTTGTGCTCGTCAAGGCGACCCTGGCTCTTCTATATTTTTTGTTTCGCTTGAAGATGATTTAATGAAACGCTTTGCAGGCGATTGGCTTCAAAAAGTTGCTTCTTTTTTAAGAGTAGCCGAAGACACTCCTTTGCAGATGCGAATGCTTAGCAAGCAAATAGAAAAGGCACAAAAGCGTATTGAAAATCAAAATTATGCATATCGCCGAAGCACTATCCAGTTTGATGATGTTATGAGTAAGCAAAGAGAAATAATATATAAAGAAAGAAACAAAGTTCTTGATGGTATTGATGTTCATCAGCAAATATTGGAAATGTTTCCCGATTATGTATCAAGGCTTGTTAAAACTTATTTAGATACAAATAAATCATATTTTGAATGGAATTTAGAACCGTTAAATTTGGCGTTAGAAGATAAGTTGTTCCCCAAAGGCACTAACTTAATCACACAAGAATTTGTAGATGATTGTGATGTAAAAGATGTAATTGATAAGATTTTAAATGTAATTTACACAAAATATGAAGAAAGAGAAGTCGAGGCAGAAAGATACAATTTAAATATTAAAGACATGGAAAAGCATATTTTGCTAACTATGGTAGATGATTTGTGGATGACACATATTGACCAAATGAATGTTTTAAAAAATGAAATAGGTTTAAGACAATACGGAAACCAAGACCCAATTGTAGCTTATAAAAATGAAGGCTTTGACTTGTTTGATAAAATGGTAGAGCTAATTTGCGAAAACACTTGTTCTTTTGTTCTGAATTTTCAAATAAAAATAGAACCTAGAACTCCTTCTTACACGCAGCAATATACACCTATAAATGTTGTAGAAGGCGGAGAGAAAGAACCTGTAAAATCTACAAAAGTTGTAGGCAGAAATAGTCCTTGCTCTTGTGGTAGCGGAAAGAAATTTAAAAATTGCTGTGGTAAATAATTGACCATAAATAAGTTAATAAAATAAATTGTGAAGAATCCTTTATAAAATTAAAATAAGGTCGAAACTAAAAAAGTAGAAATTAATTTTCTACTTTTTTTATATAGTTATAATATTATAGTATTTTTCAAAGATAACTTCGTTCAATCAAATTAATTTCTGTTTAAACAATCTAGTCATTAATATCTTCACTTTTCAATTCGTTCGCTTCATATTCTTCGCTGGTTTTATCAATTACTTCATTTACATCATCAGTAATTGAAGAAACATTTTTAAGTTTTCTTTGTATGGTTTTAGATTTTTTAGTTGCAAAGTCTATTGTGTTTGAAGCTTCTGTTAATTTCTTTTGTGTCTTAGCCAGCAAATCTGCAAATCTTCCGAATTCTTGCTTGAAGACTCCTAAAAGATGCCATATTTCAGAAGAGCGTTTTTCTATTGAAATTGTTTTAAAACCAAGTTGCAAACTATTTAAAAGGGCTGTTAAGGTAGTAGGTCCACAAACCACAATTTTATGCTCTCTTTGCAAGGTTTCAGCCAGTCCGCTTATTCGTAAAACTTCGGCATAAAGTCCCTCAATTGCTAAATATAAAATAGCAAAATCAGTTGTTTTTGGCAAAGATATGTATTTTTCTTTAATTTTCTTTGCTTCATCCTTAATTCGTTTTTCAATACTTTTCAATGCGACTTCAATAGCTCCCTGATTGCCCTCTTCGCTTGCATCTATTAACCTTTGGTAATCTTCAATCGGAAACTTCGCATCAATCGGTAAATATATATTCTCGTTATGTTTGCCAGGCAATACAATTGCAAAATCAACTCGTTCGCCGTTATCTTTTATGTCTAATTGTTCTTCATATTGCTCTTTAACTAGAACTTGTGCCAAAAGGTTTCCAAGTTGAACTTCGCCCCAGGTGCCTCTTGTTTTAACATTTGTAAGCACTTTTTTCAAATCCCCAACACCGCTAGCAAGATTTTTCATTTCACCAAGCCCTTCATAAACAGATTGAAGTCGCTGATTAATTGTGTTAAAAGATTCACCAAGTCGCCGTTCTAAGCTTACATCAAGCTTTTCATCCACAGTTTGTCTCATTTGGTCAAGCTTTTTTTCGTTGTCTGCTTGCAGTTTTATTAAGCCTTTATCTAAAATATCGGCCGCTCTATTTAAGCGGTCTTCATTGCTTTTCAAAATATTTTCTAATCTATTCTGAATTGTTGTAAATTCCTGTTTTTGCAAAAACGCATTATTAGTTATCATATTAAGAATGCTTTCATTATAATTTTTTATGGAATTTAAAATTAATTGGTTTATTTGCTTAAAGAGTTCGGCTTGATTTTCGAAACTATTTTTTATAGCTAAGGAATTATCTCCGCCTTTGCTTCGTTTGTTTTTTAGGATAAGAATAAAAATGACAACATTTATTATTAAAGCGACTGCAAGTAAACTAATTATTATTATCATTTCTAACATCATTTTTAATTTCCTCTAAGATGGCATTTTTTTCATTTTTAATAAAACCGTCAAACACTTTTATTAAAGCATTATAAAGCACTGTTTCATATTTTTTTGGCGAAAGGTCAGGCAAGTTTTTCTTCAAATCGGCCTTGCTTATATTTAATTCTTTTAAACTAATAGGCAGTTTATGTTTTATAATATAATCGTAAAAAAACTTATATTTCGCATATAATATTTTGCTTTTAAGCGGAAGGATTTCACCAATTTTATTGAAATAATTGAAATATTTATAAAAATACTTTTTATTGTTAAGTTTATTTAAAGCGTCATAATAGCCACATATAACCATATTATAATATTTAACTGTGTCGGGGACAAGTTGAAAGCCTTTTTGGTCTAACAAATCATTTATAAAATATTCAACACAAGGCGGGTTTACTGTGTCTATAATATCAATCAGCAAACCGTAGAAAGCATTTTCACAGCCAACCTTTTTGCTCATATTTAATCTCACTTTACTACTTGGAACAAAATGAGAATTCCAAATTCGAAGTTCATTATAATAATTAAGCCCTGTTAAATAGGCGTCTTTTTTAGAAATAGAATATCTTTTGGACGAATTTAAAATAGAGGTAAGCTCTAAATATTTTCTAAAACCTGAAATGAAGTTTATTTGATGAGCCATTTTTTTAGCGGCTATAAATGTAGAGTGGTCAATTTTAAAATTTAGTTCACAAGCAAACCGAATCATTCTCAAAATTCTCAATCCGTCATGTGCAAAAACATAAGATGGTGTTTCGACACAGCGAACGATTCTATTCTTTATATCTAATACCCCAGAATAAATATCAATTATTTCATTTTTTAAAATATCATAATAAATTGCATTCATTGTGAAATCTCGCCGTTGAGCGTCTTGTCGTAAATCTTCTATAAAATCAACGCTTTTAGGTCGGTGATATCCACCCGAAGCATAGTTGTCTTTTCTAAAAGTGGTATACTCCCAAATTTGGTCATCACATTTAATTGTAACAGTTCCAAGTTTATAAGACTTTTCAATAACTTCAAATTCGCTATCTTTTAACAATTCTACTATCTTTTCAGGAGTAATTCCCGCAGTTAAATCTATGTCAGTATCAGCAAAGCCCAATATGGCATTTCTTACATAACCACCAACAATATATAAAGTACCTTGTTTTTTTAGCATATCTGCTAATTCTATTAATTTCTCAGGAATAAAGATTTTCATAATTAAATATTATCAGATTAAACAAAAAATATCAACAAGTTTTCATTTTTGATTTTAAAAGCCCCTATCAGTTGTTAATATTTTAAAAAAATAGTTAATATTATATAACAAAAAAAAGAAATTTTTAAAATCGACATAAAACGACAACTGCACTTGACAAATCAACTCAAAGTTGTTATTATATTTACAATTATTTAATATTAAGAATTGCAATAAGAATTCAACTATATCATTAAGGGATAATTATGGATAATTTAAAAAGTCAAAGTAGAAATGACAATGAATGCCTAAAAACCATAAGAAACTTTAAAGAGGCTTTCGATAATAAAATTGAATCACTTTCAAAAATTCAACGCATTAATTTTTATGCCAGACTGGATGACCGTGCAAAAATGATTGCCAATCAATACGGTCTTGAAATAAAAAGCATAAAGGAGGACAAATAACATGAGTCCTACTGCGGTATGCCTTGACACAAATATATTAATAAGTTTATCTCTCATTTATTACAACAACAGGTCATCAATAAAAAAGATGAAAGACAGGAATTATACGCATTACAAGTCATTAAAAACATTGTTGTCTCTAATTGAAAATAATAAAATAAAAATATATGTTTTACCTTTGGTATTAGTCGAGGCAGAAGCAGTGTCCAAAAGATGCAATTTTAAAACAATGCAATTTATTGCAAAGCATAAAGAAAGCATTACTCCTATGAGCATTAGCAATAAAAAAATCAAAAAGTTAAAAAATTTACTTTCATATGTTAAAGTAGATGAGTTGGCAAAAATTTATTGCAGTAGTAATGCACTAATCAATAAAAATGGAAATGTAGTTAAAATAAAGCAAATTTTCAGCAATAAGAGAAACGAGCCGAGTCATGACGCCATAATAATGGCTCAAGCAACTCTTTTAGGTCATGATATAATAACACATGATAGCGATTTTCTGGGCAAGGGCAGACCTTATAGAATTTTAGATGTGAACAGACTATTTACTTCCACAGAAGTAAGACCATATAGTTGTCGTGAATATTTAGCAAAAATGGGATATATTGAAAATTCAATTCAAAGTGAAGATGAAGAGCAATTAATAGAAAAAACTTATCAAGAAGTTCTGGCATTCGGCTAAACACTTACTAAATTCAGTCGCATATCAGAATTCCCTCATAAAATGGTATTTAATAAATACTGTTTTTTTTATTCAAAAACATAAAATTGTAACTAAATTTAAAGCCTTTGTTCTTAAAATTTATTAGTTTGTAATTAAAACAATAGTATCATTAGAATAAGCAGTTGCTCCTGCGACAGGCAATTGAGAAATTATGCTTGACCCATAACCGTCAATTTCATATTCTAAGCCTAATTTTGACAACTCGCCTACTGCACTTGTTAAACTTAAATTTGTAAAGTCTGGCATTATAAATTCTTTCGGTTTTATTTCCGCAAGTTCAGGGTCATCAGGCTTTATATCGTAATATTCAAAAAGCCCGTTTAAAATTTCTTTTGCATATGGAACTGCAACAATGCTTCCATAGTAAGCCCCAGCACCAGGTTCATCCACTGCAAACAAAACAACATATTCGGGATTGTCTGCTGGATATGTGCCTACGAAACTGCTAATATATTTCCCTTGTGCAATTCCTCCGTTTTCATATTTCTGAGTTGTACCTGTTTTTCCTCCTACATTATATCCTGGAATAAAAATGTATTTACCTGTCTTATTAACAGCTAATTCCATTAACTCATTAACAATATTCGAAATTTCGGAGCTTATAACTCTTTTTTTGGCAATAGGAGAATATTCTTTAATCACATTACCGCTTTTATCAGTTATACTTTTTATTAGATAAGGTTGATATAGCGTACCGCCATTCACCGCAGCACACGCAGCAGTTATATGTTGAAGTTGAGTTACGGCAATAGCTTGACCAAAGCCCATTCTTGCTAAATCTACTGTTTTGACCGAAGATTGTTTCATTAAAATACCACTGCTCTCTCCGCTTATTTCAATTCCAGAGGGTGTCCCATATCCGAAGTTTTTTACATATTCATAAAAGCTTGCTAGCCCGATTTTTTGTGCCAAGGTAGTAAAAACGCAATTGCAAGAATTAGCAAAGCCTTTTGCAAGTGTTTGCGAACCGTGACCAATTGATTTCCAACATTTTATTCTTTCACCATCTACAATGCAGTGGCCGGGGCAATAAAAATGGTCATTTAAAGAGGCTGCACCTGTTGCCAAGGCAGTGGCAATTGTAATTATTTTAAAGGTAGAGCCGGGCTCATAAATGTCTACAACCATATTATTTTTCACCATAGACATTAATTCATTTACATTATCTCGAGGAATATTATTTAAATTAAAACTAGGCTTTGTAGACATTGCAACAATTTCGCCGCTGTTTGCTTTCATTACAATACAAGAAGCGCTTTTGCCGACTTGCTCATACAAAGCCTTATTTAAAGCTTGTTCTACAATTAACTGTATATTTACATCAATAGTTAAATTAACATTATAGCCAGAAGTTGCCGATATATAATAATCCATCATATTTTTTAAACTTACTCCCGTTAAGTCACTTTGCACAAGACTGCATCCCGCTTTTCCTTTTAGATATTCATCAAAATAATTTTCAATTCCTGCTTGACCTATGTTGTCTATTGTAACAAAGCCTAGCACTTGTGTAAGCAAGTCCCCGTAAGAATAATAGCGTTTTGAGTTTTCAACTATATAAATGCCGTCATAATTCTTTTCAAAAATCTTCAAGGCAATATCGGTATCTACTTGCAAAGAAACCAAAGATTCCGAAATGCCCCTGTTAGTAATTTTTTCAAATACATTTGAAAATTTTAATTTTAAGTTATTAGCAAGAAACTGAGCCACGCTAGTTGCGTTTTTAATTTCTTTTGCTCTGGCATAAATACTATAAGAAGAATGAGAAATTGCTAATTCTGAGCCATTTGTATCTAGAATATAACCTCGCTCAGCAATAATTGGCAAATCCCTTGTCCATTGGTCAAGTGCTTTATTTTGCAACCAGTTACCGTTAATAATTTGAATAATTCCTAGCCTTAAAAAAACAACACAAAAAACAAAAAGGATAATTAATAGCAAAGCTAAAATTCTATTTTGCAATGAAAATAAATTATGTGATTTACTGTTCAAATTTATAAATCTCCTCAATCTAGTTAAAAGCCAACTATTATAATTTTATTAGCCAAAATTCAAGTTTACTACAAATTAACAAAAGAAATTAAACTTAATAGGTTAATGCCCTTAATTTAATTTTACTTTACAAAAATAGATTAAATTGTTAAAATATGTAAAAATGGAGGATAATATGAACAGCGAAAAAGAAAACACAACCTTAATTGATAAAGAAACAAACGCTCATGAGATATTATTTAACTCGACAAATAAGTCTTTAAATGAAAAGCATAATTTCAGTTCTGATTTTATTAAACAAATGAATTCCCTAAAAGACTACATTGGCGATACTCCAAAAGCGAATTTGCTTCCAAATAATCTTTCTGAAAAACAAGTTGTGCAAAATTCACATTTAGAAATGGTAAAAGCTCAAACAACAAATGAACAATTCACAAAGCCCCAACCAACCGTAATGCAAACTCCCAACTATGATTTTATTGAAACAAATGGCAAAGCTGAAATAATGGGTGAACAAGATAAAAGAAGAAAAAAAAGAAAATTTAGGGCAAAGCTAGCAATCACAGTCTATTCAATTTTGTTAATAATTTGCATTTGTTGGGCAACGATTAACACCGTTCAATTATCAAACACTGCCCACCAAATTACTCAAATTACATATGAGATTGACAGCATTCAATATTTAATAAAAATTGACCAACTAGATTGTTATAAAAATGGCGACGAAACACTTATTACAACCGTGCTAGAAATAACTCCGCCACCGCTAGCTGAGCCTACACAAATTCAGCCACAAACAAATTGGTTTGACCGCTTTTGCTCATGGCTTACAGGTATATTTAAATAACTTTAATATTCTTAACATTTGGTTTTAAGAAGTACTTGTTTTAAATTATTCATAAAACTTCAAAAACTCAAACATTTGAACAAAAATCTTCGGCAAAACGCAGATTTTTATTAGTTTATACTATATTTTATGTCAATATTGCACAACTTTCGACATTTTAATTTGTTCGCTTTTTAGTTATGTTTTATAATATTTTTATGAAGATGTGGATAGGATGCTCAGTTTTAGGAGTAATACTGCTGGGTATTTTGATTTATATATTTGCAGATGGTTCTCCAAAGGCAAATGCTCTTTTACCGAAAGAAAACATTGTTTTTTCGATTCTGGAAGATGAGCCGATTTATAGCGAAAAAAATTTCAATAATAGGTTTGAAGAATATATACTAGAAATAAAATCCAAAAACAATCAACCTTTTATAAATGCAAAAGTTGCATGCAGTTCTAATGTCAAAGTTTTAAGATATTCAGAACAAAAAACAAAAATGTTTTATTATTTTAATGTTAAAGAAGGTGCAAAAATTAGTTTTGAACTAACAACAGAGAATTTTGAAAAAAGCAGAGCAGTATTCAATGCAACCCCATTTTCAAACAGCCTTGAAATATCTTTTACAAATTTAATTAATAGGAAAAATCAGCAATATAATTTAATTAACGAGAACAATTCTTCATTGCTTTATCTTGTTAATGATGAGAGTTATTATGGAGAAGCAATAAAAGATGAATATCCTTGCTTTTTAAATTATAATGCCATGGTTGACAATAACCTTATAAACAATAATAGTGAGCTTAATGCTTTTAACAATCATATTACGGCAACAACAAGCGATATAAGTGTGTTAGATTTAAATTTAGAAACGCAAACAATAAAAACCAAAAAAGTAGGTAGTGCAAGCATAACATTTAGCTACAATTATGAAGATATTCAAATTGTAAAAAAAATAGATTTTAAAATTTTAAATGTTCCAGTTAATAAAATGCACAATTTGCCAAACAGTATTGAAATTAATATGGCAATAAATTCTTGTTTTACTTTAAGTCATTCAATTGAACCGTCATACGCAACAGATATAAATTATTTATTAAATGATGATGCAAAAGAAATTGTCAGTTTATATGAAAATATTATTACGGCCAAAACAGTGGGCGAAGGTGAGTTGGTTTTTTTTATAAATTCAGAATTACATATAATTAACATAAAAGTAATAAACGAAAATTTCAAGAAGCCCGACCAAGAACAAGGTTATGTTTATGAAATAACCTTGCAAGGTGAAAATGAAGACTTTAATTACAATTCACAGACTCAAACTTTAAACCTAGATTTAACTAAGTTTGAAGGCAAGAGTATATCAATGCATTTTCATGTTGTCTTAAAGAGTACGAGCGGAACTGAAATTGACCCAATGTTTGTAATTGGAAACAACAATGAACAAATGCTTAAACAATATCGACTTATTAACAATAATATATTGTTTTTATCTATTGAAAGCATAAAAGGAACAATAACTATAAATATAAGTCATTTTAATTTAGAGTGTGTTGAAACTCAAATTATTATAAATGTTGAGTAAAGCACCAAATTTAAGAAAAATATAAGCCAAGTTTATAAATATCTCCAGCACCCAAAATTAAAAGTATTGTGTTTTCATTTAAAATGCTTTTTAAATCATTTGATAAATTCAAGAAATCTTTGTAATAATAAGTTTCTTTTTTTATTTTATGTAATTTTTGATATAAGCAAAAGGCGCTTGCCCCTTTTATAACATCTTCTCTTGCGGCATAGGTTTTAAAAATATAAACTTTATCTGCAATATTTAATGCATTTATAAAATCATCTTTAAAAGTTGCCGTCCGTGAATATGTGTGCGGTTGAAACACGACAATTAATGTTTTAGAATTTGTGTTTTGGTTTGGGCGACTGCATGTAACCGTTTTATATTTTTCTGCTAAATGTTTTTCTTTTTTTAATTTTCTTTTTTTTATATTTGAATTTTGCCAGAAATTCTCAGCTTCTTTAAAGTGGTTTTTTATAGCCGTTATGGAAGAAATGAGTTCAGTAGGATGATGTGCATAATCGTGTATAACAAGCGGGTTCGCCTGAATTATTTCCATTCGCCTCTTAACACCTTTAAAATTTTTTAAAGCTTTTTTAATATGTTTTAACTTAATTTTAAAATGTCGGCAAGTAGCAATGCAAGCAAGGGCGTTATCTATATTATGAATTCCTAAAGCATTTAGGATAACTGTATCTAAAAATTTGTTTTTATAATAACAATCAAAGCATAGTTTTCCGTTGCTTAAAGTTGAAATATTGCGGGCATCATAGCCGTTTTTATTTTTAAAAAGAATTGTTTTATTAGGGCAAATTTCGGTTGTAGATACTGTACTTTTAGACGCATAAGCAAAGGCTCTGAAAGAAGATTGCATATCACAAAAAGTTTTAAAAAAATCTAAGTGTTCAGGCTCAATATTTAAAATAACACCCAAAGTGCTTTTTAAAGTTAAAAAACTATTTTTATATTCGCATGCTTCGGTAATAAAGTAATTACTATCACCTATTAAAACATTTGAATTAAAACAGTTTGAAATACCTCCCAAATGCACGGTTGGTTTAAGACCTGCTTGAATAAAAACTTCGGCTATCATTTCGGTTGTAGTTGTTTTGCCATGCACGCCACTAATTGAAATGATGTTCTTATGTTTGCTTGCAATTTCAGCAAGCAACTCGGCACGGGTTAATAAGGTTATGTTTTTTTCTTTTGCTCTAATAATTTCAGGATTAGTATCGGTTATGGCAGTATTATAAACCACAAAATCACAATTACCTACATTATTAGCGCTATGCCCAGCAAACACCTTTATACCATCAAGTTTAATTTCAGGATTTATATCCGAGCCAGATACAATATGTTTTTCGTTCACAAGATATCTTGCCAAGGCACTCATACTAATTCCGCCAATTCCAATAAAGTGATACTTAAATATTGTTTTCTTTTTATTCGAGCTGTTTGATTTTTTATTAATATTTGTTTCATTTTTGTCGGATAGCTTTGATATATTAGATTTTTTATTTAAAAGCTTTTCTTTTTTTAGCATATCAGTATTTATGAAATGTACGGAAATTTTGATAAAAACTTACATTAAATTATAAATTTAAAATTAAAATTTCAAGTCGTTTATTGTTTTTCCGTTAGCTAAGGCATATGAAACTGCGTTTTGGTGACTTTCATCAACCCTATTAGTTCCGTGCGTTTTGCTTTTTAGAAAATGCAAGCAAGTATGACCGTTTTGCCCGTTGTTTTGAACTAAGGAATAGCCATGAGGCATTCCGTTTATTGATGCAGCAATCCAGATTCCCTTTATTTCAACCCAAACAGGACGGCGGTCCCAACTCCATATATTATTATAAATGCCGTGAAATTTTAGCATATTTTCTTTATCAATAGGCTCTATGTCTGCGTGATTATGTCCGCCAGTTCGTTTCACATAAAAAATTGTGCTTGTTTGCACATCAATAATTCTAGTTACAACATTTCTTTCAAAAATTGAGTCTACGGCATCAAACCAGTTTAAAGAAACAACTGTCAATGTCGGAGTAGAGGTCGTAACATTATGCTCATTTTCGTTAGCGTCATTTATGTATGAATGTTGGCTTTCTGTTAAAGTGCCTGAACTTGAAAAAATAGGATACGAAAAAATTGCGGATAAGCTACTTGTTAAAAAGAGCAAACATATTAAAAAACAAGGCAAAAAATATTTCATATTTATATTTTCTTTAATTTTATAAAAATTATTAAATATATGATTTTTAGTGAAAAATTTATTTGATGTTAATAAAGAATTAAATTAATCAGGTTTGTATTTCATATTAAAAGTAAATATTGAAAGTTGCAAATTTTTAAGTGAGAGCCTGTTCAGCCAAATTGCTTTGCTTAACTTCGCTTTTTTGTTTGTGATAGCAAAGGATTTGCTGTTAAAGATTGGAGAGATTAGTTCAAGTTTAAAATACAGAATATAAAACAAAAAAGATGCTAAACATTTAAATTCTATAATTTAAAAAAACATCTTTTTTGGCATTTTTAATAATAAAAAATTATTTAATTATTTTCTTTATCAGCTCGTTCATAAGCGGCAAAAATAGCTGAACATATTTGTTCACGGGTTTCATTGTTTATTGCATGTACAATGTCTTTAAATTCGCCTTCTGAAGTTTTTCTGCTTGGCATTGAAATAAACAGCTTTTCTGGTCCTTGAACAACTTTAATATCATGTACAACCAAACAATTGTCAATTGTGATTGACGCAACTGCCTTAAGCTTTGAATCTTCTTTTTTTATAAGTCTGATTCTAGTATCTGTAATATTCAAGTCTTCGTACCTTCCTTTTTTAAACTTGTCAATCTTATGACTTATCTTCAATATAATACATTTCTGAATAAAAATCAAATGATTTTTATAAATATCTCAAATAAAATTATCATTTTATAATTAAAGTAAGATATTTTCAAGAAATGTGCTTAATGAATTTTACTAATTACTTTGATTTTTTTTATTATTTAAGCTATAATAATTATTATGAGAGTTATTCCTAGAAAAACCAAAGTAAAAATGGAGTTTGTCAAGGGTATTACCCTTGGTGATATAATTTTGGCATTAATTGGAACGGCGGTTGCCATTTCATTATTTACAAGTAATTTTGCCAACAATTTAGGGGTCTGGATTGGATTTGCATGGGTTACTATAATTGTTTCAATGTATTTTCATGTTGCTGATGACACACGGCTTTATTATACCTTGGGTTATATTTTAAGGTTTTTTGCTCAGCGAAAGAAATATTCAAAAGAAAACATTAAGGGATATTCATCAATGACTGAAATCATTCCCTTTGTTGGTTTGAATCAAGACCGTTTTATAGACTTTGGTGAATATTATGCACAAGTTATTGAAGTGTTTCCGATTGAATTCGGGCTGTTAAACGAATATAAACAAAATATGCTTGTTGAAACATTTGCTAATGCCATAAGGCGACTTTCGAATGACCAAATGGCTTCAATTGTTAAAATTAGCAAAGCAATGATTTTAGATGAATATATTTATAACGAAGATAAAAAATATGATAATCTTTTGGAATTACAGTATGAAGACCAAATAACACAGAAAGAAATAGAAAGGCGTACGGGAATTTTTGAAGAAAGAGTTTCCAGAATGGAGGCATATAACAGAGAAGATAAAATATTTAAAGACCATTTTTATATTGTAGTATATGATAAAGACCGTGAAATGCTAGAAACAACAACAAACGGTATGATGACAACTTTAACTAATTCGCCAACACCACTTCATACAGAAAAATTATACGGTAAAGACCTTTATGTGTTTTTAAGGGCAAATTATGGGAAAGAGTTTGATGAAAGAGAGCTTGAAGTTATACCAATGTCAAAGCATTTAAACTGGGCAATCCCTCAAAAAATAAGATTTCAAGCAAGCCGATTTCAAATAGACGGAAAACCATACAGAAGTTTTGTTGTGTCAGATTACCCTTTGCAAGTACCTAATGCGTGGGGTGCACCTTTTTATTTGCTAGACAGAACAAAGGTCGTAACAAAAATAAAGCCAATTCCTAAATTTGAGGCCGAAAAGCTGTTAGACAAGTCAATTATTGAAATGGAAAGTAAGCTTTATAAGGTTACTAGAAGTTCAAGGCAAATTGAAAACAAAACTCACTTAGACACATTAAAAGATTTGTTAGTCGGTTTAAAAAACAACAATCAGCAGTTATATAATGTCAATACTTTTGTAACTTGTGAAGAGCCTGCAAGGAAGGAAGTTAGGGCAATTTTAAAACAGGAAGGTTTTAGATATTCAGAAATGTTTGGGCGACAGGTTGATGCTTTTGTAAGTTCAAATATTTCAATGAGAGATAATGTTAAAGACACATTAAGAGGCATTCCAACTTCAACACTAGCGGCTGTTTTTCCGTTTATCTCAGGAGCCTTGCAAGATGACAACGGTATTTACATAGGGTATAATGAATATCCCGTTTTTGTAGACTTTTTCGTTCGTAATAGAGAAAGAGTTAACAGTAATATGATGATTATAGGAAAATCTGGTTCAGGAAAGTCTTTTGCCGCAAAAACATTACTTGCAAATTTTGCTGCCGATAATGCTAAAATTTTCATTCTTGACCCTGAAAATGAATATACAACTTTATGTAAAAATCTTAACGGTAAGTTTATTGATGTTGGTTCTTCCGAAATGGGTATATTTAATCCTTTTCACATAATCACATCATTAAAAGATGATATTCTAGAAATAGAAGAAGTTGAAGATGTTGAAAGCGAACTTAACAAAGAAACGGAAACCTCCGACACTTTTTCTGTGCATCTTCAATTTTTAGAGCAATTTTTCAAGACGATTTTAGTAGGAATTAATCCCGATGCGTTTGAAACACTTAATAGTTTAATTGTTGAATTATATCATAAAAAAGGCATAAACAGCAATTCATTGTTTTTCAAATTAAAGCCGAAAGATTATCCAGTTTTTGACGATTTAGATATGCTTGTTTCAGAAAAATTAGATAAGGAAAAAGACGAATATCACAGACGAAATTTAATAACTGTTCAAACTTATATTAAAAAGTTTGTTAAGGGTGGAAGAAACTCAAATCTTTGGAATGGACCAACCTCAATAAGCACAAAGGAAAATTTTGTGTGCTTTAATTTTCGTTCATTATTAGCTAATAGAAACGAAATTATAGCTAATGCTCAAATGCTTATGGTGTTTAAATATTTAGATAACGAAATTATTAAAAACCGTGATTTCAATTTAAAATTTAACACAAAACGAAAAATTATTGTAGCGGTTGATGAGGCCCATGTTTTTATTAACCCTAACTATCCAATAGCCCTAGACTTTATGGCGCAAATGGCTAAAAGAATTCGTAAGTATACTGGGATGCAAATAATTATTACACAGAACATAAAAGACTTTGTTGGTTCGGTGGAAATTCAAAGACAGTCAACGGCGGTTATCAATGCCAGCCAGTATTCATTTATATTTTCGCTAGCTCCGAATGATATGAATGACTTAGTTGAGCTATACCGTAAGTCAGGAGAAATAAACGAAGAAGAACAAAACTCTATTGTTACCGCTGGTGTTGGTCAATCATTTTTAATAACAGGGCCAATGAGCAGAACAATGGTACAAATTGTGTCTTATGATATGGTTCGAAAGCTGTTTGGCGACTAATTTTTAACTTTAACTTTTTAGAGAGCATATTTGTTTGCGTTTTTGCAAATGCAAAAACTTTTAAAGCTATTTCATTTAGTTTTGTAAATGACTTAGATAAATACGATAAACTTTTTAGTAAAATTAAATGCTTAAATGTATAAAAAGGGATAATAAGTTTTTTTTAAGAAATTCCACTTTTCTAATTGCCTTTTAAAACGGAGAGCTAGAAACCTAAAACAGAATAATCTTGCAAAACAAAAAAGTCAAAAGGGTTGAACTTGATTAGAAAAACAAAATGACAAATATTTGATAGTAAATTTTATCCTATTAGGCAATAAAAGAATTATTTATAAGCAACAAAAATTTTAATTAATAAAATCATAACAGGACATACTGTGGCATATATTTTAGTATGAAAACAATTAAAAAAACTATGGTTATGCTTTTGGTGTGTTGTTGCATATTTTTTTTAACAGGCTGTGGAAGTGATATAAAAAACGAAATGATTAAAAATCTTTCCGATGTGCGTTACAACTTATTTGAAGCTAAAACAGATGACTTAAAAGTTACATTAATGTGTGGGCTTAGAGAAGAGCCTTATGGTTATAATGGTGTTTCTAATCCTAAATGTGAGTTTGGTGTTATAACAGTTGATTTTGCAGATATGCCAGAAATAAATGAAATTGCTTTTACTTTAATTGTGGATGGAGTTGGGCACTATGGTAATGTAGAAAAAAATCCGTTTGGGCATAATTTTATGGCGGATATTGAAAAAATCGTAGAAGATAATTCTAATGTATACTTAACAATAGACGGCGTTGAAAGTGAGCTTTTAATGATTTGTGTAAGTAAAAGTTGGTCAGTGCAATATGAAGATGCTTTAAATATTGCATCGGAACATTTTATGGAACAGGCTAAACAATTTATAAAAAACAAGAAATTTAAAGCAGAATGCTATTTAAAAATCATATATGACGAGAACTCAGAGTTTGATAGCTATTTTTGGTATTTTGGAATTATCGGAACAGACAATAATAAATTAAACTTAGTTATAGATGTGAATTCAGGCGAAATCTTGACTAATAATGCAGGCTAAAAAACTGTTGACTTACATATAATAAAAACACTTCACTTTTTAAAAGTGAAGTGTTTTTATTTAATTAGAGGCTTTTATTAAGGTTTGTAGAGTTTTGATTTTGTTTTCCAAATCATATTACAGATTTAGTCAATTTAAATAAGTTAGAAACATTTTGACAAATGTTCTAGCTTGTATTATAATATAAGCTATGAAATTTGATAAAGAGAAGACACATCAAACAAAGCAAGAGGTTGAAAAATCTTTTTTAATGGGCGTGATTTTTGATAATAAAGATGATGTAATTTATTCTTTGAATGAGCTTTCAAGATTGGCAGAATCTGCTGGATTGGTTGTTGTAGGTAAAGATTATCAATTGGTTAGGGCAATAACTCCTGCAACCTTAATCGGCTCAGGAAAGGTCTTAGAGTTAAAAGAGCAAATTGATGAAAGCGGTGCCGATGTAGTTGTTTTTGACTGTGAGCTTTCTGGTTCTCAGATTAAAAATTTAACAGACATCTTAGAAGTTAAGGTTTTGGATAGGGTCGGATTAATTTTAGATATATTTGCATTAAGGGCAACATCTTTGGAAAGCAAGCTCCAAGTTGAACTTGCACAACTTAAATATTCATTGCCTAGGCTTTCAAGCCTTATAGGCACAAGTGGCAGGTTTGGTGCGGGCGGTGTTGGAATGAGAGGTCCGGGAGAAACAAAAATAGAATTAGATCGCAGGGTTATTGAAAATAAAATTATCAAATTAAAAAAAGAGCTTGCAAAAGTTAAAGAGCAAAGGATTCTAAAACGCAAACAAAGGCGAGTAGGAAATAAGAAAAATATTGCAATAGTTGGTTATACTAATGCTGGCAAAAGTACACTTTTGAATGTTATTTCAAAAGCAGGAGTTTACGCAGATGACAAGCTTTTTGCAACACTAGACACAACGAGCAGAAGTATTTGGCTTAGCTCCGAATTGCAAATAATTTTAACGGATACTGTTGGCTTTATTAGCAAACTTCCACACACACTTATAGACGCTTTTGCTTCAACTCTGGAAGAAGTTTTGGAAGCAGACTTAATATTGCATTTAGTAGATGCTACAAATAAAAATTATGAAAAGCAAATTGAAGTTGTAAACAACACACTAAAAGAAATTGGGGCTGAGAATATTCCACAAATTATTGTGTATAACAAAAGTGATGTGTTAGAAAAGTTTATGGAAAAGAAAATAAATAATAACGGAATTATTAATATAGGCGACTTCCGAGAAAGAAGGGGCATATTAAAGGGAAAGGGTGTTCTGGAAAGCAAGGGGAATTATGAAGTTGGTGAAACTCTTGAAGATGGTGGAATTCTCAAAGATAAAGTTTTAAGTGATGATTTTAATAAACATAAAATCTTAGAAAATGAAATTTTTATATCCGCAAAAAAAAATATAAATATTGATAAGTTGAAAAACAAAATTTGTGAAATTTTTGCGAAATAGTTGAACGAGCAGAATACGGTTTGATTTTAATTAAAGGATAATTTTTAAATGAGTAATATAATGGTCTTGATTTTGTTTACCGTTCTAATGTTTATAATTTTTGTAATTGCAAGAAAAATGTTCGGGAAAAACGCCTTGTTTGTTATTGGGATAGGTAGTGTAATTGGCGCTAATTTATATAATGCAAACGACTTTCCCATTGCAATAGGCAACTTGGTTTTTGGAATAGATTCGATAATTTATACTTTATTTGTTTTTAGCATTTTGTCTATGTATATGGAATATGGAATGCAATCAATGCGAGATGCTTTGTATAGTGCCGCTGGCTCAATTTTGCTAACGGGATTACTAGCATTCGGCGGTTATTATTTTCAAGCGGGTATCACAAATGCAATGATATTGAACTTTGGCTCTTATTTCTTTTCGCTAATAGGAACGGTTGTTGCCATAGAATTAATGATTTGGGTATATAAAAAGTTAAATTTAAAAATAAACATTTATTTAAACATTGCAATCGGGTTGGCTTTGGCAAGCCTAGTCAACTCAATGATTTATTATGGGCTTTCATTTTTGTTTATAGGAAGCACAAGTGAAGTTTTCTTGCAAGCATTAATAGGTTCCTATATTGGTAAAGGCTTTTGCATTATATTATGTTTACTTGCATTTTATATTGGCAAACTTTGGGACAAGTATACAGAAAGGAAAAAGCCAAAAACAATTGAAGAAACATATGAAATTTAATTATTTTTGTTAAATTAATATTGAAAAATTTTTATAAAACCATTGACAAATAGAAATAAATTTGTTACTCTGTTTAAGCATTAGATTATTTCTTTTGCCAAAAAGTGGGTTTAACTTTTTGAAAACTTTAACGGCAAGTGAATTATTTCACTGAAAATGTGCGTGAAGTTTTTATTAAATATTAAAGTAGCTTTTTGATGAATTGTATAAAACTCAATTCATTTTTTTGTTCTAAGGGGCCTTTTAGAAATATTCGGTTTGATGAATTTTTTAAAAATGCTCTTTATTAGTACTTTTTAAGTAAAAAAAACTTACAATGTATTACTTTTAAACTTTGAAAATTATTAAAAGGAGGAATAATATGCCAACAATTAATCAATTAGTTAGAAAAGGAAGAAAGTCATTTAAGAAAAAAAGCAAAGCACCTCTTTTGGAAAATAGTCCACAAAAAAGAGGGGTTTGTTTATCCGTTAAAACAACTTCACCTAAAAAACCGAACTCAGCTTTGCGTAAAATTGCCCGTGTTCGTTTATCTAACGGAGAGGAAGCAACTTGCTATATCCCTGGTATAGGTCATAACCTTCAAGAACATAGTGTTGTGCTTGTTCGTGGTGGAAAGGTTAAAGATTTACCCGGTGTAAGATATCATATCATTCGTGGTGCTTTAGATGCTTCTGGTGTTGCTAAGAGAAATCAGAGCAGGTCTAAATACGGAACTAAAAAACCTAAATAATTCATAACGGTAAATTTAAACATACCATAATTATTTATTAAATTCAAAAATTAACTTCATTAAAAAAATGAAAATACAAATAGGAGGGCTTTTATGTCAAGAAGAAATAGTGCGATAAAAAGAGATGTTCTTCCAGACCCAATTTATAACAGTAAGCTTTTAACAAAGCTTATTAATCAAGTTATGTTAGATGGAAAAAAGGGAACTGCTCAAAATATCGTGTATGGGGCATTTGATGTTATAAAAGAAAAAACAGGAAACGACCCGCTTCAAGTTTTTAATCAGGCAATTGAAAATGTTAAACCAGTTTTAGAAACGAAAGGTCGCCGAGTTGGCGGTTCAACTTATCAAGTTCCCATGGAAATAAGACCAGAACGCAGACAAACACTTGGAGTTCGTTGGATTGTAAATTTTGCTAGAAAAAGAAACGGCGAAAGAACAATGAAAGAAAAGTTGGCGGGAGAGTTGTTAGACGCTTATAATAACACAGGTGCATCAATCAAAAGAAAAGAAGAATTGCACAGAACAGCGGAAGCAAACAAAGCATTTGCACATTTCCGTTGGTAAAATGCAAAGTTTATTTTATGCGTTAAATACAATGGTTTATACTAATTTAAAAGCGAATAAATAAACAGAAATAGAACAAGTTAAAATTCTCGGAAAGTTTCCGAAAAAGGAGATACTAGATGGCAAAGGAACCATTAACAAAAACCAGAAATGTAGGAATTGTTGCGCATATTGATGCTGGCAAAACCACAACCACAGAAAGAATTTTATATTATACGGGAAGAAGTCATAAGTTGGGCGAGGTTCATGATGGGGAAGCTGCGATGGACTGGATGGAACAAGAACAAGAACGAGGGATTACAATCACATCTGCTTGTACAACTTGTAGCTGGAAAGGCAATAAAATTAATATCATAGACACGCCAGGCCATGTTGATTTTACTGTTGAAGTTGAAAGAAGCTTGAAAGTCCTAGACGGAGCTGTTTTAATTTTAAGTGCGAGAGATAAAGTTCAACCACAAACTGAAACCGTTTGGCGACAAGCACATAAATATAAAGTTCCCGCTATTGTGTATGTAAATAAAATGGATAGAGATGCCGCTGATTTTTTAGGTTGCATAAAATCTATTGATGAGCGTTTACATGCAAATCCACTTCCAATTCAAATTCCGATAGGACAAGAAGCAGATTTTATAGGAATTATTGATTTGATTTCAATGAAAGAATTTGAGTATAATATAAATCCATCAATACCGCCTATTGTTAAGGAGATACCTGCGGAACTAAAAGAACAAGCGGAAGAAATGCGAGCTCAGCTTATTGAAAAAATAGCTGAAACCGATGATTCTTTAACAGATAAATATTTAAATGGCGAAGAATTCGATGAGGAAACTATTAAAAAAGCAATTCGTAATGCAACTTTAAAAAAGCAAGTTACCCCTGTTTTATGTGGCTCATCATATAAAAACAAAGGTGTTCAAAATTTGCTAGATGCAATTATTGATTATCTTCCTTCACCGCTAGACATAGATGCGGTTAAGGGTGTAAATCCTAAAACAGAAAAAGAAGAAATTCGTGAGGCAAAAGAAGATGCGCCTTTGGCTGGGTTAGCGTTTAAAATTATGACGGATCAGTTTGTAGGTAGATTAGTCTTCTTCCGTGTTTATAGTGGTAAACTTCGTGCTGGGTCTTATGTTTACAATTCAACAAAAGGCGAAAAAGAAAGAGTTGGTAGATTAATAAGAATGCACGCAAATAACCGAGAAGAAGTTCAGGAGGTTGGTGCAGGAGATATTGCGGCCATTGTCGGCTTAAAAAATACAGTAACAGGCGACACGCTATGCGATGAAAATGCTCAAATTTTACTAGAAACTATGAACTTCCCAGAGCCTGTTATAAAAATTGCCATAGAGCCAAAAACAAAACAAATGCAAGAAAAAATGATTTTAGCTTTGGTAAAACTTGCAGGAGAAGACCCAACATTTAAAACTTCAACCGACCCCGAAACAGGGCAAACACTAATTGCTGGTATGGGCGAACTTCATTTGGAAGTTTTTGTAGAAAGACTTCGCCGTGAATTTGGTGTGGAAGTTAATGTTGGAACTCCGCAAGTTGCTTACAAAGAAACATTAAGGTCGCCGGTTAAGGCAGAGGGTAAATATATCCGTCAAAGCGGTGGAAGAGGGCAATACGGACATTGTATGATAGAAATGATTCCATTAGAGCCAGGCAAGGGATATGAGTTTGAAGATAAAACCGTAGGTGGTTCAATTCCAAAAGAATTTATTCAGCCAGTAAACAATGGAATTCAGGAAGCTAGATTAAGCGGTATCTTAGCAGGATATGAAACAGTAGACTTCAAGGTTATTGTTTATGATGGTTCATTCCATGATGTAGACTCTTCCGAACTTGCATTTAAAATTGCTGGTTCACAAGCATTTAAAGACGGAATGTCTAAGGGAGATGCTGTTTTACTAGAACCAATTATGGATGTACAGGTTGAATTGCCTGATGAATATCTAGGAACGGTTATGGGAAATATTACTTCCAGAAGAGGCTTGTTGCTAGGAACAGAAAGTCTTCCAGGAGCACAGGTTATAAAAGCAGAAGTTCCACTTTCAGAAATGTTTGGTTATGCAACAGATTTGCGTTCACAAACGCAGGGTCGAGGAACCTTTACAATGGAATTCAAAAAATATTCCGAAGTTCCAAAAAGCATTTCAGAAAAAATTATTGGAGAGCGTGCTAAAAAGTAAATGCCTACAAAGTGCGTTGATAAACCTTTTGTAATTTAAGAATAAGGTTTTGAAAATTCAAAAATTTGTGGCAAATTACACCAAATAATGTTATATTATATAAAGTTAAATGTGAAAAACACTTGATTTTATAATAAGCCCCGTGTTATAATCGGGTTATTAAAAATTAAAAATAATTAAAAGTTTAAAGGAGAATAATTAAAAATGGCAAAGGAAAAATTTAACAGATCAAAAGATCATATTAATGTTGGAACCATTGGCCATGTTGACCATGGTAAAACAACATTAACCGCAGCTATTACATCTTATAGTGCATTAAAAGGCTTAGCAGAAGCAAAGAGATATGACCAAATTGATGCAACCCCAGAAGAAAAAGCAAAAGGAATTACAATTAACACATCGCATGTTGAGTATCAATCAGAAACGCGTCATTATGCACATGTTGATTGCCCAGGTCATGCTGACTATGTTAAAAATATGATTACAGGTGCAGCTCAGATGGACGGAGCAATTCTTGTTGTGTCCGCAGCAGACGGCCCAATGCCTCAAACTCGTGAGCATATCGTACTTGCTCGTCAGGTTGGAGTTCCTTATATTGTAGTATTTATGAATAAATGCGACCAAGTTGATGACCCAGAATTACTTGAACTTGTTGAAATGGAAATTCGTGATTTGCTTAATGAATACAACTTCCCAGGAGATGATACTCCAATTATAAGAGGTTCAGCATTAAAAGCACTAGAAGCTTGTCAAGCAGGAAAGGCAGATGATGCCAGCTTAAAACCAATACAAGATCTTTTAGATGCGGTTGATAGCTATATTCCAACACCAACTCGTGAAGTGGATAAGCCTTTCTTACTTCCAGTTGAAGATGTTTTTACAATTTCAGGTCGTGGAACAGTTGCAACAGGTAGAGTTGAAAGAGGAACAATTAAACTTAATGACACAATCGAAATTGTTGGACTAGGAACAAAGAAACAAACAGTTGTAACAGGAATTGAAATGTTTAGAAAGCTTTTGGATGAAGCAAGAGCGGGTGATAATGTTGGTTTGTTACTTCGTGGAATTCAAAGAACTGAAATTGAAAGAGGTCAAGTTATCTGTAAACCAGGTTCAATTAATCCACATACAAAATTCGAAGCAACAGTATATGTTTTAAAGAAAGAAGAAGGCGGACGCCATACTCCATTCTTTAACGGATATCGTCCACAGTTCTATTTCAGAACAACAGATGTCACAGGAACAGTTGAACTTCCTCAGGGAGTTGAAATGGTTATGCCTGGTGACAATATTGAAATGACAATTACAATCATTACACCTATTGCAATTGAGCAGGGTTTAAGATTTGCTATTCGTGAAGGCGGAAGAACAGTAGGTTCTGGTGTTGTTTCAAAAATTATCGAATAATTTATTTTCAAATATTATAAAGGACAAACTAAATTTCTGTTTGTCTTTTTTTTTATAATAGAATGAAAGTAGAAACTAAAAATAATTTAGTTTTTTAATAATTGTTGCCAAGTTAATTGCATTATTTAAAAAGTATAATTAAGCTAGAAAAATTTTCAAGTCTTCCACTTATATTAATAATAGTTTAGCTTTCATTTATTTTATTGAGATTAAATTTACTTAATATGGTTATATGTTTCAAATCAACGGTTTCAATATCCAAGCCTAAACAACCTAATTCAATATTTTTGTTAAAACCGTGGTAATCACTTCCACCAGAAATCAATAGGTTATGTTTCTTTGCTTCTTTTAAAATTAAATCTCTTTTTGATTTATCATATTCAGAGTAAAAACATTCCAAGCCGTCGATTCCTGAGTCAGTTAAAAAATTGATATTTTCTATAAATTTATCATTAGGCAAAAATCTTGTTTTGGTTCCTTTTAAGGGGTGGGCAATCACTGAAAGGATGTTGGCTTCCTTTAACTGCTTTACAACCAACTCGGTTGGTAAAAAATATTGCCCAAATGTATTATATAAATATTTTGTCATACAACTTTGAAAATCGGAATATCCCATTCTAACCAGAGAAGCAGCAATATGCGAACGACTAGGGTTTTCAAGGCTTGAAATAAAATCCATATCTTTTTTTGGAAGCTTTATACCAAACTCATTGTATAAAGCATCAATGATTTTATTAATTCTAAATTTTCTTAACTTTTTATTACCTTTAATTAAGTTATGAATTGTTTCATTATTAATATCAAAATTATAAGCTAAAATGTGAATAGGATTATTATTTAAATTAGTTGAAATTTCAATTCCTGTTATGAAATTAATATTATTTTTTGTAAGTTCACTTTTTAAATTTTCTAGCAAATAACTACAACCATCAATTGTATCGTGGTCTGTAATTGAAAATATTTTAATCTTATTTTTTATAATTTTTTCAAGTAAGTTTTCAACAGTATCTGTTCCATCAGAAAACTTTGTATGTATATGAAGGTCAATCATTTTAACTCCTAAAAATAAAGTTTCAAAGTGTACCAAATTTTCACATTTTTAATTTTAACACAATAAATTTAGTTTTACATTAAAAATAACTTAAAATAATTTTTTTTCGAACCTTATTATGCTCTTCTAATAAAAAATTAGTCATTTTCAACTTTTACGACTTTAAAATACTATTCTCCTGTAAAATTTGAATAAATATATTTAGCATATTTCTTTTATTATTTTTATTAAAAAGTACAACATATTTAAGAGCAGGCAAGGAATCTTTTAAATCAATAATTTTTATAGGAACAGAACTCGAAACTGCATTAACAATATATTCAGGTAAAAAGCCCAGCCCAATATTTTGCGAAGCCAAATCCAAAACATAACTGAACCGTTCAACTTCAACTTTATTGTTTATGTTTATATTGTTTTTTTTGCATAATTTGTGAAAAATAGTACCAGTAGTAGAATTTTTACTTTGTAAAATAAAAGGGTAATTTTTTAAGTCCTTAAAGAAAATGCCATCATTCGGAATTTTTGAAATTTCAGGATTATCAGAATTTGCAATTATTACATATCTACTTTCAGCAATTATAATTTGATTTAAATTTGCATCTAATGTGTCTTGATATGGAATTAAAGCACAATCTAAAAACCCGTTCAGAACATCTTCAATTAAATTTGCGGTTGCGTTTTCCTTTATTTTAAGTTTTATATTTGGGTAATCTTTAAACATTCTCTTTAAAGTTGGACTTAGAATCCATTTTGATATATTTGCTCCTGAGCCTATTTTTAGCTCACCAGCTTCAAGTTTGTTATACTTTTTAATTTTTAAAATTGTATTATTAAAATTGTTTAACAAAGCTTTAAAATCCTGCAAAACAACATATCCCTCAGTTGTTAAAATAACACCACGGGACTGTCGAATTAACAACTGACTTTTCAACGCACCTTCAATTTTGTTTATAATTTGCGAAACTGCTGGCTGTGAAATAAATAGCTTTTCGGCAACTTTAGAGATATTGCCCAGCTCAGCAACTAAGACAAATGTTTCAATGTTTTCAATACTCAGATGTTTAGGCATTGTAATATCCCTTTTAAAATAGCTATAACATTTACTTATGCATTAGATAAAATATTAATATTTTTCTTATTACAAATTTTAGGTTAATATAAGGTTGAAGTCAAGCAAAAGGAGGAAAGTTTATGAAAAAAGCTTTTTTTGCTGGCAGTTTTGACCCATTTACAATAGGTCATTTTCAGATTGTAAGAAAAGCCCGAGAAATTTTTGATACTATTTTCATAGGGATTGGTGTTAACAGCAATAAAAAACGAGTTTATGATGATATGGAGATGAAAACAGCGATTGAAAAAATGCTTAAATCACAACAATTTGAAAATGTGGTTGTTATAACTTATAACGAACTTACGGTTGATGCCGCGAAAAGGCTTGGATGTAAATGGCTTGTTAGAGGCGTTCGAAATGAAATTGATTATAAATATGAAGAAGAGATTGCGGATTATAATTACAGAATGGCACATATGCAAACTATTTATTTTCGTGCTGAAAACGAGTTTAAAGAAATAAGTTCTAGCAAGGTAAGAGAAATAGATAGGACCAAAAACACTGATGGTTTTGTCCCGAAAGAAGTAATTGAATTAATGCGTAAGAGAGTATAAGCTCAAAACAATAAAAAATTTTAATATTAAAAATCAATCCATAAATAAAAATATTGTGTATAATAAAGAAGAATTATAATTAATTGGAGTTCTTATGGTTATTGGAATAACAGGGGAATCAGGGTGTGGAAAATCTGAGATTGCAAAAAAATTGGCATCAATCCTAAACGGCAAAATAATATTAATTGATGAAATTGGGCATAGGGTTGTTGAACAGCCAGAAGTGCAATGTGAATTAAGAAAAGCTTTCGGTGATAAAATTTTAGACGAAAGCAAGAAGTTTTCTCGTAAGAAATTAGGAGATTTGGTTTTTTCTGGCAAAAAAAATATGCAGATTCTAACAGATTTAACTTGGAAGAAAATGTCAGAAATAATAAATGCAGAACTTGCAAAAAACAAATTAGTTATTTTAGATTACTTGTTATTGCCGATAACTTATTATTGGAAGATTTGCGATTTAAAAGTTTTAATAAAATGCCCACAAAGAATTCGATTTGAACGATTAATAAAAAGAGATAAAGTAACAGTGAATTACTTAAAAAAACGACAAGGCAGTTCAATAGATTTTAATAAATATTCTTATGATAAAATTTATTCTAACATTAAAACAGAAGATGTAGATTCAATAGTTCAAGATTTGTTTGAAACAATAAAAGAGAATAATAACATTTAGAACATTAAAACAAATAAGTTCTCACGGAAAAAATTAAACCAAATTAGAAAAAGTCCACAATGGATTATGCTCATAAAGCCTAGATGAGCGAAAACCTTTACCTGTTAAAAAATTATCTGTTGGGCTGACCATTTTAGCAATTTTTCTTCTAAAATTTGCATCTAGAAGTTTTTCCCTTAATATTACTTCGTAAGATTGTTTAAGTTCAGTTAATGAAAAATTTTGAGGCAAAAGATTAAAAATAATATCTGTGTATTCTAATTTGTTTTTTAAGCGTTCGGTTGCATAATAAATCATTTTTATATGGTCAAAAGCCAAATCTGTTTTTTGTATTTCAGTAACTTTCTTCTCTTCTAGATTTACCTTTTCAAAACTTACATTAATAAGATTTTGCAGTTTAATATTTTGATTTTGGTTTGTTAAAATTAAATTTACTTGTTTTTTTCTTAGAAAACCATACTTTTTTTCCTGAGATAATGTAATTTTATCTTTAATATCAATATCAAACCATTCGCCATTTATATTATCATTGCCATTCGTAAGCAACATATAACTCACGCTTAGAACTCGTGTGCGAGGGTCACGAGATTTTTCTCCGAAAGTAAAAAGTTGTTCAAAATAATAATCTTTCAAGCCAACTTTATCATTAACGCAAAGTTTTAAGGTTTGGCTGAGTTCGTTTTGTAAGTTTAAAAATGTCCCAGGCAGAGCATATAAATTGAGAAAAGGAAGATTCTGCCTTTTTATTAAAAGCACTTGTAATTGTTTTTCAGGTAACCTTCTGTAATTGTCCGCTTCTTTATTAACAATTCTAAAAATCACGGCATCAATTGTAACCGAAGGCTTTTCATACTCTTTGTCAGAATAAAATTTTAAAAAATCTGCATCTTGGTTTGATATCTCCATTTTTATCTCCTACTTAATTTTGACTTTTTTCTACTAATTGTTTTAGTCATATTATCATTTTAATAATATTATGTCAAATCTTTTGAAAAAGCATTGACAAGATGCAATTAATTTGATATTATCATAATGCTAATATCAGGTCATATAATAAATTAGGAGTTTAATATGAAAAATAATCTTTTAGTAGTGGTAGATATGGTTAATGGTTTTATAAATGAAGGACCGTTGGCAGATAAAAATATTAACAAAATAACTGGAACTGTAGTAAATGAAATTAAAAAAGCAATTCAAAAAAAATATACAATTATTGCTTTTAAAGATTGTCATATGCCTGATGATGCAGAATTCAAAGATTTTCCGCCTCATTGTATTGGGGGAACAAGTCAAAGTGAGCTTATTCCAGAAGTAAAATCATACGAAAACAATCTTATAGTAATAGAAAAGAATACAACAAATGGTTTTAACACAAAGGCATTTAAAAATCTGGTTAAAGGAAACATCTGGGATAATGTTTTAGTTGTGGGGTGCTGTACTGATATTTGTGTTTTACAATTTGCTACAAATTTTAACGAGTTTAACAAAAACCATAACAGACCAACGAAAATTTTTGTAGCAGAGAATGGTGTTTATACTTTTGATAATTCAGAACATAATGCAGAAAAAAATCATCAAAATGCATTACAACGAATGCAAGATTTGGGAATTAGTGTTGTTTCTCTAAAAGAGAAAACAAATTTTCAAATGCATAATGAAAAAACAAGATAAAAATAAAAAATTAAGGAAATGAAATGAAAGAATTTAACAAATTAATGTCTGAAAATTATTATAAAAAATATTTATTATATCTTCAAATAGAAGTGTGTAAAAACAAATCACATTTATTAAAGAATATTATAAATATTGGATTGATATCTAACTATGAGGAATATAAAAATTATATTTATGAATTAACAGATGAAGAAAGAACTTGGAAAGAAACCGTAAATGAGATTTACAAACAATTTGATTTTACTCAAAAGGCTGAAAAAGAAGAACATTTCAAATTAGAAAAAAAATTTATAGTAATGAAATTCGTTCAAAATGAATTTGGCAAATCAAAAACAAATAGCAAACAAAATACAGAACAATTAACATTAGGTCTGTAAAATAAAGTTGATTTGAATTAATTGAAAATAATCAATTACATTAGATAGAATTAAAAGGAAAAAAATGAATTTATTAATGGATTTTTATGAACTCACTATGGGGCAAAGTTATTTTAATAAAAGAATGAAAGAAAAGGTTGCATATTTTGACTTGTTTTTTAGACAAATTCCAGACAAGGGTGGTTTTGTTATAGCGAACGGGATTGGAAGATGTTTGAAATATTTAAATCAATTTAGTTTGTCGACAAGTGATATTGATTATTTAAAACAAAATGGGAATTTTAGTTTAGAGTACTTAGATTATTTGAAAAATATAAAATTCAGCGGAGATATGTGGGCCGTGGAAGATGGAACTGTTATATTTCCAAACGAGCCGCTTATTACAATAAAAGCGCCCTTAATTGAAGCGCAATTAATTGAAACCGCTTTACTTCTAATATTTAATCATTCAAGCTTAATCACAACAAAAACTAATCGAATTGTAAGAAGTGCTCTTGGTAGAAGTGTAATGGAGTTTGGCACACGGCGTGCACAAGGTAAAGAAGCGGCGGTTGAAGGTGCCTTAGATGCTTATATAGCAGGAGCAGTTGGAACAGCCTGCACATTGTCAGGCAAAAAATATAATATTCCAGTTTTGGGAACTATGGCACATAGTTTTGTTCAAAGCTTTGACAGTGAATATTCCGCTTTTAAAGCATATGCAGAAACCTATCCGAATGCATGTGTTTTGCTTGTTGATACTTATAATACTTTAAAAAGTGGGTTGCCAAATGCAATAAAAATTCAAAACGAAATATTAAAGCCGTTGGGAAAAAATTTAGCAGGCATTAGAATTGATAGTGGTGATTTGGTAAGATTATCTAAATCAGCAAGAAAAATGTTGGATGACCATGGTTTGCAGGATACTAAAATAATTGTATCTAATTCGTTAGATGAATATAAAATATCTTTGCTTTTAGAGCAGAATTCACCTATTGACAGTTTTGGCGTGGGTGAAAATCTAATTACGGCTAAATCTAGCCCTGTTTTAGGTGGGGTTTACAAATTGGTTGCGGTCGAAGAAAAGAATCAAGTTATACCAAAAATCAAAATTTCTGATAATGTTGGGAAAGTAATAAATCCACACTTTAAAAATTTTTTCAGATTGTATGATAAAAACAATAAGATTTATTGTGATTTGTTGTGTGCTTATGATGAAGACTTATCATCTAAATTAATTTCGAATGGTGAAAGCTATGTTGTTAAAAACATTAGAAGAAAGATGATTGAAAATGGTAAAATAATTTACGGTATACCGACAATAGAACAAACAAGAAATTATTTACAAGATGAATTGCAAACATTGCCAAAAGATGTTTTAAAATTAGAAACGGCGGAAACTGTTAAAGTTGTACTTTCTGAAAAATTAACACAAATTAAAAATAATCTAGTAAACTCAATTACAA
>JAQVYC010000005.1 GCA_028708805.1 Clostridia bacterium | reverse complement strand
TCAAGGTAGTAAAGTGCTATTATGCGTTAGAGATAATAGAACGAATGAGTTTGGATTGACAGAAAATTATACTATACTAGGCTATGCAGACTATGTGTCACATAAGGACAATAGGCCAATGAGCATAGTGTGGAAGTTACAAAACAAAATTCCAGCCAAATTTATTGAAATAACAAGTAAATTAATGGTGAATTAATGTTATAAATTTAAGCTTTTAAAAAGGAAACTTTATGAAAATATTTAATATTTTTAAGAATAAAAAAAGAAATAGCTTGCAGAATGATAATCCAGTTGATAATTTTGGCAAGGAGTTATCTAAATTTCTAGACGCTAATAAATACATCTCTGTAAAAGAGATGAATGTATTTAAGGAAAAATTTAAAGAACTGTATTCCTCTCTTCATATTATCTATAAAAATAATCTTATTGATTCATATGCTAAAAATAATAATATTAATAGTGATTCTATTCACTCTTTCTTCAATAAATATGAAAATATACAAAGCTTAGTTGATTTAAATAATGAAAAATTCATTTCTAATTCATTAACAAGTGAAAAAGAATATTTAGATGGGATTTTAAAAAGTGTTGATAAAAACATATTACTAGATGAAGATCAAAGAAAAGTAATATTAACCGATGAGGACTATTCTTTAGTTGTTGCAGGTGCAGGTGCAGGTAAAACAACCACAGTTGCCGCTAAAGTTAAATATTTAGTAGAGAAGAAAGATATTAATCCGAGGGATATACTTGTAATTTCATTTACAAATAAGGCTGTGAATGAACTTAAAGAAAGAATCAATAAGAATCTTAAAATAGACTGTCCGATAACAACTTTTCATTCGGCTGGTAATGCAATAATAAGAAAAAAGAATGATAATAAGCTTAATATTGTTGATGATGGTTTCTTGTATAATTGCGTTGCTAATTATTTTAAAAAGATAATAAAGAATCCTATAATGTCAAAAACAGTTTTGTTATTTTTTGGAAGTTATTTTGATTATTCATATGAAGGAGATAAAAAGAATTCATTACTAAACCATATTGCAAAATCTGACTTTACAACAATGAAAAGTTCTTTAAATGAAATAAATCAACATTATATTGATACATCTTCAAAACAAAAAAAGACACTAAATAATGAAGTGGTTAATTCTCACCAAGAGGTTCAGATAGCAAACTACTTGTATTTAAATGGAATTGAATATGAATATGAACCTAAATATCCGTATCATATTTCGATGTCACGAAAACTATACAGGCCAGACTTTTTAATTAAACAGAACGGAAAACATATTTATCTTGAACACTTTGGTATTTCCGAGGATGGAAATAATGATTTATATAATGAAGCTGAATTAGAAAAGTACAAGAGTAATATAAAAGATAAAATAAAGCTTCATAAAACTCATAACACTAAGCTTATATATACTTTTTCGAAATATAAAGATGGGAAAAATCTTATAGAACACTTAAAATATAAGTTAGAAAAAGAAGGTATTGTTTTAAATCCTATAAAATATGAGGAAGTGTATTCTAAACTAGTTTCCATTGAGGAAAATAAATATATAAGTAAGATGACATTTCTTATAAGTGGTTTTATTAGCAATTTCAAGACAAATGGTTATACAGAAGAAGACTTTTTCCGGATGATAAGGACTACTAAAAGTGAAAGGACTAAATTGTTTTTAGAAATATGCAGAGAGTGTTATTTGGATTATCAGAGAGAGTTAAATAAGAATAATGCAGTAGACTTTCAAGACATGATCAATGAGGCTGCCAGAATATTGAAAGACGTTGAATCAATGTCAGAAAAATTATCATTTAAATATATAATTGTCGATGAATATCAAGATATTTCTAGACAAAGATTTGATTTAACAAAGGAGCTAGCAAAAGTCACGGATGCTAAAATTATGGCCGTTGGAGATGACTGGCAATCTATATTTGCATTTAGTGGCTCAGACTTGTCGCTGTTCACACAGTTTAAAGAAAAAATGGGTTATGCTAAAATTTTAAAAATAGTCAAAACTTATAGAAATGCACAAGAAGTAATAGATATTGCAGGAAACTTTGTTCAAAAAAATGAAAATCAAATTGCTAAAAGATTATTGTCACCGAAAAATATTATTGATCCAGTTATAATATACTCCTATAACGATTCACCTAAAAAGTATAACGAAAAAGCAATAAAAGATGGACCACTTAATAGAATGGGAAGAGCTATTGAGTTAGCTATTGAAGATATTATAAAAAGAGACGGCAAAGAAAAACAAGATATACTATTAATAGGAAGATACGGTTATGATGGAAAAAACTTAGAAAAAACCGGATATTTTGAGTATGTAGAGTATGGAAATAAAGTTAGGTCAAGAAAATACCCAAAAATAAACATCTCATTCTTAACAGCTCACAGCTCTAAGGGTCTAGGATACGATAATGTAATAATTATTAATGCCAAAAACGCAGTCTATGGCTTTCCTTCAAAAATTGAAGATGATCCAGTTTTAAATCTTGTAATACATAGGCAAGATGAAATGGAGTATGCTGAGGAGAGGAGGTTGTTTTATGTGGCCATGACAAGAACAAAAAACAGGGTTTATTTTATAGTTCCTGAAAGCAAACCGTCAGAGTTTATTTTAGAGTTGAAAAATGAATATAAAAACATTTTATTATATGGTGATATTAAACCTTCAGAGTCATCATTAATAACAAATAAACTGTGCCCACATTGTGGGTATCCTTTACAAAGAAGGTTTAGCAAAACTACAAGTATGTATCTATGGATTTGTACTAACGAGTCTGAGGTTTGCGGGTTCTTGTCCAACAATTTATCTGGTGGAGAAATGTCTGTTACAAAATGTCCAAAATGTGTTGATGGCTATTTAATAATAAAAACAAAAAATCAATTTCCACTATTGGGTTGCACAAATTATAAGCCAAACAATACAGGTTGTAATTATACCGTTTCAAAAAAAGAGTATAACGTAACCAATAAAATAAATCTCCCAGACAATATGAAGAATGTTAGCTATTATAAAGAAATTGATGATTCATTAGTTAGTGAAAAAGCAAGTATGTTAAATGAAGATAAAATAGAAGAGTCATCAATTAAAGTTGAAGATAAAACAGACAACAATAAATTTTGGCAGATAAAAGAAGAATTGAGGTTATATAGATTAGATAAGTCTAAAATGGAAAACAAGCCGCCATATATTATTTTTACTAACAAAACATTAGATTCAATTATAGAAATTATGCCTATAAATGATGAAGAGTTTTTAAGTGTTACTGGTATTGGCACTAATAAGTTGAAAAGATATGGTGATGAAATTATCAGTATAATAAGAAAATATAAAAATTAAATTACTATAATAAAAAAGAAAAGTGTTTTATTTGGGCTACACTTGCCGGGATTGAATGTTAAAAAACTGTAATATTTGTAAATATAAAAACAAAATAGATTTCCAAAAAGTTTATGTATTGGATGCTTGTCATCACTATTTAAGTAGGCTTGTTATGTCAGTATAATTTATCTAGAAAGTTAGGTGTCTATAAAATGTACTTTTAGACATATTAAGAGATTTTAAGGCCTCGGCTAATGAGATCTCTTTTTTTCTATATTTGCTACATATTAAGTTGAAGTTTTTTGGTAATTGTGTTTTGGGTCTACCCAAATGTTTACCTTTTAATTTTGCTATGCGAATTCCTTCGGCTTGGCGTTTTTTAATTAAATCTCTTTCGTTTTCTGCTACAAAAGATAGTATTTGAAGCACAATATCACTTATAAATTTACCCACAAGATTTTTGCTTTCCGATCTTGTATCTAAAAGGGGCATATCTATTACCATTATATCGGCATTTTTATTGTTAACAATATCTTTCCACTCCTCAATTATCATGTCATAGTTTCTGCCAAGCCTGTCAATAGATTTAATTACTAATAAATCACCTTCTTTGAGTGTTTCTTTAAGTTTTTGATAGTTTTCTCTTTCAAAATTTTTTCCACTTTCTTTATCTATAAATATTTGATTTTTATTTAATCCTAACTTTAGCATTTCATTTAATTGTCTATCTATGTTTTGAGTAACAGTGCTAACTCTTATGTATCCGTATTCCATAATAACTCCTTGATAAATTTATTATACAGCATAACAAAACGCCCTACAATTTCTGTAGGGCGTTTTGTTTGTTCTAAAAGGTACACCTTTTGGCACAAGCAATTCTACTGAATTGTTTGTGTATGTTACCTTCGTTTTTTATTAAATCATAATCATTTTAACACATTTACTTAAAATATTGAATTATTTTAGTGTATTTTAATAATTTATTAGATATTTGTAATTTTTTTTACAAAAAGGTTTGTGATTTTTTTATCAAATAATTTTTTAGTTTTTTTCGACAAAGAGTCCAAAAGGTGTACCTTTTGCGACGGAGTTAGACAATAAATGCAAAAAAATATAGACATACAAGAAAATTCTATTTATGAAATTGATGAGAAGTTATTGGAAATTTTATTGAAAGATCGATCTTCAAAAAAGAATATAATATGGGCTACTGATAATTATGCAATGCGGGGTAAGGGTTATCAGGAGTATGATCATATAGCTGTTAAGTCGATAACTGGCAGAAATGGATTGGTAATTAAACCAAGAATTAAAAAGTCTAAAAGAGAACAGCAAATAAGAATTAAAAAGAAAGCAGAAGTTTTTACTCCATCTTGGATTTGCAACAAACAAAACAATGAACTAGATAAGATATGGTTCGAAAAAGAGAATGTTTTTAATACCGAAAGCGGAGATTCTTGGAAAACTAATTATAAAAAAATTATTTTTTCTGACTTGCCTGAAAAAACATGGAAAGATTATGTTAAGCAAAAAGCGTTAGAAATAACATGTGGCGAAGCACCATATCTTGCAAGCCGATATGACACAGTATCAGGAGAATGGATTGATATTCAAGACAGAATTGGAGCGCTAGATAGAAAGCTAAGAGTAGTTGGCGAAAATACACAAACAGAAGATGAATGGCATGAATGGGTTGTGAAAGCTTATAAGTCAACATTTGGGTATGAGTGGCAAGGTGACAGTTTGCTAATTGCCAGAGAGAATTTATTGTTCACTTTTATAGACTATTATTTTGATAGGTTTAAAAAACAACCAAGCAACGAGCAGTTAATTGAAATTGCAAAAATACTATCGTGGAATCTTTGGCAAATGGACGGATTGAAACATGTTGTGCCAAACAGTTGCAAGCCAATACCCAAATTTCAATTATCATTTTTTGAAGATATGGAGCAACCTGATGAATGCACTGGTTGTGAAAAAGGAAACTCATACAAACACACAGGAATATATTGCAAAATTAAAAATTGGAAAACAAACAGAACAATATTATTTAACAATATTAAAGGGAGAAAAGGAATGAAATTTGATTTTATAATAGGCAACCCACCATATCAAGAAGAAAGCTTAGGTGATAAAAAAGCAGATGGTTCAATTTATAATTATTTTATGGAAGCTTCATATGAAATCGGAAACAAGGTTTTATTGATAACTCCGGCTAAGTTTTTATTTAATAATGGTAATACACCATCAAAATGGAACAAAAAAATGCTAAAGGACAGGCATTTTAAAGTGTTGTTTTTTGAACCAATTGCAAGCAAAATTTTCTCCAATGTTAGTTTTATGGGTGGAGTAGCAATACATTATCGTGACAAAAATGCTGAATTTGATCCTATTTTGCAATTTATTGAATTTCCAGAACTTAGATCTATTTTTAATAAAGTTTCTAGAAAAACGAACAAATCATTAACTTCAATTATATACAATCAGAACAAATTTGATTTAGATAAACTATATGCCGATTATGATGAGATTAAATCACAAATAAGTAGTGGTGGAAAAGAGAAGAGGATGACCAGCGGTTGTCTTAAATATGAGTGTTTTTATGTGGATAGAAAAAGTAGAAATGATGTTCAAATCTTAGGGGTGATAAATAATAAAAGAGTTAAAAGATATTTAGACAGAAAATATCTTGAAGAACCAAATGAAAATATAGATAAATATAAAGTTATAATTCCTGCAAATAATGGCTCGGGTGCTATTGGGGAGGTTTCAAGCACGCCCCTTATCGGAGAGCCTCTTATCGGAGAGCCTTTTGTCGGATATACTCAAACTTTTATTGGTGTAGGAGCATTTGAAACTCTTCAAGAGAGTAGTAATGCTTTAAGTTATATTAAGTCCAAGTTTTGTAGAGCTATGCTTGGGATTTTAAAAGTTACACAAAATGGAAAAAGAGATATGTGGAAGCATGTCCCTCTGCAAGATTTTACTAACCAATCAGATATTAATTGGTTAAAATCAATATCTGAAATTGACAATCAATTATACAAGAAATATTGCTTATCACAGGAAGAAATTAACTTTATTGAGTCGAATGTGGAGGCAATGAACTAATGTCAAAAATTAAAATAAAAACATCATCGCCTGTTATTCCAATGATTTATGCTTACACAACCCCTGGTGTTGTTTACAACGAGGGTTGGACAAAGATTGGATACACAGAAAGAGATGTTGATGTTCGAATTAAAGAGCAAACGCAAACTGCAAATATTCGCCCGAATAAAGAGTGGCAAGATATTGCAATTTTTACTGATGGTAAAACAAGATTTACTGATACTGAGTTTCACTCATACCTTGAAAAACACGACATAGAAAGAAAAGAACCACAACATGACTTTGAGGGAAGGCCAGAGTGGTTTAAGGTTGGTGGAAGAGAATCATATAAGCATTTTACTGAGTTTAGAAACAATATGGGAGTATTAAAAACACTTGGAGTAATTCCCTATACTTTAAGAAACGAACAAAAACAAGCTGTTAGAATCACTAAAAAATACTTTTCACATGGGACGGAAGATAATGAATTTTTATGGAATGCTAAACCTCGTTTTGGAAAAACATTGTCAACATATGATTTATGCAAAAAGCTTAATGCAGAAAGAGTGTTGGTGGTGACAAACAGGCCTGCTATTGCAAACTCTTGGTATGAAGATTATGTTAAGTTTTTAGGTACAGAGTCTGGTTATTATTTTGTTAGTGAAGTGGAAGGATTAAAAAACAAAAAATATGTTTTAGAAAGAAAAAAATATATTGATATGCTTTCTAATCCAAACCATAAAGGTTCTATCGAGTTTGTTTCATTGCAAGATTTAAAGGGGTCTATATATTTTGGTGGTCAGTATGATAAACTAAAACATATTAGTGATTTGATGTGGGATATCTTAGTTATAGATGAAGCACACGAAGGAGTTGATACATATAAAACAGATGTTGCTTTTGATAAAATTAATAGAAAATATACACTTCATTTATCAGGAACTCCATTTAAAGCGTTATCAAATGAAAAGTTTTCTTCAAAAGCCATTTACAATTGGACTTATGCTGACGAACAACAAGCAAAAAGAGATTGGAGTGTAATATCAGAAGAAGAAAACCCATATGAGAATCTTCCTCAATTAAATTTATTTACATACAAAATGTCTGATATTGTAAGGAATGAGGTAGAGCAGGGTGCAGACTTTAATGATGATGGTGAAAATGAAGAATTTTACTGGGACTTAAATGAGTTTTTCCGAACAAACGCAAGTGGAAAATTTGTTTATGATGATTCTGTGGATGCCTTTTTAGAATCCTTAACAAGTCAAAGAAAATTTCCGTTTTCTACCGATGAGCTTAGAGCTGAGCTAAAACATACTCTTTGGTTATTGAAATATGTAAATAGTGCAAAAGCCTTAGCACGAAAGTTAAAAGAACATCCTATTTTTAGAGAATACGAAATTGTTTTGGCTGCTGGAGATGGAAGGTTAGACGATGAGGGTAATTCTGAAAGTGATGTTGATATTGATTCTAATATTAAAAACTCCTATGATAAAGTGGTTAGTGCAATTAAGAATTATGAAAAAACAATTACAATTTCTGTGGGCCAACTTACAACTGGCATAACAATTCCAGAATGGACAGGAGTAATGATGCTGTCAAGCATTAAAAGCCCTGCTTTATATATGCAAGCGTCGTTTAGGGCACAAAATCCTTGCATATTTAATATAAACGGTAAACAGATGAGAAAAGAAAATGCTTACATTTTTGATTTTGATCCGGCTAGAACACTTACAATTATTGAAGAGGTTGCGAACGGTTTGTTTAGCGACACTGCAGATGGTAGAGGTGATTCGGAAACTCGCAAAAAACATGTGAGAGAGTTGTTAAACTTCTTTCCAGTTTATGGAGAGGACGACGAAGGCGAGATGGTTGAGTTAGATGCTGAAAAAGTTCTTTCTATACCAAGAGCAATTCACGCTAAGGAAGTTGTAAGAAAAGGGTTTATGAGTAATTTCCTATTTCAAAATATTGGAAATATTTTCAATGCGCCAAAAGAAGTTATTGATATTATTCAAAAATTTACTGCAACAAAGGAGACATTGGATGTTAAAGAAGACACTAAAAAAGATTTAAGCTTAGATGATAACGCAGATGTTAAAATACCTGAAGATAAGATAATAGGGATTGCTGGTGATATTTTCGGTCCTAAATTATATGGTGATATTGAGCAATCACTTATTGAGGCTGTTGATAACATAGAACACCAAAAAGAATCTAAAGGTAAAAAGGATGAGGTTTTAGATGATATTCTTAATGTGTTTAGAAAAAATATAACTGATCCGCTTATTAATACTGCAAAAGAAAATTATGGTAAGGATTTATCCGCATCAGCACAGAAAAAACTAGCTAAAAAAATTAATGATTCCACAGAACTTACTATTAGAAAAAAATATGGCAACCTACAAATTGAAAATAATAAGTTAGAAAATGAAAGAAGTAAAGAGGTTGATAAGGCAAGGGCAAGCAAAAACCCCAACCTAATTAATGAAATAAATGAAAAGTTTGATGTGATGAAAAAAGAGCTAGAAGCTGCTTTTTCACAAGATATTCAATTTGAAGTTAATAATATTATAGAAAATTCGGGTAAAACAATCATTGAATCTATAGAGGTAGGCAAAAAGGAAAGAGAAAGAAACTCTCTTATGGATAATGTGAGAGATCACTTAAGAGGTTTTTCTAGAACTATTCCATCATTTATAATGGCCTATGGAGATCAGAATACAACATTAGAAAATTTCGATAGTATTATTCCTGATGAAGTGTTTAGGGAAGTTACAAGCATTTCTCTTGAAGAGTTTAGAAAACTTAGAGATGGATTTGATTATAAAGGTGAAGACGGAGAAACAAAAACTTACAGTGGTTTTTTCGACTCAGTGGTTTTTAATGACTCTATAAAAGAATTTTTAAATATAAAAAATAAACTTTCAAACTACTTTGAAGATGATATGGAAAAAGATGTTTTTGATTACATCCCTCCACAGAAAACTAACCAAATTTTTACACCTAAAAATGTTGTGAAAGAAATGGTTGATCTTTTAGAAAAAGAAAACCCTGGATGTTTCGATAATCCAGAACATACTTTTATGGACCTATATATGAAATCTGGATTATATATAACAGAGATTGTTAAACGACTATACAGAAGTGATAAAATGAAGAAGCTGTTTCCAGACGATAAAGAAAGATTAAACCATATATTTGGAAAACAGGTTTATGGATTAGCACCTACTGAGATAATATATAAAATTGCAAAGTCTTATATTTTAGGTTTTGATGACAAAGTAAATGTTGAAAAACATAATTTCAAGTTACTGGATGCAACACCATATGCAAAAGACGGAACATTAGAAGTTGTGTTAGATAAGGTGTTTGATTAACCACTAAAAAGATTAGAAACTTATTTAAAATTCAAAATTTATTTTTTAGGTTATATTTCCCTTATATAGTAATTTAATATTTAGATTAAAGAACAACAAAAAATGTTGTTCTTTTTTTATCTATTTTCTTTAAAACTACTGACATTTTTGAAGAACCTGTCCGTTATATAGTGTAGAGTGTAAATGTTTTTGAAGGTTTTTTTGCTAAAACACCTGTTCATTTCAAAAAACTTGTACCTTATAAAGTAGAGAGGTATTTCAAAAAATAAAATTATTTTTGAAAAAACACCCCTACTTTTGAAAAAAGTTGTCCCTTATATATTGTAGGGTATTTAATATTTTTTAAAGTATTTTTTTAAAACAGGTTGATTTTTCAAAAAACCTGTACCTTATAAAGTGGAGGGCAAATGTTTTTTAAAACAGAAAAAATTTTCCCGATGTGACAACCATTGTCACATCGGGAGGGGTAGTATTAATTGATAACTCATAAAAGGAGGTGGCTAAAATGAGTTTAAGATATAAATATTTCAAGGGAAGGTTGAAAGAGTGTGGTTATTAAGGGTTTGAGAACGTGCGTGCGGCTTTGTGCGGACTTTAATAGGTGCAGGAGTAAATACTTAGATGAGGAGGTTGTTGATGAAATCTGGCAAAATGAAGTGGGAGGTATTGATTAGGATTAGAGATGCAAGGTTATTAAAAAGACTAAATGAAATTTATTCAAAAGGTGGTTATTCAAGTTATAACAAGTTTCTTGTTTCTTTAATTGAGCAGTCTGCTTTTAAAGAAGATAGGCAAGATAAAATTTTAGAAGTGCTTGAAGAAGTTGAAGATAAAACAAGTGCTATATATTCAATGGTAAAATACAACCACGATTTTAATAAATTGTAATAAGTGAGGTGATGAAAAATAAGCGATAAAAATAATATTGTTTTAAAAGTTATGTATTATCAACCAGTAGAAAAATATGTTGGTAAAAGTAGAGATTACACAAAGCAGCGAAATTTTGTTTCGTGCAAAGGTAAATACAATTATTTAAATTATGTCGACACAGGCTCAACAGACAAAATTGCAAAAGACTATTTTGAGTATGTTGGCAACAATGAAAAAAGCTCGGGTGTGTTTAATGAAAATGGATGTTTAAATAAAGATCAAAAACAAGAGTTGAAAAATCAACTGCAAACAACAGAGAGTAATATTTGGGATATGTTAATTTCATTTAAAACAGATTTTGGAAATGAGTTTTGTAGAGATTACGAACAAGCACATAGATTTTTAAAATCAGAGTTGCCAAAGTTTTTTGAAAGAGTTGGTCTTCATGAATATAACATTGTTTGGTATGCAGGCTTGCATGATAACACTGACAACAAACATTTGCATATTTCATTTTTTGAAAAAGAACCAAGATATTATTCTAAGGGTGGAAAGCTTACATATAAAAATGGAAAGATAAGCTTAAAAGAAATCGAAAAAAGTAAAATGATTTTTGAGAAAAAACTATCAAACGCTTCGAGCAAAATTGTTGCCGCAAGAAAAGAGATTTTAGATAGTTATAAATCATATTTAAGTAATTACGATATGGGAAAAGCCATAAACAAAAAACTTGTTTCTTTATATAAAAGAATGCCGACAGATGGAAGAGTTAGTTACGACAGTGAAAATATGAGAAACCTAAAACCTGTTGTTGATGATATTACAACTTTTATTTTAAAAAATGGAAAAGCCACAAGTGAGAGTTTTAATAATTATATGTCTGAGTTAGATAAATTAAAAGACTGGAAAAAGAAAAGATATTCTGAAAATGAAGATATGTATTTAAAAGATTTGTTTAGAAGATTAGGCAACCAAACAATACAAAAAGCAATTAAGGTTGGAAGAGTAAATAAACAAAAAGAAGAAGTGAATTTAAAAGGTAGACGATGGCATGCTTACAAGAAAAAAATGCAATCAAAAGAGTTTGATTATTGCTTGTCGTTGTTAAATTATTATCATGATACATATGGAAAAGAGTTTAATGACTTTCTAAGAAGATTAGATAAATATGATTATGAAAGAAGGCTTGCGGAGTCGGATATTTATATGTAATTGTTATTACCTCTCTTTAAAGAAAAAAAGAAAAATAAAGAATGTTATTCGCATTGTTAATGTGAAACAGTTTAAGGAATTAGGCTAAACAGGATAAGCGGGGGTAACATGTTTTGCACGAAAGTTGCCAAATTGCCAGTGTTATAGCACTTTTTGGCGTGTTACACTTACTGAAACATTGCTCCCCTTGTTCTTTACGGCAAGGTGGGATACCCACTTCCATCGGAAAAGCTCAGGCTTTTTAATTCGCAATTTTAAAAAGTTAAAATTGGCTCATTTTTCGGCTGGCTTTTCCTCCTTCCAGAAAATTCTTTTTTCAAAGAATTTATCTGGATAATTAAGAGGATGATTTATGTTTATTAAAAGTGAAAATAAATCTGTAACCCTTAATTAACTTGCAAAAATATTATAAATAATTCGCAATTTAAAAAAGTTAAAAAATAAAATTTAACAAGAATATAAAGTTATTTAAAAAAAAATATTTCAAGGGATTATATTATTATTGGAGGAAAGTAAATTTGAAATATAGAAGAGATTTTGAAGAAATTATAGATTTAAAAAAACCACCACAAAATGTTGTTGTAGTGGAATTTAATAGTGATAGAAAAAGAAAAGGAAATGAAAAATTATATCAAAGCTTTTCTGTTTTGGCAGGAAAAGTTTTTGCAGAGGATTTAATAAATTATGCAAAGGCTGGTGGAAATATGGAAAACTTAAATGCGGGTGATGTTTATGGATTATTAAATAATGAAATTAAAAACAATTAAATATATTTGGTTGATGAAAAAGTATTCAGATTTTTTGCTGGACTGTTGCAAAAGGTTGTGGTATGTGTGTGTTGTAGGAAAAAATATTGAAAGGAGAAAATGTTGATAGGAGTTGAGTTATGAATGATAAGGCGGTGATTTATGCTAGGTTTAGTTCGTATGGACAAACCGAACAAAGTATTGAGGGGCAACTTAGAGAGTGTCATGCTTTTGCCGAAAGGCAAGGGCTTAGAGTTGTTGGCGAATATATAGACAGGGCAATAAGTGGAACTACTGACAAGCGTCCTGATTTTTTACGAATGATTGATGACAGCAAGAAAAAAGTATTTAGTTATGTGATAGTTATATCAATTAGACAGGTTTGCAAGAAATAGGTATGACAGTGCTATTTATAAAAATAGTTTAAAGAAAAATAATGTTAAAGTTTTATCTGCAAAAGAGAATATTTCTGACGACGCTAGCGGAATTTTGATGGAGGGTTTGTTTGAAAGTATTGCTGAATATTACTCAGCTGAACTTTCGCAAAAAGTTAAGCGTGGAATAAATGAAAGTTTAATAAAAGGAAATTTTATTGGCGGAACGGTTTTGTTTGGTTACGAAATTATAGACAAAAAATGGACAATAAAAGAAGATGAAGCGGTTTACATAAGAAAGGTTTTTGATGACTATACAAAAGGCAAAACTCAAAAAGAAATTGCTGATGAGTTAAACGAAATGGGTGTTAGAAACAAGCAAGGCAAAGTGTTTACATGCAATATGGTTTCTAAAATTATGAGAAATAAAAAGTATGCAGGAGTTTATGAAATTGACGAGGAAGAATACACTCACATTGTGCCTGCAATAGTTTCCTTAAATACATTTGAGGTAGCAAAAATGAAATTGGAAAGAAATCATCATAAAAAAGGTGGAAGGCTAAATGCAAAAGTGCCATATTTATTAAGTGGCAAAATGCACTGTGGTTATTGCGAGGCTTTAATGACAGCAGAAACAGGAACTAGTAAAGCGGGAAAAGTTCATAAATATTACAAATGTTATCAAAGAAAAAAAGACATTAAGTCTTGCGAAAGTAAAGCGTTTCCAAAAGATTTAATGGAAAACTTTGTGGTGGATCAAACACTAGAATATGTGTTGAAACCTGACAAGGTGGCGGAACTATCTAAAATGATAGTTAAAGAGTTTAACGAAACCTTAGGTGAAGACTTGGTTATGAAATCTTTGCAAAGTGAGTTAAATGAAATAAACAAAAGTTTAGATAACTTACTAAAAGCTGTTGAGCAAGGAATGTATACTTCTCTTACACAAGACAGAATATTAGAACTTGAAAAAGCAAAAAGAAAAAGTGAGAAAAAAATTGCAAGACAAGAAGTCATTGCAATTAAACCGCTAGATGAGAAAAAAGTTTCAGAATTTATTTATAGCTTTGCAAATCTAGATTATACAGTTGCGAACAACCGAAAAAGATTGATTGAGTTATTTGTGCGAAAAGCCTACTGTTTTAAAGACAAAATAATGATTTTTTACAATGCTAGCTTAGACCCTAAACAAGAGATAAAACTAGAAAAAAACACCGAAAACGAACCTTTATTCGTTTTCGGTGCGCATGGCGGAGAGTGAGGGATTCGAACCCTCGCGAGCTTTTACACTCCTACAGTCTTAGCAGGACCGCCTCTTCGACCAGCTTGAGTAACTCTCCAAAAATTTTTATTTAACTTGTTTTTTTGTGTCAAACTTTATTATGATTATGTTGACTAATGTTATTCTAGTTCGAGTTAGGCATTTTTTGACTGCTTAATTCGCTTAAACTATTTGTCATATTCTGAACTTCTTTGCGGTATAATCTAATTCAGCTTTGCACTTATTAATTTTTGCATTTCAAAAAGTTTTTCTTGTAGCTATTAATTAAAGTATGTGCTTAAATCAGATTTTTTAATTTATGCAAATTTGTTTAACATCTTTCATATGTTTAAAATATGATAAACAATTATAATAATGTTTCAATAAAGATACTTTGAATTATATCAATTAAAATAGTATTTGTCAACTGACAATTTAAATTAAACTGGCAGTTAATTTTAAATAAAATTCCAATTCATTATGACATTAAAACTCATTTGCTCCTACAAAATTGCACTTCTTGCTTTACATATGTAATTCATCAAATTTTATAAAGATTGTTTAATTAAACTTGGTAAGTATAAAAGAGATGATTAAGTTTAATTTTCAACTCACGATGCAATATCTCTGAACTATTTGTATTTGTTTTATAATTATCTAAAATCATTTTTCTTTGTTTTCAATAAAAACATCACTTTTTTATCTAAGGAGATTTTTTAAAATTTAAAACAAATCAACAATGCATATTAGAAATTTACGCATACTAAATAGAAATAATACAAATCAGAAAGAAAAAAGTTGTTTAGAAATATAAATATTTTATAATATGAAAATATTTTTCAATGCCAAAATAATCTTTATTTTTAAAAGATTTTTAATTAGCCCAGTTTTTATTTTACACTTGTCAGTAAAAACATAATAACAAACACAACTTTATTCAAAATTATTAAAAAAGAACAAAAATATCTTTTTGTTCTTTTTTAATAAAAGTATCTAGCAGTTTTTCTCAACCAGTTAAAGTTGGTGAGAGTTAACTATTTTATTAATAAACTAATTATTTTAATAAACTGAGTTTAATTTGGAACTTTTTTAATTAAACCATCATAACCATTGCCAAAGTTATTGGTCTGCGTTTTGTCCGTTTGTAAATGAAATTAGATACAAATTTTCTGATTTCGTTCTTTAACAAAGAAAGTTCCATTTCTTTAAAATCATAGCTTTTAATAAACACACTCAAATTTGATTTTAATTCTCGCACAATAACATCTGCTTCATAATTATAAACAACTCCGCGTGTTATAACAAAAGGCTCGCTTACCAATTCAGAGGTTGTGCCCGAAATTGTTAGAATTACAACACAAAAACCGTCTTCCGAAAGTTGTTTTCTATCGTTCAAAACATTGCTTTCTGTATCTCCCAAAGTCATTCCGTCAACCAATCTCATTCCTGCTTTTGTAAAGCCTGTCTTTTTTAAATTGTTCGGCGTAAGCTCAAGCTGCATTCCAATATCAGGAATTATAATGTGCCGTTCTTCCATTCCTAGTTTCATTGCTAGTTCTTTGTGAACTTTCATATGTCGATATTCACCGTGTATGGGCACAAAAAATTTAGGCTTAGTAAGTGCGTGAATGGCTTTTATTTCTTCTTGACAGGCATGCCCAGAAACATGGACATCTGCAAGTTCATCATAAATAACTTCTGCACCTTTTTTATATAGGCGGTTTATAACATTATAAACATTTTTCTCGTTACCAGGGATAGGCGAAGCCGAAAGCACAATTGTGTCATTTTCGCCAATTTTAATATTTTTAAAGTTGTCGGAAGCCATTCGAGTTAATGCGCTCATAGGTTCGCCTTGACTTCCTGTTGAAATAATAACCAACTCACTGTCGGCATACTTGCTTATTTTTTCAACATCAATTATATTTTTTTTATCATAAGTAAGCTCTCCAACTTTCATTGCTACTTCAGATACATTAATCATACTTCGTCCAGTAAAGGCAACTTTTCTTTTATATTTTTGAGATAAATTTAAAATTTGTTGTAAACGGTGAATATTGCTTGCAAAGGTTGCAATGATTAAGCGTTTAGTTGGATGTTGCTTAAACGCAACTTCTTCTAAAACCTTTCCTACATTCGATTCACTCATAGAATATCCTTTACGGCAGACATTTGTGCTTTCGCACATTAACAGGCTAACACCTTTTTTCCCGAGTTCGCCAAAGCGTGTAATGTCAGTTATTGAGCCATCAATAGGGGCGAAATCAATTTTAAAATCGCCAGTGTGAATTATATTTCCTGCTGGTGTGTTAATACAAACAGCAAGGGCGCCGGCAATTGAATGATTTACTTTTATGAATTCAATAGAAAAATTGCCTATTTTGAGCAAATTTTTAGGTTTAACGGCGATTGCTTTATATTTCACCTTTGAAAATTCTTTCATTTTGTTTTCGACAAGAGCCAAAGTAAGTCGTGAACCATAAATTGTAGCTTTTATTTCATTCAGTACAAAAGGTAGACTACCAATATGGTCTTCATGTCCGTGGGTTAAAATTATGGCTTTAACTTTATGCTTATTTGCAATTAGATATGAAATATCTGGAATCACAACATCAATACCAGGTAAGTCGTTATCTGGGAAAGTCATTCCACAGTCTACAATAATTATTTCATTGCCATATTCAAAGGCAGTCATATTTTTACCAATTTCGCCAACACCGCCAAGAAAGGTTATTTTCACTTTTTTATCTTTGTTCGTATTAGTGTTTAGAATTGTGCTTTTAGGCGCAAGGTTTGTTTGTGGAAGTTTGTTCGGGTATGAGTTTACCTGTTCGCCCATACTTCTCGATTTTTGTTTTTTTTGTTGAGGATTAGAAGAAATAAAAGATTTCTCTTGTCCTTCTATTAATTGTTTGTTCATTTTTTCTCCTTATATTTTTAAGCAGGCAAAAAAATTGTCTGCAAATTTTCATTGTTAAAATTAATAATAATTAAGATTGCGAAGCAATTCTTTAAGTTTAAATATTGCCTTAAAGAAATTACTAACCAAAGGGGTAAGTTATTATGCTTATTTTATAAATTGTGCAAATAAGACAAAGCTTATATTCTTTTGTTTTTTAGGAATATATTTATAAAATATAAATTAAAAATCAATAAAATTATATTCTAGAATTTTAATTTCATTCCTTAAATTTAAATTAAAAAATCTTATTATAAAACATATTTAAGTCTGTTAATTTTATCAGTTTGTTCAAGCCGTTTAGGCGATATGATAGTGCTGTCTAAGTCTACATAAAATCTCATTCCTTGGCTTCCGAAAAACATAGCCATATTAAAAATTGAAATAAATAATGAGGCTATTGGAATTAGAATAACTAAGGAATAACAACCTAGAAACATAACTGTGGCAAGCAATATAAACATAAAAATAATTGCAGTAGACCAAACACGGAAAAACCTTCGAGAAAGTGCAATAATGCCTTTGTTAAATCCGGTTATTGCGTTACAGCTATACACTACAATTCCGGGCATCCAGCCACTTAGAAATGTTGCTTTTAACGAGCTAACTATTAAGAATAGAAGGAATAACATAAAAGGTAGTAAATAAGCCAACAAACCGCCAGCTAGTGTTAAATGTAGTATTCCAACCAGTCCCCCAAGCAGTACTAAATTGAAAGGTAAAACTGCAAGTGTGAACAAAAGGGAGTAAGACACCGAAACGCCAAGTTTTCTTATCATAGAACCAACGAAACCATATCTTGTTTGGCTAGACATAAAGCCATATAAAGATTCGCCAATTGCGATATCACTAAAATGCCATAAAAACGGTAGAAGAACGGTAAATAAAAACACGATATATAAAAACAAAAGCGGGGTTGTGTTAACTAATTCGACAATGACATTTGAAAGAGTTAGCATTATAGCATAAAGGCTATTTAAAATGCTTATTTGTGGAGAATTGAAGCCGAAGGTTGTTAAAAAGGTTGTAATGCTTTCAGTTAATTCGTTTATGTTTTGTAGGTTTGACAAGGCTGGAATTGTAAGCCAGAAAAGCCCCATCACAGTTAATACAACGATAAGTTTATATAGTAATAATTTCCAAACTGAAGAAAAATTTGCAAGTAACAACTTAATGGAGTTTTTAAACATCATAATTATCTATTCCTTTAATTGTTCTATCTGTACATTAATTTATTGCGTTTTATTTAATTTTTTACCTGTTTTTTTAAGAACAATGATAATGTGATAATTGTTTTAAAATCACAATAAAAATTTTAAAATATATATTAAAAATAATGTTATTATTTTTTAGTTGAAATTTGATTAAACATTTTAGGATATTTCTATTTATTATATTCCATAATCATTTTTATATTAGTTTAATTATATGTTTGCAAATATTTTATATTTATAATTTTAGAATTATTAATATTAATAATAACACTCATTGAGGATAATGTCAACATAATTTTTTTTGAATGTTAAATTTAAAATTAAGCAAGTGCAATAAACATTTAATGCAACTTGTTTTTATTGGCAAAAAAACAAAAAGCAAACATCCAACCATAATTAATTCGGTTAAAGAAGTTTTCACTTGAAAAAATATGTAAATTGTCGATAAGGTTCAAGTAATCAATTAAAATCCCGTACTTTTATGCTTTACACAATAGTGTGTTTATTGTTGCAAACATTTGTGCCAGTATTGTTTTAATGCATTTAATTTCTGCCACAGATTTATTTTTAGTTATTTCTATTGCAAGCATTGTGCCAAGCAAGGCAAGTTCGCAAGGGGATAAACTCTCCATAACAATAAATATGAAAAACAGGTTAACAAAAGTTAATTTATTTAGAATATTTAAAATATTAACTTAATAAATTATGGCAAGTTAGTTTTAAAACTTTTAAACTTTATATTTTGATAAAAATTTACAAATTAATCATTATGCCGAAAAGCTAGCAATATATTAGTTGTATGTGTATAACTTTAAATAAAAAAATAATAGTTATCATTCTTATAATTATTTTACTTTTATCTTTGGTATTTGCCTTGCCATCTGCCTTTACTAGTACTCCAAGCTATAATTATATTGTTTTAATAGATGCTGGACACGGCGGAGTAGACGGCGGAGCGGTTGGCAGAAAAACGGGCAAAGATGAAAATAGTTTAAATTTGGAATATGCTTTTACATTAAAAGAAATTCTGGAAAGATTTAACATAAAAGTTATTATGACAAGAACAACTTTAAACGGATTATATAATCCGTTCAGTGTTAATAAGAAAAAAGATGATATGCTAAAACGAAAAGAAATTATAAACAATAGCAAGGCAAATTTAGTTATCAGCATTCATATGAATAGCCATTCTCTTTCATCCCCCAAAGGCTCACAAGTTTTCTATAAAGAAGATGACCATGTGTCTAAGGGGCTAGCAGAATGTATTCAGCAAATTTTTGTACAAACTTTACCAGATGCAAGAGTTGCTCCATCAATAGGGGATTATTATATTTTAAACTGCACAGACATTCCGGGGGTTATAATAGAATGCGGTTATCTTTCGAATCAGCAGGAGGAAATGTTGCTTTTAACGGAAAGTCATCGTCAGCTTATTTGTTATAGTATCTTTATAGGGGTTTTGAGATTTCTTTCGGTTTAGTATATTAATATTTTAAGTATGATATAGAAGCTTTTGTTTTTTCAGAATATATGACAAAAATCAATATGCAGAAAAGGTGAGAAACTTAATAACAGAAGAAAAAAAGAATTTTCAAGTGATTTGAATATTCTTTCATCCATTTTTGTTTCATAAAAAATCTCCTATGGTTTTATTTTACCATAAGAGATGTTTTTTTGTTGTGTCTACTTTTAAGGTGCAATTGCCTTGTTTTTTTAACCAAGTTTTCTAGTTTAAAATTATATTAATAATTTTGTTTTTTATAAAGATTACATCTTTAATAGTTTTGCCTTGTAAATAATTTGTGTTTTCTTGTATAAGTTTAATAACTTCATCTTGTTCTAAATTAGACTGCATTTCAATAGCTTTTTTAAACTTCCCGCTTATTTGCACAGGTAAGTTGATAACATCTTGTATTAGCTTGTTTTCATCAAAAGTAGGAATGCATTCTTGAATTATATCAGTATTGAAAGCCGTTTCAAAAATTTCACTTGTAATATGTGGAGCAATAGGATTTAGTAAAATTAAAAAGTCTTTCAATTCATTTCTAGTTATAAATTTATCATTGTAAACAATATTAATAAATTTCATTAGTTCAGAAACAATTGTATTATGATAAAAATTATCATACATAAATCGAACTTTTTTAATCATGATATTCATTGCCGTTTCGTGTTGTTTTGAATATCTTTCGTTAGATTTCTCATTTTCTTGAACTATGTTTAAAAGTCCCCAAATTTTTTCCATAAACCGAACACTTCCGTTTATGTCGTTATCTGACCAAGTAACCGCTTTTTCAAAATCGCCCATAAAAACAAGATAAGTTCTCAATGAATCGCAAGAATAATTTTCTAGCATATCTAACGGGTTAACCGAGTTTCCTTTACTTTTACTCATCTTTGCGCCATCGCTTCCAAGTAGCAAGCCACAGCAAATACGCTTTTTAAAAGGAACTCTTTCAGGAATCAACCCTAAATCATAAAGAAACAAATTCCAAAATTGTGCGTAAATCATATGTCTTGTAACATGCTCTGAACCGCCTGTGTATAAATCAACCTGTCCCCAATATTTCAATTTTTCATAATCGGCAAGAAATTTATTATTATGCGGGTCGCAATATCTTAGCCAATACCAACTAGAACCCGCCCATTGTGGCATAGTGTCGGTTTCTCTTTTTGCATTGCCCTGACAATTTGGACATTTAACATTTATCCAATCTTTTGCCTTAGATAAAGGGCTATCGCCTGCTTCATTTGGTCTAAAATCATCTATATCAGGAAGAGTTAACGGTAAATCTTTCTCTTTTAAGGCAACCGCCCCACACTTTTCACAATAAACAATTGGGATAGGCTCGCCCCAATATCGTTGACGGTTAAAGGCCCAATCTTGCATTTTGTAAGTTATTTTCTTATTGCCAAGATTGTTCTTTTCAAGATATTCTAGCATTGCGTTCTGTGCTTGCTCAACATTCATTCCATTTAAGAAGCCCGAGTTGACCAATTTCCCGTCCCCAGTATATGCTTCTTTGCTTATATCTCCACCAGAAATAACTTCAATTATCTCAATTCCAAATTTTTTTGCAAATTCATAATCTCTATCATCATGAGCTGGCACTGCCATAATTGCCCCAGTTCCATAGCCCATAACCACATAATCAGAAATAAAAAGCGGGATTTCTTTGTTCGTTAATGGGTTAATAATGTTAAGACCTTCAACTCTCACACCTGTTTTATTATGATTTATTTCAGTTCTTTCAAACACATTTTTTGTTTTTATTTGATTTCTATATTCAACAACTTGTTCCCAATTTCTAATAGAGTTTTTATATTTATCAATCAAATCATGCTCAGGTGAAACAACCATAAAAGTAACACCAAAAACCGTATCTGCTCTTGTGGTGAACACTTCAAAAACATCTTCTTGCCCTTTAATATTAAACTTAATTATTGCCCCGTCGCTTTTGCCAATCCAATTTTTTTGAGCCAGTTTTACACTTTCACTATAATCTGCTTCATCTATCAATTCCAACATTTTTTCAGCATAGTCGGTTATTTTTAAAAACCATACTTCTTTTTGTCTTTGTTCAACTGTGGTTCCGCAACGGTCGCAATTTCCGCCCTGACTATCTTCATTGCTAAGAACAACCTTACATTTAGGGCAATAATTTATAAAAGTATTGCTCTTATATGCTAGTTTATTTTCAAAAAGTTTTAAAAAAATAAATTGTGTCCACTTAAAATAATTTGGGTCAGTGGTATCTATAACTCTATCCCAGTCGAAAGAAAAGCCCAGCTTTTCGAACTGGTGTGAGAAAGTTTTAATATTATTATCAGTCGCAATTCGTGGATGAATGCCCACGCTTAACGCATAATTTTCAGTAGGCAAACCAAAAGCATCGTAGCCAATAGGAAACAGCACATTTTCGCCCTTTAATCTGTGATATCTTGCGTTTATATCCTGCGGAATATAGCTTCGAATATTTCCCATATGAATTCCTTTGGCAGACGGAAAAGGAAATTCCATTAAGGCATAATATTTAGGTTTTTCATCAAAATCAACAGCCTTGAAAGTTTTATTGTCTTGCCATTTTTGTTGCCATTTTTGCTCTACTTTTTTAAAATCGTAATTCTTCATTTTTGTCCTCGCTTTTTTTAATATATTATAAAAAGAATATAATACTAAAAAGTATTATTAAAGTAACACAGTTACAGACTAAATGTCAAATATATCACGAATTCTTAAACACATTTCAGTTTGTTTAATAATAAAATTCAATTTGGTTTCATTGCTCAAAACATTACCGAATTGATTAAGTTAATTAAAGCTTTATTTTTGATATGTTTTCAAGATTTATATCAAACAAAATTAAAAAATTATTGACTTATTATGTTAGATTTTATATACTTAGTTAAGGGGTGTCATATGCTCATTATTATATCAGGTTTTTCAGGTGCAGGCAAAAATACTGTAATAAATGAGTTGATAAAAAGAAATGACAACCTAACATTTCTTAAAAGTTGTGCCACAAGAAAAAAGAGAGTTGGTGAAAGCAAGGATGCCTATATTTTCGTAAGTAAAAAGAATTTTGATAAAATGCTTGAAGCGGGAGAAATTATAGAATATGAAGAAATTCATCAAAATTTTTATGGCATAGCTAAAAGTTCGCTTGATGAAGTTATTTCTTGTGATAAAGAAAAAAAGCATTTCATAAAAGATGTTGGTGTTTTAGGGCAGATTAGTATAACTCGCCTAATGAAAAACCAAAAAACAAAAGTTTTATCTATTTTCCTAACCGTTCCCAAAGAAGAGTTAATTAAAAGGTTAAAGCATCGAGGTGAACTTGATATAGACTTGCGAATTTCGCGTATGGAGTTTGAACAAAGCTATATAAAAAACTTTGATGCGGTTATAAAGAATATAAAAATAGAAAAAACCATTAAAAAAATAGAGAAATTAATCAAGAAATATGAATCAAAAAAATAAACTTTTATAATAAGAGATATAATAGAAATCAAAAAAATAAACTATAAATAGTATTTGGAGGTAAAAATGTTAGGATTTATTAGTGTAGGCGGAATTGTTATTCTTGTGTTTGTGTTTTTATTTTTAGTTGTATTGCCTATTTGGCTTGTTTCAACTTACAACGCATTTATAAAACTTCGCAATAATGTGGATGAGGGATTTTCCACAATGGATGTCTATATGAAAAAAAGATATGATTTAATCCCAAATTTTGTAGAAACCGTTAAAGGATACGCAAAGCACGAAAAGGAAGCGTTAGAAAATGTAATGAAAGCTAGGTATTCAGCAATGAATGCTTCAACAACTGAGCAAAAAATAGATAACGAAAACATTTTGCAAGGGGCTTTAAAAAGCTTATTTGCAGTAGCTGAAAACTATCCTGATTTAAAAGCGAATCAAAATTTCTTAGATTTGCAAAACACTTTAAAAGAACTTGAAATGGAAATTGCTAATTCAAGAAAATATTATAATGGTGTTGTTAAAATGTATAATACAAAGCGAGAAAGCTTTCCATCTAACTTAATTGCAGGAATGTTTAGTTTTCATAAAAAACCTTTATTTGAAGTTGATGCTCCCGAAGAACGCAAAAATGTTAAAGTTAGCTTTTAAAGTAAGGTAAGTTTAATGAGCAATTTAAAATATTATATTGGCACAATTTTTTTCATAGTAGTAATAGGGGTAATTATATTATCCTCTATTCTTTCTAATTCTCTCTTTGTTGGAAGTGAGGCAATACAAAATAACAGCCACGAATATAAAATAAAGGCTTACACGGTTAATGTTGATATTTCAGAAAGTAATGTTTTAACAATAACCGAAAACATAACGGCAGAATTTCTTATTAGTAGTCGGGGCATTTATAGAATGCTTCCAGAATTTACAAATGTTAACTTTTATGATGAGAATGAGCATATAGTAAGTAAAAATTACAATGTTCAATATGCTTTATTAAATGCTAGTGAAGAGACGAGTGTTTTTTCAGAAGATTCAGTTTATGTAATTCGTCTTGGAACAGAGGATGTTTTTCATATAGGTGAAAGAAGTTATGAAATAAAATATATTGCCAATTTAGGTAATGACCGTATTCCTGAATTTGACCAGTTCTATTATAATGTAATAGGGCAGTTTTGGGATACTAGCATTGAAAACATAACGGTAAACATTAACTTCCCGAGTGAAGTGGAAAATGCCGCTTCAAATACAGGAGTTTTTGTTGGCGATTATGGTTCAACAGAAGAGATAGACTTTTTGTGGAATGCTCAAAACACAACGCTAACGCTCACATATGATTACTTGTCTTATGGCGAGGGCATAACAGTTAAAGTTCTTTTAGATAAAAGTTATTATACAATGCCTTTTGACCATTGGTTAAATGTTATTAGCTTCATTCTAATAATTGTTTTTGGAGTAGTTTCATTTTTATTGTTTAGAAAACATTCAAATTTTAAAACCGTTGTTCCTGTAATTCAATTTAGTGTAGACAAAAAATTTACTTCTGCCGATGTTGGCTATATTATGGATAAGCGTGTAGACAATAAAGACATTGCTTCTTTAATTATTTTTTGGGCTCAAAAAGGTTATATTGAAATTGTAGAAAAAAACAAAGCCACTTTTTTAAAGAAATTGAAAAACCCTGAAAAAATGAAAAGTTATGAAGAAACATTGTTTTATGCAATTTTTGGCAAAGATATAAAAACAAAAGAAAAAAGCACCGAAGAAAATACAGATAAAGAAAACCCGCTTTTAAGTATTGATGAAATTGGTGTAAAAGTTGCAAATGTAATAACCACAGTTAAAGCAGGTGTATCAAATTTAAATTTGCCTTTATTCAATAGTAAAGCAATAGGATTTAGATATTTAATAATAATTTTAATGGGGCTTATGGTTGCTTGGGTAGGAATTGCAATTAATATTCAAAATGTTTTAATTTGGAGAGTGATTGCCTCTGCGGTTATTGGACTATTTGTAATATATGTACTTTATTTGATTACAAAAAACAAAGACACAACGCATTTCTTATCTTCCAAGCAAAAGTTTTTTGGAATACTAGGGCTTTTAATTAGTCTTGCTTTGGTAGTTAGTTTTTTTGTAATTACCTTTGATAGCTATTGCGATATGCTTCTTACAAGCGTATGGATAATTGTAGAACTTTTATTTGTTAGTTATTTATTGTTTAAATTTAATGTAAGAACAGATGAAGGAATTTTAGAGTTAGGCGACATAATAGGCTTAAAAAATTTTATTGAAACTGCCGAAAAGAGCAGACTAGAAATGCTAGTCAAAGATAATCCGAGTGCGTTTTATAACATTTTGCCGTATGCCTATGTTTTAGGAGTTTACGAAAAATGGTGTAAAAAGTTTGAAAAAATAACAATTGAAAGACCTGAATGGTATGTTGGGGATGATTTTCAACTATTCAACACTTTAATTTTTATAAACATTTTGAATAATAGTTGCAATCAGCTTTTAAGAGGAATTGACACAGCGAGGCTTGCAGGACTTGCCGAAGGTGCTAAAAGTTTAGCGGGCGGACTAGGTAAAGGCGGTTTCGGCGGTGGCTTTGCCGGTGGCGGTTTCGGTGGCGGTGGCGGTGGTCGCTGGTAAATTGGTTCTTAAATTTAATACAAAATTTTTAAATATCTTTACATTCTTTCTTTTGCGGAGAAAGAATGTATTTTTTTTTAATTTTTATTTAAACTAAACTAGTTATAAACTTTTGTTTATTGTGTATTTTTAAGTAAAATCAATTTTAATTTTAGCGGAATTAAAAAGGTCTTAAAGATTAGAAAAAGGTAAGGAGTTTAATATGAATAAAAACAAATTTTTTAAAAACTTTCTTATGAGCAGTTTAATCGTAACTGCAATTGGGGCATCGGTTCTGTCTTTTGCACTTCTAGGATTACCCTCTAAAAATGAAGGTAAAACACTTTCGGATAAAGACATTTTGATAAATGAAAAGGTACTAGATGATAAATCAATAACAGATTTACATTTAGTTTTAGGGGAAAAAGAATATCGTTTTGAAGATAATATTAGTCAAAATTTACAAAATTTAATGGATGAATTATATGTACCTGCAAGTAATGCGGAAGTTGTATTCGACCCTGATAATGAAGAAGTTTTTGTGTTTAAAGAAGAATCTTACGGACAAGAAGTTAATGTTGCAGATTTAGTTCAACAGATAAAAAGCAATAAGACAAATAAGACAATTCAGATTCCTGTTTTTTCCATAATTCCACAAGTAAAAAAGCAAGATTTAGAAGCTCTTATTGAACTAAGGAGCGAGTTTGAAACTTCAATTTCTTCATCACCAGCCAACAGAAAATATAATGTTAAATATGCACTTAGTGCTTTTAACGGGCTTGTTGTTGCCCCCGACGAGATTGTTTCATTTAACGATACAATTCAAGAAAAAACAAAATCGGAAAATTATAAAAAAGCAAAAATAATTGTTCAAGGTGATTATGTTTTAGGTTCGGGCGGGGGAATTTGTCAAGCTTCTACCACATTATATAACGCACTTTTACTTGCGAATATGGAAATTGTTGAAGTTTATAACCATAGCTTGCCTGTAAGTTATGTTCCAAGAGCATTTGATGCAATGGTTAGCAACAGCATTGCAGATTTAGTTTTTAAAAACACCTCAACGCATCCTATTTATATAATGACCAGTGGAGACAATGAAACCGTAATGGTGAAAATATTTGGCGAGCCTTTTGAAAGTGGCTTTCAAATAAAAACCAAAACCGAACATATAAAAAACCTACCACACAAAGGGGATAAGATTGTTCCTGACACACAAGGCAAATATAATGATAAAATTTGTTTTAAAGGGGAATATTTGAGGCTTAGGTATCCAAAGGCGGGAAGTGAAGATGTTGGATATTTATTATATTACAAGAATGGCGAACTCGTTGAGCAAAAAAAGGTAAGGCATGTTTATTATCCAGCACAAGAAGGTGTAATTGCAGAAGGGGTTGACGAGCTTTATGAAGGAATGAAGTTACCAGAAAATGAAGTTAAGTTCATTAATTCTCAGGCAATGATTTTTTGAGAATTAAAAGCATCTAAAAGTTAGATAAAATAATAAATGTTACAAAAAATAGTAATTAGCTACAAATAAAAACAAAATACAAATAAAAAATAGATATTATATATTTAAAAGCTAAATTAAACAGTGTTATAATTTTCTCAAATCCAAAGTTAGTTTTGAGGAGATTAAAATGAATACTAGGTTTAAAATAGATAACTTACTAGGCAAGGATGAGTATAATAAATTTAATGCTTATATAAAAAGCAATAAAAAAACTGAACATATTGAAATGTCCTGCTGTGAATATGAAAGCTTTATTAAAAGTTTAATAAATAAAAATATATCAATATATAAAGAAAACCTAAAAAAACAATTGCACTGTTATTTAAAAGAAATTAATAATATGACTAGTCAAGATTTAAATGAAACTAATTTTAATATTTTAAAAAAAGCCGAGATTGCTCGGCAAATTGGCTTTCTTAATAAATATTATGTTGTTATAAGTTTTTACGAACTAAGAGAAAAACATTTAAAACCCAAACAAACAAATCAAAATCAAGAAATGTCGTTGTCTTGAATTTGTTTTTATTTAATATTATGGCAACTAATCAAGTATTAAAGAATTGTCCATTTCAAAAGGCTTTGGTATATCCAGAAGTTTCAACACGGTAGAAGCAATATTTGAAAGCCCGCCAGTTTTTTGTAGTTTATATTTTTTCTCATCAGGAGTTATTAAAATAAACGGAACAAGGCTTGTTGTGTGCGAAGTGTGAGGGTTATTATTTTCATCTAGCAACATTTCGGCATTGCCGTGGTCTGCGGTTATAATACAATCTCCCCCGACCATAAGTGTTGCCATAGCAAGTGCATAAGCGCATTTGTCAACGCAAGTTATTGCCTCCTTAGTGGCTTCAATGTTGGCTGTATGCCCTAACATATCGGCATTAGAAAAGTTTACTAAAATAAAATCATATTTTAAATCAGCAATTGCATTCATAGTGGTTTCGGTTATTTCAATAGCTTTCATTTTAGGGTTTTTAGTATAATCAGTATCAGCCAAGGTCGGGATTAAATTACGATCTTCGTTTTTAAAAGGCGTTTCTTTACCCCCATTAAAAAAGAAAGTAACATGTGCATATTTTGTTGTTTCCGCTATATGAAATTGCTTTTTGTCGTTTTGTGAAATGATTTCAGAAAGTGTGTTTTTTGTTTTTTCAGGTAAATAAGCCGAAGAAACATTTTTTAAATCTTCGGAATATTCCGACATTGTAACAATATAAACATTGTTTAATTTTTTAACGGGAAAGTTTGAATAAGTTGGCTCAGAAATTGCTTGCGTTAACTGCCTTGCCCTATCTGAGCGAAAATTGAAAAACACAACTGAATCCCCACTGTTTATAGTTTTCGGCTTGCCTATTATACTAGGCTCTATAAATTCGTCGTATATTTTTCTAGAATAACTTGCCTGAATAGCATCTTTTGCATTTTGAAAATAATGGTCGGATTTCCCTAATGCTAGCATATCATAAGCTTTCATTGTCAATTCAAACCGTTGTTCTCTATCCATTGCATAAAATCGCCCGCATATGCTTGCAACTTCTGCATTTTTATCTTTGCAATAATCTTCAATTTCGTTAAGAAAATCAAGCCCGCTGTTAAACAAAGTATCTCTTCCGTCGGTAATTGCGTGAATATAAACTTTATCAACACAGTTTTTTTGTGCTAAATCTATAAGAGCTTTTAAATGGTTTATGTGCGAATGCACTCCACCATTAGATAACAATCCAATTAAATGAACAGCACCACCAGTATATTTCACAAACTGCATTGATTTATTGAGTTCTTTATTTTTAAAAAATTCTCCGTTTTCAATTTCATTATTTATTTTTTCTAAATCCTGTAATAAAATCCGACCACTGCCAATTGTCAAATGCCCAACTTCACTGTTTCCCATTTGATTTTCGGACAGCCCAACAGCCGACCCGCTAGCTTGTAAAAGCATATTCGGATATCTTGCCTTTAATTTATCTAAAAAAGGTGTACTTGCAAGTTTAATTGCATTCCCTTTTGTTTCTTCTCGATGCCCGAAGCCATCTAAAATAATTAATGTAACCATGTAAAAATAATAACAATATTAAATATAAAAAGCAATTAAAAAACAAAAACGAGAAACAGTCTTCACAACGAAAAGAAAAAATGTTATAATATAAACAATAAAAAGCAAAACATATGCAAAAAAATAAAAGAAGGTAATAAAAATGATAACATCTCAATTAGATAATTTATTAAAAGAAGAAGAATTTGCCGAATTTATCAAGTATGTAAAAAGTAACGAAAAAACAAATTATTTAACAATGTCGTATGAGGAATACAGAGGAATAATATTCTCTTTAATGAAAGAGAGCATTCCAAAATTTAAACAAAACTTTAACAAAGTATTAACAATCTATTTAAAACAACTTAGAATGTTTGAGCTTCAAAATGTAATTGAATCCGACTTACAAATGTTAAAAAAGGAAGAAATTCAAAAGGAATTAAGTTTTTTAAATAAAAAATATGCAATTATAAGTTATTGCGAGCAAAGAAAGCAACAGACAAAAACAAGTTTGACAAGTGCAAATATGGGATTATCATTGTCTTAGAACAGAGTCTGAGCAAAGTGGATATTGTATTTGATTTGTTTTTGTAGTATAATTTAGCAATGAAAAATTCTCTTATTAAATTTAATGGAAAAGTTGATGTTTTTTACGATGGACAAGCAGGCTCTTGTGGTAAAGGTAAGTTTGTAGGCACTTTTGCACGAAAAAGTAAGGTGGATATTGCTATAAACCAAAATATGCCAAATGCAGGACATTCTTTTGTTTTTAACAATGGCAGAAGAGTTGTTACAACTCATTTACCTATTGCCGTTGTAAGCCCTAATGTAAAATATCTTGTAGTTGGTCCTGATGCAATTATTGACCCAGAAATTTTAAAAAAAGAAATAAAAATTTATTCTGATTTAATTGGAAACAGAAAAATTTATATTCACCAAAACGCAGGAATTGTCAAACCGAAACATAAAGAAATAGAAATTGCACTTCTTAGAAATGGTAGCACATTTAAAGGGGCAGGAGCGGCAAGGTGTGACAAAATTTTAAGAGCCAAAGGTTGTCATGCAAATGAATTTAATTTCGGCGAAATTCAAAATAAAATTGAAATAATAGATAACTCTTTTTTCTTAAACTTATTAACTGCCACGGGGGAATTTAATCAAAACACAAATATTTTGTGTGAAATGAGTCAAGGCTTCGATTTGGATATAGACTTCGGCATAGACCAGCAACATGTAACCAGCAGACCTTGTGACCCAGCCTACTTTATGAGCCGAATTGGCTTAGCTCCTTTACTTTATGGAAATAAAGTTAAAAAGCATATGATAATTCGTCCTTACCCTATTCGTATATCTAATGACACAAATCTTGGAGAGATATCCAGCGGAGATTATGCTGGGAGCAGAGAATTAGCTTGGCAGGAAATTGCCAACAGGTGTTTTGCGAAACAAAACTTAGAAATGTTAGAGAAAACCACAATCACTAAAAAGATTAGAAGAGTTTTCGAATTTAACGATACACGATTAAAATCAGCAATATGCCACACAATGCCAAATGATATAATTTTGAACTTTGCTCAATATATAAATTATTATGGAAAAGATTTAAATAATAATAATTTAATAAAATCTTACAACATTTGGAACGGAAAAGTTTTCAATGAAGAAATGTTTATAAAAGCAAGTAATGAGATGTCGGCATTTTGCGAGATAGCTCAAATTGCTCAAATTTTAGAAGAAAAATACAAAACAAATGTTTCTCTAATAGGCACGGGAGAAAAAGAAGATAGTTATATAAATTACAATAAAGTTCCAAATGAAATAAAATACGCACATTATAATGCTCCATTTATATGTCACTCAATAGACAATGTAAAAAATGCCTTAGAAAGAACTTAAAACATTATATATAATGTAAGTTTAATTTCCAACAAAGCAATATCTTTCAAATTAAATATACTATATAATAAAAAAATAAGATGAAAACGGTTATAAAAATCAAGAATATGAAAAGGATAAGATATGATATTAGAAAATCAAAAACAAAAATTAGACCAAATAAAAGAGAACTTTAAATTTTTACGAGGTTGTCTTTGACGAGGCAGAATTAAACCAAATTGTTAAAGAGTGCCGTGAATTTGAAGCCGACCTAAATAATTATGCAGATGTTGGCGGAATTAAAGATAATGGCAGAAAATTAAAAATAGCTTTAGAAAAATTAAACCTGCTTGAAAGTGTACAAAATAAAATTAACGATTGCGATGCTTGTATTGAATTACTTGAACAAAATGAAGATAATTTTCTTTTAGAGGAATTTGATAGAAGTCTAGCAAGCCTATCAGAGTTACTTTATGAAGTTAAAATTCAAACACTATTAAACGGAAAATTTGATTCTAAAAGTGCAATTTTAACACTTCACGCAGGAGCAGGAGGAACTGAGGCGCAAGACTGGAATCAAATGCTTTTCAGAATGTATTCAATGTATGCCGAAAAGAAAGGATATAAATTAACTGTGCTGGATATGTTAAGCGGAGAAGAAGCTGGTATAAAAAGCATTACATTTTTAATTGACGGTGAAAATGCTTATGGTTATCTAAAACCTGAAAAAGGTGTTCATAGGCTTGTCAGGATTTCGCCGTTTGATTCTAACGCCCGCCGCCATACAAGTTTTGCTTCGGTAGAAGTTATGCCTAGTTTAGATGATGCTCCTGAAATTCAAATCAAGTCGGAAGACTTACGGATAGACACTTTCCGTTCTAGTGGAGCAGGTGGACAACATGTAAATAAAACTGACAGTGCAATTCGAATAACGCATTTAAAAAGCGGAATTGTTGTTTCTTGCCAAAACGAACGGTCTCAAATTAAGAACAAAGAAACAGCAATGAAATTGCTATATGGCAAACTTGCAGAACTGCAAGAGCGGGAAGAAGAACAAAAGCTTTTAAAAATTCGTGGCGACATAAAAAGAATAGAATGGGGAAGTCAAATTCGTTCCTATGTTTTTCAGCCATACACAATGGTAAAGGATCACCGCACAGGTTATGAAACATCTGATATAACCTCTGTTATGAACGGCGAAATAGAAAACTTTATTTTAAATTATTTAACTTTATATTCAGTATCAATTTAATAAAAAATAAAAATATTTTTAGAATATGCAAATTAAACAAATACTTAATGCTTTCTTAGAAGGCATTTTTTATTATATAGTTTCAGAATCAAAGTTTAATGTTATGTTTTTAACAGCGGGTTTCATTTGAATAAATTTTACTCCGGCGGAACTGAGCATTCTTTTTGAAATTTGGTAAAATTCACTATCAGCATATTTATCACTTAAATAAAAAATTTCTTTTATACCGCTTTGAATTATTGCCTTTGTGCATTCATTGCATGGGAACAAACCACTGTAAAGTTTACAGTCTTTAAGTGAGCGACCGCCAGCATTTAAGATTGCATTTAATTCGGCATGTACAACATATGGGTATTTTGTGTCTTTAATAGATTCACCTGTTCTTTCCCAAGGATATTCATCATCGTTACAGTTTTTTGGAAAGCCATTATATCCAACCGAAATTATTATATTGTCGGATGACACAATGCAACAGCCTACCTGAGTGGTAGGGTCTTTACTTCTTTTAGAGGCAAGCAATGCAACCCCCATAAAATATTCATCCCAAGATATGTAATCTTTTCTTTTTGGCATATTAATCTCCTTAAAAATGTTATTTATAATCTAGTTTAAATTTTTTTCGAAACAATGTCAAATAAAACCAAATGTATATTTAAAAAATAAAAATTTCGTTTTAATAGTCTTGTTATATCGGCTGGAATTCTGGTTAAAAAAATAACAAAATTAAGCAAAATAAAATATAATATATTTTGTTGTTTTTTAGAGAAACTAACTCTATTAATTGACTTTTTTTATGGCTTGTGAGATAATATTCAGAATTTAGGAGCATATTACTTGAAAAAAGAGAAAAATAAATCAATTGCGATTCAAAGATTTGAAACGGATATAGTCAACGGATTGACACTAGACCAAGTTTCTAGAAGAAAAAAAGAAAAATTAATTAATAAAAGCAAAATAAAATCATCTAAAAGTTATCTAGGAATTATCATTCAAAATACATTCACATATTTCAATTTAATTTGGGCTATTATTATTTTTGCTTATATTTATGTTGGTTCTTATAATAACTTATTGTTTGTTGTTGTAATTCTATTAAACACTTTAATTGCAATTTATCAAGAGTGCAAAGCAAAAAGAATTGTTGAAAAACTTTCACTTGTAACTGCACCCAAAACAGAAGTCATTCGGGACGGGGTTACATCCAAGGTCTTGTCTGAGGGGCTAGTTCTAGATGATTTAATTGTTTTAAATGTAGGAAACCAGATTCCCGCTGATAGTATTTTAATTAGTGGTTATGTGGAAATGAACGAAAGTTTATTAACGGGGGAATCCAATGCTATAAAAAAGCGAGAAGGTGAGGAGCTTCTTGCTGGAAGTTTTGTAGTTGCCGGCACTTGTTATGCCAGAGTTAATAAAATAGGGAATGATAGTTATATACAAACCATTGCTAAGGAATCTAAAAAATTTAAAAGCCCTAGCTCAGATTTGTTCAAAGACTTAAATACAATTATTAAATATATAGGCATTGCCATAATTCCGATTGCAGTTATTTTATATTTCAACAATATGACTGCAAGTAGTAACTTTGTGATAACTGTAACAAAGACTTGCGGAGCATTAACTGGAATGGTTCCGGCTGGTATGTTTTTGCTTGTTACAATTGCTTTGGCAGTGGGGGTTGTAAAACTTTCACAAAAGAAAACGCTTGTTCAAGATCTTTACAGTATAGAAATGCTTGCTCGGACCAATGTTTTATGCTTAGACAAAACAGGAACAATCACCGATGGTACAATGCAGGTAACCTCGACTGAAATTTGGGAAGATATTGTCCCAGTGCTTCCAGAACTGATAAAAAGAAGTCAGTCGGATGAAGAAGATGATGTCGAAGTAGACAAAACAATTATATTCAATAAAATAATGGCTTCGTATCTTGCAGCGCATCCTTCGGGCAATCAAACTTCGCAGGCACTTATTAAGCATTTCGGAAACACGGGGTTTTTAGAAGCTGATAAAACAATCCCGTTTTCATCTGAACGAAAACATAGCGGTGTTTATTTTAAAAACCTAGGAACTTTTTTCTTAGGTGCCCCAGAATTTGTAAGTAAAAACATTGGCCAAGATTTAAATGATAAAATGAATGATTTAACCGAACAAAGTCAGAGAGTTTTATTATTATCTTATTGCCCTGATGAGTTTGTTGAAGATGATAATAAAATTTATGAAAAGCTAAAACCTTATGCAATTATTTCGATTGAAGACCATATTCGAGAAGACGCAATTGAAACAATAAATTGGTTTAAAGAAAACGATGTTAAAATAAAAATTATTTCAGGAGACAATGCCGCAACCGTTAGTGCAATTGCGAAAAGAGTTGGCGTTGAAGGAAGCGAACATTGTGTTAGTTTAGAAGGTGTTGGACTACAAGAGATTTCTCAAATGGCAGACCGATTTACAATATTTGGCAGAGTTTCACCTGAACAAAAACATGCGCTTATTAAGGCTTTAAAAAACAAAGGATATGTTGTTGCAATGACAGGCGATGGTGTTAATGATACTTTGGCTCTTAAAGAAGCCGATTGTAGCGTTGCAATGGCGGATGGGAGTGATGTTGCTAGAAACATATCAAATTTAGTGTTAATGGATTCAAAATTTTCCTCTTTGCCAGCAGTTGTGCGTGAAGGGCGACAGGTTGTTAATAACATTCAAAAATCATCAACTTTATTTTTAATGAAAACATTATTTAGTTTTCTAATTGCCTTTTTTGTTATTGTCTTGCACACTACATATCCCTTCGAGTCTGTACAATTATTACTCCTTGAAATGTTTGTAATAGGCTTACCTTCATTAATTTTGGCACTAGAACCGAATGGAGATAAAATAAAAGGCTCATTTATTCCCGTTGTGCTAAAAAAGGCAATACCAAGTGCGTTACTTATGTTTATAAATGTTGGTGTTGTAATTGTGCTTAAAAAACTAAATGTAATAAATCAATTAGAAGTTGAAACATTAACCGTTTTAATGCTAACCTTCACGGGCGTATTAAACCTGCTTAGAATAACATATCCCTATACCCCACTTCGTGCGATGGCCGTGTTCCTTGCCTTATTCTTCATTACATTAGCAATTGTAATAATCCCTGAATTCTTTGGAATGTATACTTTCAGCGGTACTGTTGCCTTAGTTTCAATAATAATATTAGCTTGCTCAATACCTTATTTAATTCTTATGCCAAAAATGGAAAAATTTATTAATAAAATGTTTATGCATTCAAGAAACAAAAACAAGCTGAGAAAGGCTGATTAAAGTAAAATTGCAAATCAAAGACTTTTTAAAATATAAGCTAAAAAAATACTTCTGTTAAGAAGTATTTTTTAAACATTATTAAGCTTTTTATTCTTGTAATTTAGAAAGGTCATCTGCAATTTTAATTATTTTATTTAACTTATAGTTTAATGTGCTTTTTGATAATTTTAATGTTGAAAGTTTTAATAAATCATTTAAACTTTCTTCTGGATTAGCGAGCCTTAACAAGCTTATTTCGTGCAAGTCAAAGGGTAAAGCACTTAAACCAATTGTATCGGAAATAATATCAATTGCTTCAAGTTGGCGTATGCTGGCATTAACCATTTTGCCAATATTGCCACTAACGCAGTTTGTTTGGCGGTTAACTTTATTTCGGAGTTCTCTTACAACTAATTCGCCTTGAAGCAGTAAAACACTATCAAAAGCTTCTATAATTGCCAATAAATCACAAACAGAAGAAGCTTCTTTTAAATATAGAACATAATGATTTTTTCTTTTAATAATTTTCGGAAACAAATTAAATTCTGCCAACAAATCAGAAAACTGCATTAGAAAACTTTGCGAGTGAGAAACAAATTCGACATTATAGCCAGTATTTATTTTCTTATTTCGCTTATCGTTAAAACTAATACCGCTAGTAGCACAGCCTAAAAAAACGCCTTTAATAAAACTTTTTTTGCAACATATTTCTTGAATAAGATGATTATTGATTTTTTGTCCGTTAAAAGTACCAACTGCATCAATCAATTCGAAATCTTTCATCATTTCATTTAAGTTTTTTTGCGGAAAGGTAATTCTGTAATATGTTTTATTGTTTATTTTAAGATGCTCATCAATACTTACTTTTGCAACATCCCCATATAACTGCATAATTATTTTATTGCAAAACTCGCCTAATTCAGGAATGTCCGTTACAACCGACATTGTTTTATTTGTTATGTCGAACTCACCAGAAGAATGAAGAAGACCACTAAGAAAAGCAAGCCCGCAACAATCATTTTTCAGCGGTTTTTTCAATATTTGCAATTTTGTGTCTTTTGCGAAACTCATAGCTTATCCCCCGTAAAAAATCGCTTGAAGTAAATTTTTTAAAAAATCATTAAAATTATTTAAATTTTACTTTAAAAAAAAAAGCAATAACTGCTTAAATAAATTATATCATAAAAAGAAATCTTATCCAGCCTTTATTTTTGTTTTCTAAACTTTTTAAAAACAGGCATTTTTTCATAGTTGGCAATAAGATTTTTGGGTATTTGATATTTCTCAATTAATTCTAATGCTCTTTGAACTTTTCCAACATTTTCAGATTTGTGTGCATCTGAATTAACAATAAATTCAACTTTTTCATCAATTAAGATTTTCAATTCTTCGGGCGAAAAACACATTTTTTTAGAGTTGAGTTCAATATATGTCTTTGTTTCCTTTGCTTTTTTTGCAATTCTTTTAATGTCTAAGGGCATTTGATAAGTTAAGTGCGTCAATATATCAATAGGATATTTATCCATTGCTTTTACTATTAAATCTGTGTTTCTTTTTTTAACCTTTTCTGTAACGCAATTCCCCAAAAGCATATTAGGAAAAAAATAAATAAGCTTGTCCTTGAAAGAACTCTTAACAAAACGATGATGCCCAACACATAAAATGTCTAAAATTTTTAAATCTTCTTCGGTAACATCTACATCACCATTAGTTGAGGTGAAGTTTGCTTCAATACCTAAGAACACTTTAATGCCAGTGAGCTTTTGAGCCTCATCCACTTCTTCACGCATTTTTGGAAGGGCATTTTTGTTAATTCCAAAAAAAATATGCCCGCTACCGTGGTCGGTTATTGCAAGTTCTTTAAGCCCCTTTCTTTTAGCTTCCTTTGCGTTGTCTAAAATAGAGCCTATACCGTGGCTATAAGTAGTATGTGTGTGATAATCTCCTGTAATCATATTTTATTATTGCTCCGTTTATATCTTGAAATTTTTATATCTTATTAATCAACTTAAATAGTTAATTAAATATTCTATTTATTTTATCTTTGCTTATCTTCTTTCGAATTAGTGGAGCTTCGAAAGAGGTCAATATATTGTTTTTTCTTCATAATACAATATCTATCAAAAAAGCTTCTAGGTCTGTCCTGACTGCCAAATTTAGTATTATTATTTTTCAAAATGTAGCCCTTTTAAATAATACGGTTTATTCCATTACGATTATTTCTTTTTCTAATAAGATATTTTCTTTGTTTAAAACTGTTTCTTGAATTAATTTTACCAAACGCAAGACATCAGTAGCAGTTGCTCCGTCCTTATTGACTATAAATCCACTATGAATTGTAGAAACTTCTGCTCCCCCTATTTTTACACCCTTTAAGCCTAGCTTGTCAATTATTTTAGCAGGAATTATGTTTTCTTTTCTTTTAAACACACTGCCTGCACTTGGGTATGATATTGGTTGTTTAGATTTTCTTTCATTATAATAATAATTTTGCAAAGCTGTTATTTTTTCTTTATTGTCTTTATTAAGTTTTAACCATACTCGAAAAACAGGGTAGCCTTGTAAGCAAGACTTTCTGTAAGAAAAATCAAGTTGGTCGATTTTCATTATTTTTGTTTTATTATTAACAAAAATTTCAACCTTATCAATATAATCTGACATACTACTGCCAAAAGCTCCAGAGTTCATAATAACGGCTCCGCCTACTGTACCGGGGATGCCGTAACTCCATTCAATCCCACTTAAATTATTTTCCGCCAAAAAAATGTTTAGTTTAAATAAATCAACTCCGCATTCGCAAACGACTAAATCATTTTCTATAACCATTTTATTTAAATCTTTCGTGCAAATAACCAGCCCGTCATATCCTTCATCAGGGCAAATAGTATTACTACCATTACCTAAGATGAAAAGTTTTTTACCTTGATGCAATTTTAAAATGCTGGCAAATTCAAAAAGGTCGGCTGGACAAACAAACCATTTGGCCATACCGCCACACTTAAAAGTTGTTGCTTTGGCCATTGAGTAACCAGATATTATTTCCATATCAATATATATGAAGTAATTTCCGATTTGTTAACAAGAAAGCTTTTAGATTATTGCAAACATAATAAAAAAGAATTAAATTTAATTCTCTTTTTTAATTCTCTTTTGAAATCTTTCTACTCTACCGCTTGTATCTACAAGTTTCTGCGTTCCTGTAAAGAAAGGATGGCATTTATTACATATATCAATTTTTACGGTATCATCTTTTGCGCATGAACCTGTTTTAAAAGTGTTTCCGCAGGCACATGAAACAGTAACTTCGTGATATGCTGGATGAATTCCTTTTTTCATTTTTTTAGCTCCTTATACAAAATTTAATTAGAATTTAGTATATCATTAAAATAAGGGGTTGTCAATATTTTACAAAACTAAAAACACTATTTTAAAGAAATTTATGGCTTTTGGTCTTTTAAATTTAAAAAAATCCAAAGAACATTGACATATTTTGAAAATATAGATATTATATATTCAAAGTAGTTAAAAAATCAAAGGAAAAAATAATGGAAAGCAAAAACGAATTTTTAGAAATTTACAAATCTCAAATCATAAGAGAAGGTTCAGATAACCTATTAAGTTGGTTGGAAAAGTCAGACTATTTCACTGCACCCGCAAGCACTAATTTTCATTCAGCATGCAAAGGCGGACTATGCAAACATTCAGTTAAAGTTTATAAAAGATTTATAAAACTTTTAGAAAGCGAATATGGCACAAGTTGGCAAGAAACAATTTCACCAGAAAGTGTTGCAATTTGTTCTTTACTTCACGACATATGTAAGGTGAATTTTTACAAAGAAGATATTAGAAATGTCAAAGTTAACGGAGAATGGGTGCAAAAGCCATTTTATAAAGTTGAGGATGACTTACCTTACGGTCACGGTGAAAAATCTGTTTACATAATAAGTGGTTTTATGAGATTATCAAGAGAAGAAGCAATGATAATTAATTGGCATATGGGGGAATTTGACTTGCGAATAAAGGGCGGTTCATATTCTCTGCCTGATGTTTTTTATAAATATCCGTGTTGTTTACTTTTTCATAACGCCGATGTTCAAGCCTCTTACTTAGATGAAACACGAGGAGTTTAAGAATAGTAGACTTATAAACTCAATTATCAAAAACATTTTATCAATTCCAAAAAGGAACCGATAAAGAGATGTCGGATACTAATTCTGATTTAAATTTGACATAAAAGCCAATAAAAAAGCAAGACCATAAGCACCTTAAAAAATTTTTCAAGGAGATGATTGTCTTGTTTTTTGTTTTGTATCTGTGTTTATGCTTATTTATTTTCCTTGTGAAAGAAGAATAAATACTATAACAACTAAGAATATAACAGATAAAAGCATTGATGTTCTAGAAAAATGTTTCGAAACTGTACCAATTTTTAAGTTGTTGATTGAGCGTTGTGCCCTAGAATATGATAAAGCAAACGCAGCGAGTTGAAATGGAATTATTAAAATAGCAATTCCGAAGCATATTACAAATATATTGCCGATTATAAGTAGGTTTGTTGTAAAACCTGCAACAATCAAAAGCTTACTTAAAAAAGGTCCAACAATTGCAATTAAAATCGCAAAAGAAGAAAAAATAATGCTAGCAACGCCCATTTTCTTGCTTGTTTCACTTAATTCGGGATTAGCCCCAATTTTTCTAGCCCTATTCATAATTGAAGCGTCTTGCATTAAATAATTCAAAAGACCTTTAAAGATATTTCTATGTGCCATAAAATTTTAGACCCCTAAATTATCATACCATAAAATAACTTTGGAATACACTAATTTTAATAAATTTTTATAAAAATTTTAAAACTGATTAAAAAGCAATTAATTCATAAAACTTGCATTTATTTAAAAATTGTTATATTATTTAATAACTTCTTTTTTTAAAAAAAGGTATTATGTTTTTTCTTACTATCGAATAAAAATAAAGTAAAAAGAGGATTTATATTGAAGGCAAAACCATTAATTTTATCTGCGTTACTTAGCATAATTTTTCTAATTGCTTTATTTTTAATTCTATTTGGTTTAAGTGTTTCAAATTACCTAAACTTAAACAATTCGAATATGGTAAAGGCGCTAGATATCCCGACTAATTTTAATCAAAACTTAGGTGGCACTGATGAAGAAGTAGATATGCAGGCGATTACAGATGAAAATCTTAAAAATGCATTGTTATATATTTATAACACAGTATATAATTCGGAGAAGACACAACTTTTTACAAACGACTTTTTAGAGTTTGAAAATTTGAATTTAACAAACTATAAAATCGCAAGCATAGCAGGCTTAAATCAATTTAATTTTTCTAATCTAGCTTACTTAAATTTGGCTTTTAATAATTTTCAAGACAATGCTTTTACCGAAATAACCGAATTTGCGTTGAATAACCCAAATATACGAATAATTTTGCTTTTTAATAAAATCTTAAATGCACAAAATTATTCGGAAAATATTGTTTTAGGAATGCAAAATTTAGAAGTTTTATATATAAACAGTTCGCCAGACAACACTTATGTTTTATATGAAGATTATTCAAATAATTATAACTTTACAGTAACTTTCAAGTCTCGCTTAGATAACAGCACAATGTTTTCGACCCAAGAAGGAACAGTATTAAATGTAGAACCATTTGAATATACTTTTCCGCTTACAGGTTATTATACATTAAGTTTTGTTGATAAAGAAAAAAGGGTAAGTTTTAATTTTCAGCTTTGTTGTGCTGAAATTTCACTTTACAATGAGACATTAACAGTCGAAGCGGGAAGTGGTTTTACAGGAGAACAGCTTAATTTCAGTTTAGGGTTTTTAAGAGAGAATTTTATTATTGAGGCTTTGAATTTAGAGAATGAAGAATTTAGAACAAATCAACTAGGCGAATTTACTTTAAAATATTATATATATGAAAAAAACAGCAGTTCTCAAAAGGGCGAATTATTATTGGTTTTAGAACAAACAATAATTGTTGAGGACACCAGCGGTCCTAGAATCACCCCGAATTGTGAACACGCTTATAGCTACATTCACCAGCCTTATATAGATACAGGAGCCTCGGCTTATGATATTATTGACGGCGTTTGTGCAATACAAGTTTTTGGCAGTATTGATATAAACAAAGAAGGCACTCAGGTTTTAACTTACAAATCAATAGACAGCCTTGGAAATGAGAGTGTCTTTGAAAAAAAAGTAGAAATTATTTACCCACCTGTTAAAAGTATAGAAATAAGTTATCAACAACTTGAAAATTTCAAACAACACACACAGATTGATTTTATAATTTCGGCCAGCAGTGATAACATTGGTTTAATAAGTCAAAACCAAAATTATAAAATTTATGTTAATGATATATTTGTTAAAACAATTACAGAAAACGAATTCGATATTATGTTTGAAAAAGCTGGTAGAAACACTTTGGAAATTGCGACTGTTAGCTATGACAATACAGGGAAAGAAGTCATTGCCAAAAGCGAAATAATTAATATTGACATACTTGAAGACTATTGGTGGAAAAGTCATTTACCCCAAACCTTATTAGTTCTAATTATTTTTATGATTTTCATAATTTCAGGTTACATTGCCCATATGATATATACCAAAAAAATGAACAAATTAGATTTACTTTATAAGTATTTAAATAAAAATTAAGTAAAATCAAACCTTTTTAATTATAAAAGGAGAAAATTATGCAAAAGGAAAGCGATATAAAATTAAACAATATAAACGAAGCTGGTCGTGAAAAAGTTAAAATCCCAGATAAAGAAGTCAGCCAATATCAAACAAAAAGCACAGTAACGGGCGAGAATACGGCGGGCAATAATAGAGAGCAAGAGAAGAAGCCTCAGGAAGAAAAAGAAAAAAAACAGCCTTATGAAGATGTCTTGCTAGGCAATTTTGATAGTAATAACAACTATGAAATACCCGAAATGGTTGCAGCAGAATTACTCAATATAGAAAAAATAGTTATAGGAAAAGAAAACAATGACTACAAGGCATATGCCTTATGCGGTGAAATAAGGCTTGAATTTTATATTTCGGTTGAAGATATCATCATTCCCGATTCAATGCCAGAGAAAAGGGCAGTATTAAAGTTAATAGAAAAATATAGAACTGACAAAGCTCAAACTCAAAAAGATACTATCATAACCACTGTTTCGCATTATCAAGATATATTCACTAATGATTTCTTGTTTAAGGTTAGGAAAGAATTTCATTTAAATTCGAAAGATGAAGTTCCAGGCAGAGTGTTTCATAACAATGAGAATATAGCACCATTTATTGTGGGAAGTTTTAAAAACAGATTTTCTCAGATTGAAATAGTTGGTATGGATAAAGTTAAGTCGATGGCTCAGCACATTAAAGAACTCATAAGCATTTTACGGTCTTCGGAAAAGGGCAGAAATGTTGCAAATAAATTCCTTAAAAAAACCAAGTTTGATAAAAATCAAATTGACAAAACTTATACATACAAAGAATTACTGAAAGAATTATATTCAGCAATAGATATTGCTATTTCAGAGAAAAATCTAGACACTGAAACAATTAAGAAAATAACCGAAGCAAGAAAAGCATTCGCCAAGGAAGTTAAACTGGAAGGCGCAGGGGCGAAAAGCAAAGCTGGAAGCAGCGGTTCGGCAAAAAAATCGGGCAAAAAGTCTTCAAGTTCATCTCGCAGTTCTGGCTCTAAAGGAAAGTCAGGCGGTGGTGGTAAAGGCGGCGGCGGTGAAGGAGATGCTGGAAAGAAAAAAGATGATAAATCTTTATTTGATATAATGGATTTATTAATCGAAAATCTAAAAACAGAGAAAATTCCGACTAAACCAGTTTTTACCCCACAGGCTAAGCCAGTTATTCAACCAGCAAAACCTAAACCAGTTCCGCAAGCTCAGTCACAACCCAAAGAGCCATTAGGCGATTTATTAAATGACTATGAAACAGGCGATATGTATAGGGCAGCTTTATTTAAATCAAAATTAGTATTAAGTGAAAATGCAATTAAAAAAGATACAAACTTCACAAGAAGTGGACCCGAAAGAAGTTTGTAATTAAATTAGTTTAATTAAGCTTTCAAAGTCATATTGCAATTAAAAGCCAAAAACAAGTGTAAAAACTTGTTTTTTGATGTTTTTTCAGCTTAAAAATGAGTTTTTCTTTGCTTGCTTGAAGCATTTATTTTAAATTGAAGTATTTACAAACCATTTTAAATATGTTATCATATCTAAAAATAATAGGAGACAATGTTAT
>JAQVYC010000042.1 GCA_028708805.1 Clostridia bacterium | reverse complement strand
TTTCAAGACCATATGGATAAGCTTGAAGAATTAAGATACCAAAACTTAGCCCTGCAGTCTGATAGCAGTTTTGAGATGTAAAAATGATTATTTGAAGTAAATATTAAAGAAAACAGGATAAGCGAGAAACAATTTGCATTTGTGTTCCCTAATTCGCCCTAAAATAAAGGGCTTTTAGAGAAACACCGCAAATTGATTAACTTTCTCGTCCTTCTGGAAGCTGTTGGGATACCCAACACTTCGGGAAAGGAGTTAAGCAGAAAGAAGTAAAGACAGTTAGTCGTTCTTTCTCAAAAATAAAATGAGTTAATTAAAGGAGATTAAAAAAACAAATTTATTTTTTGAGGAGAAAATAATGAACACATATATAACAAATCGTTTTGGCAATGTAGAAGAAACCTTTAACGATAAACAAACAAAACAATTTATAAAAGCAATACAAGGAAACAAGTTTGAATGCTATTTTAAACTGATTATGGCTTATCAATTATCAAGACCTGAGCTGTTAAATTTGGAATGGAAAGATATAGATTTTGAAAATGATACTATAACAATTTATCCAATTTCAGCAATAAGAAATTCCAAATTTTATTACAGTTGGCAGATGACAAAACTGGAAGAATTTAAAAGAACGTTGCCACTGTTGCCATCAATTAAAACCTTACTTTTAGAAGAAAAAGAAAAGCACGAATTAAATGAGTTAAAGGAAAATTATGATACCAACAACAGTAACTTTATTTGTTTGAAAGACAATGGAACAAGATTGAACATAAACACATTGAGTAGAAATTTTAGATATGTTGCAAGAGATAATAATTTGCCACAATTATTACTTTCAAGTTTAAGAATTAGTCTGGATAATGCGATTATGAAGTTTGCAAAAAGTTATGAGTTTTACAGAGCATGGACAAGATTTGATTGCACAACAAAGAGACCTAAAAATATTTATGCCGATTACGATTTGAATAGCAAAAGATTTATAAAAGCCCTTGATGATTTTATTTGTCAATCTAAATCGGAAATGGAAATGTGAGGTGTGATATGGAAAAGATAAATGAAATATCCACTCTTATGTTTAAGGACTTCCCAGATTGTGTTGGAGTAAGTGATTTGCAAAAAATGCTTGGAATTAAAAGAACGAAATCGTATGAACTATTAAAAAGTGGAACGATAAAATCTATTAAAATTGGCAAGGACTATAAAATATCAAAATTTAATATTATTGCCTATCTGCTTGGAGGTGAACAAATATGACAGGTAGTTTGAGAATAAAAAATGGGGTTTATTATGCTGTGATAAACTACAAAGATAATTATGGAAAATATAAGCAAAAATGGATATCAACAGGGCTTAAAGAACGAGGAAATAAAAAGGAGGCGCAAAGATTTTTAGATGAACAAATTAACACTTTTAATCCCACCAATTATAATGAAGAACTGCAAGAACCAGTTGTAAAAAACGATATTATTTTTATGAATTATGTAAAGAACTATATCATAAATAAAAAAGATGAATTGGCTCCGAATGTTTATCAGTCATACTTAACCGTTTGGAAAATAATGAACAAGTTTTTTGGAGATAAATTAAAACTCAAAGATGTAACCTTTCATCACATATTAGATTTTTATGACTATCTAAAAAATGAAAGACAGAATAAAAATGTTACGGTTAAACATCATGCTATCATTTTATCTCCAGCATTAAGGCAAGCGTATCGAGATGATTTAATTGCTAAAAACCCTTATGAATTTATGCCAAAAATCCATAAAGAAAAATCACCAAAAAATTATTACAACAAAGAAGAACTCGAGCAGTTATTTACTCACACAGACCCAACAATTATTGGTTTGATTGTTAGGGTTGCAAGTTATTATGGATTTAGGAGAAGTGAACTTATTGGGTTAAAATGGGATGCAATAGATTTATTAAATAAAACAATTACAATCAAGCATAAAGTTTTATGTGTTGATAGCGTTCTTTATTGTATGGATAAATTAAAAACAACAGCAAGTAATAGAACATTGCCACTGCTACCTGAAACTGAAAAACTTTTGCTTGAAAGAAAAGAACGAATTGAACACAACAAAAAAATTTATGGAAAGAGCTATAATAAAAAATATTTAGATTATATCTTTGTAAACGATATTGGCGATTTAATTAATCCAGACCGAGTTTCTCAGACATTTGCGACAATATTAAAGAAAAATCATTTAAAGCATATCCGTTTTCATGATTTAAGACACAGTTGTGCAAGTTTGCTTGTGGCAAATGGTGTTCCGATGAAGAATATACAGGAGTGGTTAGGTCATTCCAATTTTAACACAACCGCAGACATATATTCTCATTTAGATTTTTCTTCAAAAGTTCAATCGGCAAATGTTATAAGCAATGCACTAACAAAATCTGAAGAGCAAGTTGAAAATTCTAAAAAAGAATTTGAAGAGCAAGAAATTGAAGATGAAATTAAAAAACTAGAAAAATTGCTTGAAGAAAAAAGGCAACGAAGAAGAAAAGAAGAAGCAGAAATGTAAAAATATGGGTGGGAGTGTTTAAACTTTCACCCTTTTTTTATTGCCATTTTTTACAATAAAACACAATATAACACTAAGAATAATTACACGATAAAATACACCATTTGCAGAAATTCAGTACAAATTCGTAGAAAATTCGTAGAAATGACCACTTTTAAGGTGTTTTGTGTAAAATTTTAAAAGTGATAATTTTATAAAAATGGTATCAAAAAGAGATAAAATTCAACATGCATTTCAACCTAAAATAAAAAAAATCAGCGACCATCAAAAATCGCTGAATGTGCCTAAAATAAAGGGTTTTAGTGGTGCTCCCAAGAAGATTCGAACTCCTAATAATCGATCCGAAGTCGATTGTGATATCCATTTCACCATGAGAGCAAATTTGACTTTTTTATGAGGGTTAAGTCGAACCCCAATCTCCCGTTCCGAAGAC
>JAQVYC010000041.1 GCA_028708805.1 Clostridia bacterium | reverse complement strand
GTTAAAGAGAGTAATTGGCTCGGTGTCTTGCGAACTTTGTCGTACTTCATTTTGCATTACAGTTTATTTGTAATACAAAGATATGTAAAAGAATTATTTAATAAACTATTTTATATAAACTCTAATGTCAAGCAGTTTTTTTAGGATAAATGATTTCTTTTTAATTGATCCTGAAATACAGAATAAATTAGAAATATATGAAAGTCAAAAATTGGACAAACGCTTAGATACATCTTTTGGCACCAAACGCCTAATTGCAAATGAGTATTACTATTATGAGCTTTATCTACATTTCACATTCTTAATCAAAAAAGAAATTGAGAAATATGAAACTGTCGAAGAAAATAAATATCATGAGCTAAATAAAAGTTTTAATCGATTTTTACATCAAGTTAAGGGTGAAAATGGAATCGTAAGGTTTTACACTTTAAATTATGATTATTTGGTACCTAATATTTCAAATTTGAAATTTTTCGATGGATATGATGGAAAAACCGGAAAAATGAATGTGAAAAAAATCATTGAGGATGATTATATTGATTGTTATTATCACTTACATGGCTCCTTTAAACTTAATTTTATTGGCGAGAAATCTAATGATTACAGTGTTTGTTATGTTCAGAAAAACTTCGTTCAAAATAATCTTATACCATCGAATATAATAACAGGATATAATAAGCCTGAAAGAATCTTGAATGAAACATTTTATGAGTTTTACCAGAAAATGATTGAAGATTTGATTAAAGCTAACAAAATTTATATCATTGGTTATTCATTTAACGACATGCATGTTAATGCTGCACTAAAAAGAGCATTAAAGAAAGGTAGTGCTAAAATCACAGTTGTTGATAAGTGTAGCCTTGAGGATTTTCATCTAAAATATGATAAAATTATAGATAGTAATCCAGACTATGATATGAATAAATTAATCAAATTTCCTAATACTTATCAAATGACAACAGAAGCACTAAAAGCAAAAGCGTATTTAAATGGATTGAATGATTTTTTAGATAATTTGATAAGATCCAATAATTAAGTACATATTTCTGTGGGAATTTGGTGGTGCTACCTCCGCTAATTCATGTTACCTGTCATTGCGGAAGTGTTGCTTAAATCAAAACCCTGGCAAATACAAACGGTTGATTGTATTCATAAATTGAAAATAATACCATGGAATACGTTGTCTTTACGGATGAAAGTTATATAACAGATTCAAGATTTCAAAGTTTAACAGCATTTTCGATTCATAAAAATGCCTGGGATAAAGCAAAAAGTGAACTGAATAATATTCTCGCAAGCTCAAATGTTACAGAATTTAAATGGCAGAAATTGAATAACGCAAAAAACTATTTTTGTGCTAATAAAATAATAGATTTTATATTTAACAATCTAAGTAATTTCAAAATGAGAATTGATATTCTCATTTGGGATACTCACGATTCACGTCATCAAATTTATGGTCGAGATGATATGGCAAATTATGAAAGAATGTTCTTTCATTTATTAAGTGCATCAATGAAAAGGAGACCAAAATCTGCAAAGTGGGATATAAGACCAGATCAACGAAATGGAATTGATTGGCATACAGTTCATAAATGTCTTTCTGCAAAAGGAAGACAACAAAATTTCCATCACGATATCTTCGGATACTTCATTTCTGACCCACACTATTTTATTGAATCCTTTCAAGAGCAGTGTTCAAATGTCGAGCCACTGATTCAGGTTGCCGATCTTTTTTCAGGTTTAGCTGTATTCTCAAAAGAATCATATGCCAGTTTTGTACAATGGAAGCAGCAGAAAACACCTATTTTATTTGAAGAAGAATGTATGTCTTTTTCTAACCGGCAAAATTACAGATTTATACTACTTGAATTCTTTGATCGTAGATGCAAAGCCGGTAAATATGGTGTTAGCCTTGAGAGTAAACAGTGTCTCTTTACCTATAATCCCAAGAACCCTATCAACTTTTGGTACTATGAACCACAACATAATAGTGATAAAGCACCAGTAAAAGAGAATAACAAAATGTTATAAAAAAAACGTGACATCATGTTATTGGTTTAATAAAACGTTTTAGGGAATCCAAAGATAAATAAGTAAAAATCTGCTACTCTTGGCCCCAGCAGTATATGCTAGAGTCCTGGCAAATAGTAAAGCGCTAATAAAAACAAATATTATACATCGTCTAGTTCTACTTAATTCACTCACTACAGTAGCGACATAGGAAACAATATTAATAATCTTTAATACTGAAATAAATCAAAACAGAGAAGATCACACCTAATATAATTACGGTTAGGAAGATTTTGAGGTTGAAAGCGGGGGATGTTGAGGTTTTTGCTGTGAGTTCTTCGTTTTCTTTGGTAAGGTTTTCGATTTTGAGCTGCAGTCCGATATTTTGTTTGGTAAGATTTTGATTTTCTATTGATGTGGCTTGGAGAAAGGTTTCAAGTTCTTTTTTAGTTTCTTCAAGTAAGCTTTTGGAAAAGGATATTACTTCACTTGCAATGGGTGGTTTGCCGGTGTCTGGATTTATGGGGGTGGATGTGTCGTAGAATATTTCATGTTTTGAAATTTCGTTTATTGAGTGGATGTTTTCGTTCCGGGTGCGCTGTAAATCGGTTTGGAGGATAGCGAGCTGAGCTTCTTTTTTGTAAAGGCTGTCTTTAAGGGTCCAGATGGCAGTATTGTCGGTTCTGATGGTCCTTTTTTCCATGATGGTTTGCCGGGATTTACAACCCACCAGAAAGAGCAGTGCTGTTAAGATCAACAGAATCAGTAAAGCACTTTTATGTTTCCTCTCTCTTTTCATGATGATTTTCTAATAGCTTCCAGAAACTTGCAATGATAACCGGCAATGATTGGAGCTTGATCGAGTCCGTTGACGATTCTTCTGGCTCCCAAGGGATCGTCGCGGTGATTATTGAAAAAGTTTTCAAGAGAATATCCGGTAAAGTCGCCCCGGCTGGATTTTCCAAGGATCATTCCCTCAACCAGAATATGTGCTGAGATGTCGGGATCCAGTGCAAGTTCAGGTT
>JAQVYC010000040.1 GCA_028708805.1 Clostridia bacterium | reverse complement strand
TTTAGGAATCTCTCTTTTAGATAGAACTCCTGTAAATGAACTATTTACCAATATAGATATCAATGATGTCAAAGATCGAAATGATAATCAACTGACGCTCAATTTATTTTAAGTGGACAGTAGTGATATACCATACAAAGAAACCATAATAATATAATAAATAGAAAAATACAAACGTTAAGATTCTGTTTGAATTCTGTTTATGACCTAATTTTCATCTTTCACAACCGTAACCGGTGATTCGTGCGCCAGATTGATGTTTCCACTCACGATGATTTGAAAAGAAAAAAAATTATTATTGAAAATTTTTAACCCTAAAAAAAGCCAACACATCATTATCTTGTTCTTTTATTTTTGACAATTCACCGTGGAAAACTCCGGCTTTGCCATTCTTTTTTCAACAATGGATGATGCTGATACAAGGGCAAAGAATTTGCCTTCGTAAACCCCGTTAATTAATGAGTAAAAGGGAAGATTTTTCCTTGCATTTGCCAGAATCCGAATACCATTATAAAGAAAAGTATTTGTTGAAAGATCAAAAAAAGTGCTGACTACAAAACCGTCTTTTGAAAATGTGAAGTGCAGTATTTTTTTTATTGAACTTCTATTTTGAGAATTAAGATTGTTATTCTTTTAAAGCTATTGAGGAGAAGTCATATTTGCAGTAAATTTCAAAGATTTTTCTTTTTGAAGTACCATAAACTAAAATTTGATCTTCACATTAATCACGTCTTGTGAATTTATCTGCTTCACAATCAAGGATTAACTTATCAAAGACCTCACGTGAAACTAAATCCAAAATTTGTTGCAAAATCGTCTGATCGACTAAATATTTATTACTGTTTTTACCCAAAGTTGTCCTTTGTTCTGTTCAAAATAAAATCACAACTTTTGGGTGAAACCTGCAGGGGGAGTAATCCCTTTTCTTATAAATTCACCCGTTCAGTATTGGAAGAAAACTGAATAAATCTTCTCAACTAACTTGTTTTGGAAATCGAATATTATGCTTGCAACGAACATACACCTGCAAATAATCCATTAAAGTTATTATTTGAATTCATAAAAAAATATAATAGGGTTTGATTCTTTATTTAATTTAAGTAATTCATCCTTTTTGTCTAAGTCGGGGACTACTTCATTTCTCCTTATTGATTCTTGAAGCTTTTCTATCATACTTGAAGGCAAAACTTCATAAGCACCTTTTGAATTAGAAAAAACAATTCTACCCAATTGATTTTCTTCATTTTTTCTGTACATTAAATCATTACTTAAGTAATCGACTATTTTTACTCCTTCTGTTCGCTTATTATATACCAATTTTTTATAAACATATAAACCAATTCGAAAATTGAAAATTATGAAATCATTATTTTCAACATAACTATGTATATCCCATATTTTTTGAAAAGAACTTGGTATCATTTCTTGCAAACTCTGTCCGTCTGGGAATTCTTTTAAGTCTTGGCTCGTCACCAAGTTTTTACTTTTTAATTCAATATATGGCATAATTGCATTATCTAAAGACATTATATAATTCATAAACAAGTTGGTAAATTTGGGGGAGCTTATCCGAGAAATGAAAAAACTATGGCCAGTGAAATGAGGTTTGGCCCATTCTTTATTAAGCTCTATGGGTAATGATTGTGAAATTATTTTACCATTATCCGGGTCTGCCTCCACCAACATATAATCGTCTTTTGTTGGTTCCCATGAAATTACGCTTACATATAATCTGTCATTGTGATATTGAATGTAGTTATTATTATAACGTGGTATTTCAATAGTAAACGATTTAGAAAACGTCCCGTCTAAATAATATTTGTGAATTCGTGTACCTTGATCTTGAAGAAAAATAAAACGATTTTCAGTATCCAAAGTAAAATCTCTAACTCTAATATACTCACCAGGGCCTCTCCCTAATCCGCCTATTTTTTTTACAAACTTGCCTTCGGTATCAAATACAAATAATCTTTTTGAAATGAAGGCATCAAGTATATATATATAATTTTCAAATACTTGAGCTTCATGGATGCGCCCGATCAAACATTCTTCATTAGTTTCAAGTACAATGGTTCGCACATTTTTAAAGATAGACGAAACAGGTATGGATGTTTCATTTATATCATCTAAGTCTATGGTATATTTAGCCTCTTCCAACCATTTTTTTTTTCGTTCAATAGCGCATGAAGACAACAACAGCAAAATCCCAAAAAAAATAATGAGCTTTCCCTCATATATTCGCAGAAGCGGTTTTGAGTTATGGCAAAATAGTTTCATGTAAATAGTTCAATTAAATTAGATTATATTTTCATTCTCTCTACGCGTTATTTCTATATTATCCGCATATATACATGGGAAATATCAAAGAAATAAAATATCAACAGAACAGAAACGTGTTTTGTAGCATTCGTACAAGCATTCTCAAGCACATTTTCTATACCAACACTACTAAGCTGTCCTGTTGAAGGCAGAAATGAAGCGATAAAGCCGCTTTGGATATGTCTCCAGACAAATAAGGCTTTGGACAGCGTTGACGCAAGATATAAACGCAATATTTTGCCTTCTTTACAAGATGCAAACCCTATAGAATGTATGATATGTAAAAATTAGGACTTGCTTATCTTACCGCCCACAATTTTTTGCACTTGTTTCATTACTTCTACTACCATCTGGGCAGCTTACCGCAAGACCTTCAATACAGGACGAACTAGTGCCATCATTACAGCTATACGAAGTTGCTATACATCCGAGTTCTTCATACCATGAATCGGAACTTTGAGAACAACTGCCATCGCCCCCATTCTCATTCTGCGCTAACGCTTCGACATTACTTAGTGCCAAATCCGAAAGATTGGTATCACCTTGCATTGTTTTACTCACTCCCCAACCTGCAGTTGTCAAAAGTGTAAGGGCAAGTACGTCCAATAAAAAAGATTTCTTCATAACAATACTTCGGTAAATATTTAATAACTAATTAATATTCAGATATATATGAACAAAGTTTAACATAAAAAAGATGGTCAAGTGACTGAATTTCAGTAACTTTATGGTATCCTACTACGATAAAG
>JAQVYC010000039.1 GCA_028708805.1 Clostridia bacterium | reverse complement strand
TTTGTTGTTTTTTTAATATTTCAAAATATTTTTGTCGTTCAATTTCTAACCGGTCCACAATGCTGATTTCAGATTTTTTGCGCTCGACTTTCCTTAAATCGTCTTTTCTTAAATTCATGTAATTAAAAAAATGATTTTTAAAGTCTTTTAAATTAGTTACTTTGTTTCCTTTCGCTTCTTGTACGATAGGGAAATTTTCTAATTCACTTAAAATTGTTTCTTTTTCTAATTTTAAAAGTCGCAGTAATGAGTTAAACCATGATTCTTCTTTTTTAGCATGTTCTACCAAATCATAATAAGTACGATATTCTAAATAATTAAATTGTTTTTCATCGATTGGAACTTCATCTTCTTCTTTTATTTCTTCTTTATTATTATTTTCTTTACTTTCCTTTACTTTACTTTGTGTACTTTCGATATCAGAAACTATACTTGCATCTTTATTTCCGTTATCCAAAACAGAGTAATATCTAATATTATTTCTGTCTGAAACATCAATAAGCAAATATTCTTTTATTACCTTAACATCTGTCCTTTTGTATATTGCCTGAAAATATCTTGTTTGGATTCCCTTCGATGTTAAAATATTATATTCATTAAATAATTTTTCATTAAATATTCCCCATTTAACACAATCGTTAATTATAGTTGTAACAGTGTTTCTGTCGGTAGAAATAGACTTACAAAACAATATTTGTTGTACTTCTCCCCATTCATAAAAATAACCTTCTGAATATATTTTTTGCAATAACTTAATTAAAATTGCAAAACCAATCAACCCATGTTCAGCTTCGATAATTGTAACTTTATCGTCTAAGTGTACATCTAATGGAAAATAATCCACTCCTTGTTTATTTGGTCGTGCCATTGTTTCTTTCTCCTATAAAAAAAAGACAAAAAGGGAAGAGATTATGGGTTGCATTCAATAGGTTGGATATTGACCATCCCGCTCCTTTCGGTTCGCGGCTTCCCTTCTCATCTTTAATAATTCTAAAATAATTTTCCATAAAATGCAAACTTTAATCTAATGCAAAAGTACACAAAATTTTGTTACGAATTGCTGTTTTTGTAAAGTTTTTTAAATTTGTAATCGTTTCAGATTTCATAATGCAAGCACCATTGTAAAAGCTAAATCTATCGAAATGCTCTTCTTTTTCAAATCCATTATATTTCATAAAACCATTCTTTACTTCTAATAAAATCGCTAAAATAACGTGCTTTTGTTTCAAATGGTTGGAAACCATTTTTTAAATATCTATTAACCACAGCAACTTGTAACCCTAATTTTCTTGCTATTTCACTTTGATTTTTTATTGTTTTATTTAATTCTTTTACTTTTTCAAAATCTTGTATTCCTTTTTCATCATGGTAACTTCCACGTAAAGCATCAACACGAATATTTATAGTTGTTGGCATATCAATGTTTTTTACGTATCCGATTTTCATTGTGTCTAAACAAACTAAAGCAAATAAATCAATTTCTTTTTCAGAATAGCGTGTTTTGCCTTTTTTGCCTGCCCTTTTTACGTTGAAAATATAAGCCTTTGTGTCAACATTTCTTTGAGGAATAGACTTGTATTTTTCAGTTGTTTTTACTTGCACCTTCAATAATTTATATCCATTATCTAAAAGCACATCATAAGGTAATCCTTGCTCACTCGGAAATGCAATAAAACCCTTCATTATTAAGTCAGCGCAAACAAGATATTCGCCTGCTTTACCAATCTGTAATTGTTTTGAACCTCGTATCATATTTATATGTTTTTAATTTGATACAAAGATACAAAAATACTTTGACATAACAATAGCAAAATCATATTTATTTTGTCAACTATCGCTAATTCGTAATATTTATCTGGAACTCCTTTCATAAATTCCATGCAGTCAATTAAATAAACTTCGTTTTTCATATTTTAAAATTTAAACTTGTCCCAAAAGTCCTTTTCGTCTTTTGCTACCTTAGAAATTACATAACCGAACACGATGCTGCAAATTATTGTAAATATAATAATTGCTATTATTGCCGCTTTCATAACATTCTGGTTTTATTAAATATTTTTTCTTTTTTTTCTTTACTATGTAAGTTTTCATCATGTATTGTAGTTTTTTAAAGCCCAATTATAATTTTAGCTTCTTTCATCTTATCAATATCTTTTTGTGTCATTTTTGGTAATATTTTGAATAAGTATTTATTTGCATAACTCAATGAGCATCCTATATTTAGTTTTTTTGCTAAAATATATGACTCATCAATTGCTGACTTCCAATCTCCAGAATATCCATCCATTTTAACACTTAAATTTAATAATAAATTTTCCATTACTTCTTTTATTTTATGTTAATAGTTCCGTTTTTAATTTTCGCCCACAACCTTTTAAGGTATGGAGTTTTTAAATTGTCAATTTCTGATTTGAGCGTTTTAATTTCCACGTTTTTAGCTTTAATCGTTTGCCTTAAAATTTCGATTTCTTTTAATGCTTCTTTGTATTTTGGTTCAAAGTCAATTTCTTGGCCTTCAACATACACCACGTCATCTTTTGTATCTACTTCGCTGATGAGAGTACAAAGATAAACGGAGTACTTTTTATTATTTCGCTGCGCTAAGAATCGGGCTAAGTATCTTGCTTTTTCTTGTGTCCTTAGTTTAATTTTCCTTTCGGTTATGATATATGTTTTCATAATGAATATTGAGCTACTCGTTTTTTGTTTACTATTATTCTATTTGATTTAATATTATACCCCTTGCGCTTTAGGTCGTAAATTCGACCAGATAGCCGCAAACATCCAAATTTATCTAATGCTTCCAGAGTGGTTATTTTCCCTCCATTTTGCAGGTAATTTAAAATGCGTTTTTCTTGTGATTTTGTTTCCATGATATCATCCGTTAAAATTTTGATATTTCATTTCTTCTTTTTCTTTGCTTATAATAGAACGAATTAAGTCGAGTTGATGCACACACATTGAATTTAGTCTATCAAGCCAATCTACGTAGAACAATTCCTCTGAAGCAATAGAATCCACCAAAGCGTTCTGAGCCTTAGACGATAAATAGTTTTGTTTTGCTATACTTATAACTACTTCGGAAATTTCACTGCTTTTTTTCTTTCGAGCTAATAACTTAGCTTCCGCAAGCATTAGCCCAATC
>JAQVYC010000004.1 GCA_028708805.1 Clostridia bacterium | reverse complement strand
TGGTGGCTCACCCGGGATTCGAACCCGGGACCCCTTGATTAAAAGTCAAGTGCTCTATCCATCTGAGCTAGTGAACCATATTGGCTGGGGTGGCAGGACTCGAACCTACGAATGCAAGAGTCAAAGTCTTGTGCCTTACCGACTTGGCTACACCCCACTGTCCTGCCATATTTAATATGCAAATATATTTACAGTATTTTAATTTGCATGTTTGCGGCTAATTTAATTTTAAATGTACTTACCTTTTAATTCCTTCTCTAATTAAACCGTAGGTATTTTTCGCGCCTTGCCGTTTTTCTTATCGGTTGTGGCTGGGGTACTAGGATTCGAACCTAGGGATGTGGGAGTCAGAGTCCCATGCCTTACCGCTTGGCGATACCCCATTATGGGGTGAGTAAAGGGAATTGAACCCTTGGCCTCCAGAGCCACAATCTGGCGCTCTAACCAACTGAGCTATACCCACCACAAATAAACAAGAAATGAATTTGAATTTAGTTTGCTTTTATTGTGATTTAAGCGAATTTAATTAAACTAATTTTAACTTTAACTGCTGTTTAATTTAAGTTGCTTTAAGGTTTCCCTTGTAACCGAAAGGTCAGTTTGATATTAATTTACTTATGTCCGTAATTTTCAGTACTGGTGCGCCTGAAGGGATTCGAACCCCTGACCTTTGCCTTAGAAGGGCACTGCTCTATCCAACTGAGCTACAAGCGCATACGCTTGAGTTTGTACAAACAAAGGCAATTATAGCAGTTGTTACACAATAAATCAAGTATATTTTTAAATAAATTCCTTTAAAGCAGAAACTCATTACTGTTTAAAACTTTTGGCTTTGCGTTTGCAATTAAAAAGCTTTTGATATTATAATGTTGCATTATGCAACATTGCAATAATGGAGCGGGTGAAGGGAATCGAACCCTCGTAGCCAGCTTGGAAGGCTGGAGCTCTACCACTGAGCTACACCCGCAAAAGAATTTTAATATTCAATTACAATTTTTTGGATTTCACTTTGGCTTATGTCTGCAAAGTTTTGCTCTACATAAACAAAATAAAATATATCATAATATTCTATGTTTGTCAATATTTTATATTTAATATTTTTATTTTAAAGAAATTATTTTAAAATTTTTTAGATATTAACGGAAAAATTCTGCATCCTGTTCTTTATTTAAAAGTTTTTCTTTTTTAAGAATATCATTTAATAAAATAGAGCAAGCTATGCCATATTCATCAAAATTAATTTCTTTTTTTTCTTGCATTTTGTTAAACACATTAATATATGCTTGTTTTTGTTTTTCGTTTAATTTTCCTAACACGCTTGAATCAACAGAAGCAGTTGAATTAAAGTTTTTTATTGCTGCATCGTGAATTATATGAAATTTTGTTTTTAATCCTAAAACAGGATAAGATTTGGTTTTTAGATTATTTATTAAATAATAATCTAAAATATTTGTTGCTGTTAAGTCGCCTTTTATATCTCCTAATGATTTTATTGTTTTATACCAATCAAGATTTATAGCTTTGGGACTATCAATTAAACTAACAACACGCGAACCCTGTGTTAATAAATGTTTATCTACTAAAAAGCAACTTTTGCTTTTATTCGGACCAATTAATATATCCACAGGCTTTTTAAAATGCCCAATTAAATCAAATAATTTTCCAAAAGAACATTTTAACGCATCATTAAAAATAAAATTATATCCATCAGAAATTGAGTTTATTAAATAAGTAGTTTTTTCAGAAGGTGTAAGATTAGTCAAACATTCAATATTACCTTTATTTTTTTCTAAATTTATAAAAGCAATTTCTATATCATTTCTTTTTTGTAAAGATGATAGCATTGTTTTAGCATCAGAATTATTAAAAATATTTTTACCATCGCCCCATAGCACAATTAATTTGCTTTTCATTTGTTTCCTTATTTCTCTTTTGTTATTTTGTATACCCTTTATTTTACCAAATATTTTTTATTTTGTCTATTAATTACTAACCTTTGGGAAGATTTTTAAAATGACAATTAACCTTTTTTGTTTTTTCATCGTAGGTTGCTAGTAAGATATTCCTTATTTGCTTTTTATCCTTTAATTTTAGCTTTTTATATACCCATTCCTTTGCTTTATTTAAATTTTTTAGTTCATCTTCAATTATTTTGCCATCTATGATAATTTCTTTTTGTAAGCCAACTTCTTCTTCTGGAATTCCTAAATCTTTGGCTATCAAAGGGCGTGATTTAGACTTTGGTAATATACTAAAATCACCGCTCGTTTCGAAAATGCAATAAGAAATATCATCTATATAAAAGAAACCTTTATTTCGACACTGTGCCATAATTTCATTTAAGTCCAACTTACTTTTTTTGATATTTTTAAAATTCAATTTGCCGTTTTCTATAATAATAAGTGGTCTGCCTTTTATAGTAGATTTTAAGAAATTAGATTTCCTTGCAATTAAAGTTAAAAACAAATCTAACCCGCCGAATATAGCCATTGCAATTATAAAATGATAAATAGGAAGCTCTGGTTCAATTGCCATAGTCGCCGCAATTGAACCAATTGAAATGCCAACCACATAATCAGTGAATTCTAACTGTGCTACTTGCTTTTTGCCAAGTAATTTTGAAATAGCAAACAAAATGGCAAAAGCCATTAAAGACTGCAAACCTACATTTAGGATATCCATATAAACCTGCTTATAATTTTCTAAATTTAATCGTGTAATTATCATTTGAGATTATTGAAATTTTATTCAAATGAAAAAAATACTTTCTTTTTAAAAGAAAGTATTTACAATCTCAATAAATAAATTCACCCGTAAAATGAAATCAATCAATTAATGTAACTAACGAATAGCTCCACTTTAAAATATTATTTTTTATTTATTAGATTTTCCCAACAAGTTTTGCAGGTACACGCTTACCGCCAACGGTTGTATTACCCTTTTTAATGTCAATTACTCTTAAATAATTTTCATATGCTTGCATAACAGACTTATCCCAAGTCATATAAAGGTCTTTAAAAGCGCCTTCTTGTACTTTTGAATAATATTCAGGATTTGAAAATATTTCTATAATTTTATCGCAATAAACTGCATTTGAATCTTCACACATGAATCCGTTTTGGTCTTCAACAACTGACGATGCAGTTAATGCTCCTCTTAAAAATAAGGTAGGCGTTTTTTGTGAAGCCGCTTCAATTGCTACCAAAGAATTGGTATCATATAATGATGGAAACAAAAATAAATCGGCTATTCTGTAATGCTTTGTTAATTCTTCTCTTGTTGGCACATAACCAGCCATTATTATACAATCTTCCAAATCATTCTTTTCAATTTCTTGTTTTAATTTGTCTTCATCTGGACCTGTTCCAACAAATATCATTTTAAATTTAAAGTTTTTTTCTTTAAGCTTTTTAAGTGAGTCTACAATGAAAAATATGTTTTTTATAGTAGTTATTCTGCCTACAAACAATAATATTTTTTCATCTTTTTGAATATCATATTTATCTCTTAACTCTTGCAACTCAGCATCGCAATCATAAAAAATCATATCCGTTGCATTTGGGAATACCTTTATTTGTCTATGAATGCCATATCCTCTAAAAACTTCAACTGCGCCTTCAATAACAGTCCAACACTCATCACAAGTATTAAAGACTTTAACAATGCCTTTCAGCATCATATTTGTAATTAATTTAGATTTTGTTGCTTTATAAAAGTCTTGTTTATATTGACTATGCATTGACGCAACACAAGGGACATTATATTTCTTTGCATATTTTAAGCCTGCCTTCCCTACGGAAAATGGTGAATGTATATGTATAAAATCTAAGTCTGAATTTTTTAATTTTTTCAAAAATTTTCTATCTAATCCCGGAAAAGACAAGTCATAATCCGTGCCTAAAATTCTCATTTTTTTGCTTCTAACAACCTTGTAAGGAAGCGTACTATCATCAAAAGGCTTTCTTCCCTTAGGAGCAAAAACCGTAACATCACAAAATTTTGAAAGTATTGTTGCATAATTGTGAACAACCATAATAACACCGTCCACCATTGGGAAGAATGAATCTATAAAAAACCCTATCTTTATTTTTTCCTTATCCATTAAAATCACCGCCATTTTTTTACTAATGTTTAATTTTTACATTATATCATTTATAAAAACATTTTGCAACAATTAAAACGCAAATGAGAAATGAGAAAATAATTCGTAAAAATTTAATTTCTATTTAGATAAAAGTTGATTGATATATTTATTTTATTTACAAAAAGTATTAATTATGTAATAATAAATATATGAATCTTCCGGTTATAAATTTGAAGGAAAATATGCCTACAGTGGAACTTGCCGTGGCTAATTTAGAAATTGAACTTGACTTTGCACGGCAACACAAACTTTATGCCATAAAATTAATTCACGGATACGGCTCTCACGGCTTTGGCGGAGCCATTTTTAATGCTGTGAAGATATATTTAAACAAGCAACAAAAACAAAATAAGATATCAGGTATTATAAATGGAAATCAGTGGCGTCTAGAAAATGAAAAAGCAAGAGCTTTGTTATATAATAGTCCCGACTGGGCAAACGATGAAGATTTTAATCACAATAATCCCGGAATAACTATTGTCATTTTGTAAATATATACTATATATACAATAATAGTATTTGCAAAAACTGGATTATTATTTATTTTTCGTTATTTATGTTTAACTAAAACATATAATATATATTATATTTTATCACAAATTGACCATTTATTGAAAAATAAATATTAGCAAAAGTTATTATATATTTGTATAATGATAAAGAAGTGAAATTTCAGTTTTATATGTTGAAATTTTCATCTTTACATTTAATTTTTTTTATGATATAATATACACAATAATAATAGTAGAGGATTAGAAAATGAATATCAAAAGATTTGGTAAAGATATCAAACTTGTTTGGAAGGATAGAAAAAGATGGGCGGGAATGCCACTTTCTTTCACAAGGTATTTTTTAATAGAAAAGCCTAACCAGTGGATTAAACTTTTTACTTCGGTTGGCTTGTTTTCCACGATTGATGAAGAACTTTATTTGTTTAGAGTTTTTGATATCACCGTACATCAAACCTTCTCAAATAAAATTTTTAATGAAGGCTCAATAATTTTGCATGTTAACGACGAAAGTTGTGATAAAGTTGTTTTAAAAAGAGTTTTAAACCCATTTAAAGTTAAAGCAATTATAGCAGATCAAGTTGAACTTGAAAGACGCCGTAGAGGCTTCAAATTAGCCGAACTTAAATAACCTTAACAAAAAAGTTTCCGTGTGTCCTGTTTCAGTATTTTTACTGAATTGAGACACACTTTTTTATAAAAAACTATTAATTTTAGACAATAATTCGAGAGATGTAAAACTTCCATTTCGGTTTATCCTTTTAAGTTCCAGAATGGAATTAGGTTGCCATTTAGTAACTTTGCTAATGCCCTCGTTGCTAGTTAAAAGCATTTCAAATCCAAAAGCAACTAAAAGGTTCTTGGCAGTTTCACAGTACTCGCCAAAGGGATAAGCAAAAACATTTGGAGTTACACCAACTTCGCTATTTAATTTATCTTGTAAAAGCATTATGTCGTTCTTAATTGACAAACAATATTCTTCTAAGGTTTCGTCTTTTTTTTGTGCAATGCCAAACCTAGGCTTATAGTTGTGCATATTATATGAATGACTTCCAATTTCAAAACATTCACTCAATTTCAATTTTTTTATTTGCGACCAAGTTAGATGTGAATATTGAGGGTTAGAATGATCGCCGGAAGCGGTAGAATGGTTGCTAAAACGACCTATTATATTAATTACAGCTTTTTCATTATGCTTTTTAAGAAGAGGTAAAGCATACAGCATATTATTGTAATGTCCATCATCAAAGGTAATCAATAACGGCTTATCAGGAAGCTTGCTTCCATTTTTAACATAATCAATAATCTGAGTTGGAAAAACCGTTGTATAGCCGCTTTTTTTAAAGGCCAATAAATCCGATTCAAGTTGCTTTTCGCTTACAATGTACACACCCTTTTTATTATTTAATATACTATGATACATTACCGCAGGAATTTTAATGCTTTCTCTTGTGTCCTGACTTGCATTTGTATCTTCACTCTTTAATATATTCACATTAACAGCCATATTTAATTGCGAGGTTGTATAATATGTAAGAAAAATATAAGCCGATGAATAACTTAATAGTACAAAAGCACATATAAGAAAAAGAAAGATTCTTCTCATATTGTTATTATTGCTATCTTGATAAGATTTATTAAAAAATTTAAATCTTTATTTTATTTTATATTTTGAAAATTTGCCTAGTTCCATCCAAAGCTGTTCTTACTTGACAACCATCATAAAACTCAATTATCTCAATTGTTGCTGGGTATATTTCAATACTTTTTGTTAACTCCCACTTATTTGTATTACAATTAAATTTGAGTTCTTTTCTGTATGTTATTTTGTTGAAAGTATAATAAATATATATTGTTTCATAATCTGATTGCATATATGCATTTGGTTGCGAACCTAGGCCTATTTCTATAAAATAAGTACCGTCGTCTTCTTGAATGTAAAATATTTTTCCGCTATTGTGAAGTAAAATATATCCAATTTCTTTATTAACACCCCTTAACATAAATCTCAAATCTTCAATAGGAGTACAAGTTATAAACTCATTTGGCAGTTGAACTGAATTTATTGTTGGAATATCATCAATGCTTAGAGTTGTTTCATCACCTATGAAAACTTGTTGATTTAATGTTGTTCCGCAATAGCACTTGGACATCTTTCTCCAATGATAACAAATAAATGCAGAATAAACACCACTAAAATATTGTAAATACTCCGAATTATTGTTTCGCGCTCCATAAAGCGTGCTGTTTTCGCCAGCAACACTTAATTGAATTATTGTACTATCATAAAAGCCAACCGAAACCCGCTTTCTTAAATGGTTGTGCATTATATTAATATTTAGCGGTGTACCATAGCCCGGAATTTGACATACTTTGCTATATGGTGGACTTGTTCTTTCAAAAAAGAGTTCTACATAATCCCCAACATTGCTAATTTGCCTTGCGTAAATATAAGATATCCTGCCTGTGTCGTTTATAAATGTGCTAACGCCGTATTTAGTGCATCGGTTTAAACACATAAAATTTCTGCCATTAGATGAAATTATTTCTATAAAATCTAAAATTGTGTTTTCTAAAAGACTATCCGAAAACTCTATTTTAAACACATTTGAAGTTGTTAATGCTAGAAAATCAAAACTAAGTTCAATATTATAAGCTTGTTCTTCTATTATATTTACAGTTAACTGAGTTAAATGGCTGTTTATATAAAAGTTTAAAGTTGTTTGAGTTACTATTTCAGGAATTTCCGACATATAAAGCCTTATAACTCCACTGAACTGAGAAAGCGGCGAAACTCTTGTAAATAAAGTTGCAAACGGTCCAAAAGACGCCTTTGAGCCAACATTAAATTTATTTTGCCCTCCAAAATAATAAACAGGCTCAAAAGCACAACTATTCGCAGAATTTGCAATGTCCGTAACCGAAGTTCCATATTGGTTTCTTAGTTTTTCTAGAATCACATTGTAATTGTCCAAAGCAACTTCATTTATTTCAATTCTATTTGAATGCTCTTCTAAAATATCATCAAAGTTTACAATTGTGTTTTCAACATCATCTAAATCAACCAAAACATTATCTAATATATTAGTATGTTCATCTAATAAAATAGTATTTGAATTTATTGCTTGTGTATGCTGGTCTATATTTTCACTAATATTCGTTAATTCAATACTTAAATCCGTAAGGGCTTGATTTTGTGTCTGTTCGCTGTCTTGTAATGCATTGACCGTATTATCTAGAATGGTTACACTGTTAGACAATATATTAATATTTTCATTTAAATTATCAATAGTTTGTTTCTCTACATTGATGATATTTTCATTAAATTTTACCCGTTTTTCAAAATCTTTGTACTTGCTTTGTAAATCCATTTTTTCTTCCTTTTACGAATTAATCTCGGTTTATATTAAATGCCAACTTAGTAAAATGCAAGATAAACGGACATTATAAAAAAGCAAGTTATATAAAATTTAGACCGTAATTGATTTGGTCGGATAAATTCTCACTTAGAAAAAAAGCACAATATTTTGTGCTTTTTTAGTATTGTTATTAAATAATTATTCAATTCTTAAAGCAATTACAGGGTCTTTTTTAGATGCATTTTTCGAAGGCAATAATCCCGCTATAAATGTAAGAACCATACTTAAAACAATAAGAATACCCCCCGCCAGCAATGGCAATGTTGTAATATTGGTAAGTCCTGTTACATTGGTTATTATTATATTGGCAGGTATACTTAAAAGTAAAGTTGTAAGAATACCAAACATTCCAGCGGAAAAACCTATAATTAAACTTTCGGCAGTAAAAACTCGTCTAACATCTCGCTTGCTAGCACCTAAGCTTCTTAAAACACCTATTTCTTTTGTTCTTTCTATAACAGAAATGCTAATTATAATGCCTATCATTATTGATGAAACAATTAATGAAACTGCAACAAAAGCAATTAAGACAATTGAAATTGAATCTATTATTGTGCTTACCGACCCCATTAACACACCAACATAATCGGTATAAGCAATTTGGCTATCTTCATCTACACTTTGATTATAATCTTTTATTATGCCTTCAATTTGATACTTAGATTCAAAATCAACACAATACAAACTAATTGATGAAGGAATTTCCATATCTATTTTTAAAGCTGATAATAAACTCTTTTCATCCACTTGTGAATTTATATAGCTTATTAAATGCTCCGTTAACAACTTACTATATCCAACCGAACCCGTTAATGAAACAGCTTTTGCATTTGCTTTCGGCATTATAATTGCTTTTATCGTTAGTTCAATGCCTTTGTCTTCAAGCAATCCGTCAACAAGAATATCATATTCTTCTTGTCCTAGGTCTTTATTTTTAAGTTCTTTTCGAATGTCAACATAAGCATCACCCTCACCTGTTGGCAAATAATAGTCTGTATCTGGCAGAATCTTGTATTTCATACCTAAAATTTCTTCATAAGAAAACTCTGAAGGCTCAATCACAAATTCATCCGAATTAACTAGACCCATTGCAATTTCTTCTATTGTTGGAGAAGTTTTTATTCCTAACGCATATAAAGCATAATCATTTAAATTACCATCTTTATCTAGTGCCAAAACAACTTCGTTATATTGTAAATTTTCAAATAAAGTATTAACATTAACGGTTGAAGCCACAACATCGTATTGCGATTCAAGTAATCTGTTATTATCTATTAATTCGTTAAAAAGCCCTAAATCACTGCTAGCTAAACTGCTAAAATCTGAAAAACCTCCCATTGATTGCCCGCCTTGAGAAGTTAAACTAGCTAAGAATTTGTTAGCTTCATTTTCTATATCCTCTGGGGTTATTTGCGATGTGATTAAATTTATTTCTTCTTCGGTTAATTCTCGCTCAGGGTCAGAAAGTGTTTCTCTGAACTCAGCTTCTTTAATTTTATATGCCGCATTGAACGCATGCGCCCCCATCCAAGCCATAGCACCATCATAAAACATTGAGTTCGGATTTAACTGCACACTTTGATCTGAATATGCATTAAAATTTAAATTATAGCTATATTTAATATCTGTTGTTAAGTCTTTAACTTTTTCATTTTGGTCTAGAAATTTTTTAAATGATTTTAAATCATTTAACTGCATACCGCTTGTGATTTGTTTAAACATTCCTAAAATCATATCTTTGCTAACAACAACACCCTCTTTATTGCTACTTTGTTGACCTTGATTCATCATTGCACCAAATAAAGATGAGTAATCCATACTGGTTGAATTTATAGTCAACGGATATGTAGACAATGTGTCTTCTTGAACAGACTTCATATAGCCTTGAAATCCGTTTGATAATGCTAAAATAAGAGCTATGCCAATAATTCCAATGCTTCCCGCCATCGAAACTAAAAATGTTCTTGTTTTTTTAGTTAACAAATTTCGCATACTAAGGGAAAGAGCTGTGAAAATAGACATTTTCGTTTTTTTAGGCTTTTTATTTTCAATGCTTTCTTCATTTTTTTCTAATGCGACTTCTTTGGTTTTTTTGCTAGATTTTGCAACTTTTGCTTTGCCCTTTTCTATTAATGCAGACTCAGACTGTTCATCTGTTTCCTTAGAAGAATCATATGCATTGGAATCATCCACCAACTCACCATCTAAAAGTTTTATTATTCTGGTTGAATATGTTTCAGCAATAACTGGATTATGTGTTACCATAATAATTAGTTTAGTTTTAGAAACTTCTTTTAATAAACTAATAATTTGAGTGCTGGTTTTGCTATCTAATGCCCCCGTTGGCTCATCGGCCAAAATAATTTCAGGGTCATTAACTAATGCCCTAGCAATTGCCACTCTTTGCATTTGTCCGCCTGAAAGTTGGTTTGGCTTTGAATTAAGTTTATCGCCTAAACCTACCTTTTTAAGCACATCAGTTGCCTTTTTCCTTCGCTCTTCTTTACCCATACCCGCAAGAGTTAAAGCTAGCTCGACATTTTGCAACACGGTTTGATGTGGAATTAAATTATAACTTTGAAAAACAAATCCCACAGAGTGATTTCTATAAGTATCCCAATCACGATCGGCAAAGCTTTTTGTGCTTTTACCGTTGATTATTAAATCACCGCTGGTGTAACGGTCAAGCCCTCCAATTATATTCAAAAGGGTTGTTTTTCCACAGCCACTTGGTCCTAAAATGGAAACAAATTCACATTTGCGAAACTCTATATTCAAATTCCTTAGAGCATGGACAACTTGATAGACCTTCCCTCCCTTTTTACCCATTTCGTAAGTCTTTTTTATATTTTTTAGCTTTAACATTAATTACTCCTTTTAAAATTATGATATAGTCCAATTAAAATATATATGTTTATTTCTTATTAAAATTTAAAACAACGCTTTTTCAAAAATTATGAATTCGCTTAGATTAATTATTTATGCTTGTGTTGTAAATTTATAATAATATCAACCGAATATTTTGCAATAAGGCTTATATTAAATTCATTTCAGTGAGATTTATTAATAGCTATTTGAAATTTATTCGCCGAGATTTGCTATGTTAAACATATAAAATATTTCTATTTAGAGATTACAGTATTTAACAAAAAAAGTCAATTCGTTTTATTTTTTAAATATAAAAATTTTATATAAAAATGTTATATTTTATGGTAAAAATATACATATAATTTGCTTGTCTTTTAAAAATAGTTATGATATATTTCAAATAAGGGAGGAGTTTATGCAAAATAAAAATTATTTGTTACCGCTTCTTAGTTTGTTAGGGGTTATCATCGCTGTTGTTGGGTTGTTTTTAACAGCTTGGATTTTAACCGGTTCAGCATTTGATACAATGACATTTGGTTTCTTTTCAAGTTTAGACGGGGCAGCAACTGAATTGGGAACCGTTAATGTTATTTTGTCATCTATTTGGGCAACATTAGCTATGATTTCATTGTTAATTGGCATTGTGGCAATTATACTAAACGCTATTTTAAGATTACTTAAAGACAATAAAGCTATTAATGAAAATATGATTGCTAAAATCTTGGCTTGGGTGTCAGGAATTGCATTGATTGCGTTTGTTGCCTTTGGGCTTATTTTTACAATTGTAAATAGTGGCTCCATTGCTGAACCAGCTACCGAAGTTGGCTTTAAGTTTGGTATAGGTTACTGGCTTGGACTAATTGGACTAGCTTTTGGTTCATTCTTTTCAATTATTAACTCTTGCACAAAAAGAAGTATCTTATAAACAACAGCTAAGCACTAAAACAAGAAAAATTTTCTTTTCTTGTTTTTTTATTTAAAATATTTGCCTTCACCTTAAATAGCCCGCAAAAAATCAATAGAAACTTCAAAAGCTCAGCGAACAAATCAGTCGTAAATAATTTGGTTGATAAGTTCTCACTTAGAAAAGGTTAACTTAAAAAATCTCAACATCAAAACTCAAATTGCGAATATTTTTTGATAAAAATTTGCACAAATTAGTATGATTTTAGGATAAATTTTAGTTGTAAAAAAAAGAAAAAAACACTTAAAGTTTTATAATAAACTTTAAATGCCTTAAACTTTTTTGCGTTGGTGCAAGTGGTGGGACTTGAACCCACATTCGCAAGGAACACGCCCCTTAAACGTGCGCGTATACCAATTCCGCCACACTTGCAAAAAAGAACGGAACAAGTTTTAAAAATACGAATAAGCTATGTTGCCCACTTGTACTTTGTTACACAAGTCCTCTATTCTTTAAACTTAATCTTTAACTCTAACCACAGCATTCTTCATTGGAGTTGGAGGTGTTAGAAGTGGAGTTCCACCAAAAGCACATGTCATACTGCCAAAAATATATGCTAAATTGCAAAATCCTATGTTTGTCAAATCTGATAAATTTTCGCTAACAAATTTTTGAACATCAATATTTTTAAGTGATTCGATATCCTGAAACTGTTCCCCTATGCTTCTTCTTAAATAACATGTTGCCGAAATTTCAAATAAAGACTTCGGATTTACAACGATATTTCTTGTAACTTCAAACGAAAGTGCTCTGTCATCAACTCTGGTTACAACAATTTCATCTTCATTTGAAATATTAACCGTGGTATTCATTGCAATAGGCATAACATCATATCTAATTTTAATTAATCTAGCCTCTGTTCTTCCATTAAACATTTTTGCATTAACTTCATTCATAAAAAATAATTCTCCTATATAATTATATATACAACATAAACATAAACAAGTCAAATAAATTCAACAATTCAATATTAGAAATATTAAAAAATTCTTAATTGGGGTGTTTTGAATAAATTTAAGTATCCTTTTTATTAGCTGGTAAAAACAAGGAAAAACATAAAATTACAATAACAGCCTCCAAACCAGCATATATTTCTAAAAATGTATAATTTGAAGCATTTAAATTTATTCCATCTTGATTACTAACACTTAATTCTCCCGTCTTGCTTGTGCTAAAAATAATAGTCCCTTGATTATCGGTTCTATAAATATTATCATTGCTCATATTAACATCAGTTAATGTTAATCTATAAATAACATCTTCGGATGGCATCCCATAACTATTTACCCCAACAGAAAAAACTGCATATTCCGGCATAACCAAATTTAAAAATTCTTGCGTAGATGAGTAACTACTTCCGTGATGAGCAATGTCTAGGACATCTGCTTTTAACTCGCATCCATATGCATTAATCGCTTCTTTCTCAATTTTTTTCGTGGCATCACCAGTAAATAAAAACTTGACTTCGTTTTCTAAATTACATGTGAGCATTATAATCGGAGAATAATCATTAGAAGCATTATAAGCATCCTGATTCGGAGTTATAAAATTGAAGTCATAATTCAAGCCTTGAATTGTTTCACCAGCAAAATTATAATGCACATTACAATTTTCGTTGTTTATGGCATTCACATAATTAGTAAAAAGAATTGAATCTTCTATTTGATATGGGTTTGTTATATTAAGATTTCCAGCCTCCTCTGGTGTGTAAATTTTAGGTCTATAACAATTTTTCACTTCATAATCTTCAAACACCTTAACACTATTTCCAAGGTGGTCATTGTCTAAATGTGTTATTATAAAATAATCAAATATTTTTTCGTTATCATCCGCAAAGAAATATTGCTCTAAATAACCAAAGAATTTAAGAGATTCACTTTGCTTTCCGCTATCTATTAAAATATTCTTTCCATCATCGGTTTTAATAACAATGGCCTTTCCTTGCCCGACATCTATGAAGTGCACATAAAATCCATCTTCATAGACCACATTTTGCCATTGGAAATTAAAAATCTTTTCGAAAGGATTTTTAACAAAATACATAAATGCCAAGCAAATAGACAGAACTAATGCAATTATAACCCTTGTACTTAATTTATATTTTTGAGAAAAATTCTTTTTATCTCTTTTCTCAACATAGTCGCACAACTGATAGTATTTTTTTGAATAAATTTTATTATCTTCATTTTCTTGATTGCTTTGAGCATCTTTAATTTTCGTTTTACTACTTAAAGTGCTTTTTCTTGAAGCTTTTGGTTTGCTTTTACTTTTTGCACTTTTGTCTTTTTTATCTTTACTTGCGTTTAAATATTTTTTTAAAACATTTGAAATCTTTTTTTCTTTCATCTACTTTCAACATCTTTTTTAAACTTTTGTTCTGGAAACCGTTTAATATATAAACGGTTTTTCTAATTGCTTTTTTAATATATAAATGGTTTTTCTAATTGCTCTTTTAATTTACTTTTTTTATGGCGGTTAATTGCCTTACTATTAAAAAGTTTAATAATTTTTGGCATATTATCTATTGCTTCTCGATAACCTTCTTCAATCATATCCAAAAAGCCTTCGGTTTTGGTAGATTTAAATCTTTTTGTTTCAGGCTTCAAAAGAACATTGCTACATAAATAACCTTTCAGCACATTACTTTGCATTAAAATTCTAATTGAGCAAGAAATAACATCAAAAAGTTTTGTGCTTTCTGTTCCATACAACCTAGACTTATTGACATCTATCCCAACAACATAATCACAATCAAAAAGTTTTGGAATATCGGCAGGTAATGTGTTTTTCAAACCACCATCACATAAATGCATATTATCAAATTGCACAGGCTGAAAAAACCCAGGCACACAACAACTTCCAGCCACCGCTTTTGCCAAATTGCCTCTTGTTATGCAAATTTCGTTTGTAGTAACAAGGTCAACCGCAATAGAAGAAAAAGGAATAGATAGTTCTTCTATGCCGATATCTCCTAAATTTTCAATTAAGAGATTTTCAATGCCTTCTGTTTTTGAAGGAATAAAAGCAATTCTACCTGTTTTTATGTCTTTGATATCTAACTCTCTTGCTACTTTAAAAATTTCTTCATATGAATGCCCCGCAGCATAGAAAGCACCTACTAAACTTCCTACACTTGTTCCGCAAACATAATCAAATTTTAGCCCGAATTCTTCAAAGGCCTTTATTGCACCTAAATGAGCAAAACCACGAGCCCCACCACCACCAAGAGCTAAACCTACTTTAACTTTCTTTCTGTTAATTAAAGGACGAACAAATTTCAAAATAAACCCCTTGTTTATCTTATTTTAATAATATAATATCACAATTTTAAAATAATTACAATTTAATAAAAATAAAGTTTATATAAAACAAAATTTCTTACAGTTATTTCTCTATTTCAAAGTTCGCTTTTTTATCATAATTTTAAAATAATAAAAAGCGAAAAGCTAAGCCTTAGTATGCTCAGACATTTAGCACATTGATGCTAAACACGGTAATCTAAAAGCAATCGCCTTTCCGCTATTTAAAATAACAAATTAGAAACATTACTTAATATCAAGCAAGTTATTTGTCATCATCTTCCCAGTCTTCAATTTCAATTTCATTTTTAAATTTTGCTGAATTATCTTTCTTGCTTTTATCTGCTTTTGCTTTGTCTTGTTTAATCTGGTCAAATATTATTTTATCAGATAAATGGTTTTTCTTATTTCCAAAGCTTGTTTTTGCTTCGTCTTTACTCGCAAACAAACCAACTTTATCTAAGATAAGCAAAGCTGCAATAAATAAAACTGAAACCAAAAAAGACATAAATATGCTAAGTAAAAGGCTTCCGAAAGATACTTGCCCCACCAAAGTGAAAATAATAAAAATAATACTGCCGACTAAAATTGCACAAAGTAAGGCAAATATATTTCTATAATTAGTATCTTTAATGAAATTTGCATAGATATCAACCAAGTAGCCTGTAAAGACTGCTCCGAAAAGAGTAGCAAGAACAATCAGCATAGGCACCATTGCAATATCCCAAGCAAAAGCAAATGACATCAAATAAACATAATACAATGTGTTAGTAATCCCCACAAACAACAATGCAGATCCTGTTATAATTAAAAGTTTTGTAACATCTTTAAAAGCATATTTTTTATAAAATAAAAATATTACAAACAAAATGGTAAGCAGTGGGATTATTATTGCAGGAACTAAGACATTAAATAGAACAGCACTTCCGCTGGAATATGCCACCGTTAGAGAAACAGCAACTTCCAGTAAAGCAACCATTATAAAACCCTTTTTGCCAAAAAATTTTGCACCAAGCCATAGTACAATGCCACTTATAACCGCAGTTATTAATAAAACACTCCAATTCATAATTTAAACTCCTTTATTTAGTTTAATATTCATATATGATAAATCAAGCATTATTTGTTATTTTTGACATCTTTTATTAAATTTAACACCTGAAAACCCAGAAATAATTATAAATTGTTTAAATACATTTGTTCCACTTCAATTTTATTCTCAGAATTTAAAGATATAATTTGACCGCCAATCAATTCCTCACCTTCATAAAAATTCAAATAAGCATTATAGTCAACAGTAGGGCAAAAAGAAAGTAAGATATCTTCATATATTATTCCCCATGTGTTTCTATGGTCATGCCCACAAAAAACTGCAAGTGTACTTCCACATTCTTTGATTTTATCAAAAAACTTGCAATCCGAACCCATAGTAGAAATGCTTTCATTGTTTACACCATATAAAATTTTATCTGAGTTTTCCTCATATGCTATTTGATATTCATACAGCGGAATATGCATAAATACAACAGTTGGCACAACTTTATCTGCTTCGGCATTTAAACTAAGGACACTTGCTTCATACCAATCAATTTGGCTTTGCTTAACATCGGATTCTCCCGAATCTACTAAGAAAAGTGCCTGATTAATACTGCCGTCATTGTTAAGAATTTTTATCATATAATTGCCCAGACCAAACATAGGCTCTCCTGGCTCATAAAGCGAATGTTTAATGTCGGAACTTAAAAAGTAATCTGAAAGTTGCTGTTTGTTCCATAAAGACAAAGTTTCACTATCGTGATTCCCATAGGTAAAGGCATACGGTATTGCAATTTTTTCAAAAATTGATATAAAAGCCCTTGCCATAGTTTTATTATCTATACAATAAGAACGGAATATAAAAGGAAAAAGCATATCTCCTGTTATTACAATTAAATCTGGCTGTGCATTTTGCACAATCTTTACAATTGATTTAACCGTGTTTATATCACGCTCTTTTGTAAAAAACGAACAAGATATATGAAGGTCAGTGAGTTGTAATATTCTAACATTTTCCCCACTATCATCATTTTTAATGGTCGTTATTCCGTTTACATCTTTGGAAATTTCCAATTCTCTGTGAGCAATTGGTTGAATTTCATCTATTGTGTTAAATATTGTAGTGCTACCCACTATTACAAATGGTGTAAAAAATGCAAAAATAATGCAAATTACTAACACTGGCACAAATATAACTTTTAATGTTTTTCTACATGATTTCATAATAATAAAATTATACCACATAACAACAAAAAAATAAATTATTTTTAAAAATTTTTTATTTTATTTTCTTTTTAGAACTTATTTCATATTAAAAGACAAGGGGCGTTTTTCTATTTTGTTGACTTTGAAAATATAAAATGTTAAAATTTTATTAAGAATTTATGAAAATTAATAAGATATTTGACAAGTGAAAAATTAAAAGGAATTTATGAAAATATATGCAATCAGCGACCTACATTTATCTTTTAACTCTAATAAGCCTATGGACATTTTTGGTTATAAATGGGAAAACTATTTAGAGAAAATTACAGCTGACTGGAATTCAAAAGTTAAAGATGAAGATATTGTTTTAATTCCAGGGGATATCAGTTGGGCAATGAAGATTGATGAAACAAAGCAAGATTTTGCTTTTTTGGAAAAATTAAAGGGTAAAAAAGTAATAATTAGAGGTAATCACGATTATTGGTGGACTGGCATTTCTGCGGTTAGAAAAGTTTTGCCGAAAAATATTTTCGCAATTCAAAATGATGCTATAAAATTTGATAATGTGATAATTTGCGGAACTCGTGGTTGGGCAGTTCCTGAAACCGAATTTGAAAGTGAACAAGATGAAAAAATTTACAAAAGAGAAGTAATTCGCTTAGAACTCTCTTTACAAGTGGCAAAAAGCTTACAAAAGAATAATGAAACAATTATTTGTATGATTCACTATCCGCCAACAAACAGCAAGCGACAACGAAACGAATTTACAGATTTATTTGAAAAATATAATATTAATAAAGTTGTGTTCGGACATTTACATGGTAAAAAAATAAAATCTTCGCTTTTCTATATACAAAACAACATTGAATATTATTTAACATCTTGTGATTTAACTGATAATAAACTCGTTTTAATTTTAAACAGTTAATTTTTTATTTTAAAAGTTGCTTTATAATATTTAAAGGTTTAAAATAAAAATGTTATTAAAGAATAAAATTTGTCTTATTTTATTATCCTAACTCATATAAATATAAATTAATAGCAAAAAAAATAATTTGAAACCCTTTGTTTGCAAGTATAATTTAAAAGCTCGTAATTTGTCGAAACTAATTAAAAGTCAATATCAGGAATAAATATAAAAGTATGGAAAATATAAAAAAAGATTATTTTGCAATTAGTGCAACAGAAAGTTTGAAGCGTTTGGATGTTACCAAACGAGGCTTAAATAATCATGTTGCTTCTAAACGCTTAAAAACTTGTGGAATAAATAAAATAGATAGTGTGAAAAAGAAAAGCAAATTTTTAATGTTTCTATCACAATTTACAGATATAATGATAATAATTTTGCTTTTGGCGGCGGGCGTCTCAATGACTTTCGCAATAATTCAAAAGTCATCAAGCGAACTAATTGACAGTCTTATTATTTTATCTATAGTATTATTAAATGCAATTTTAGGCTTTGCTCAGGAAAATAAGGCCGAAAAAGCAATGGAAGCACTTAAAACTATGACGCATTCTGAAACTAAGGTTATACGAGATGGCGAATTAAAAAAAGTGGCTAGTACGGAAGTTGTTGTTGGCGATATTATTATTTTAGAAGCGGGAGATATTATTTCGGCTGATTGCAGATTGATTGAGTCTATGATGCTAAGATGTGATGAAGCTTCTTTAACAGGCGAAAGCGAAGCGGTTGCCAAAGACTCGAAACTAATTTTAAGTCAAAACACTATTTTGGCAGAAAAGAAAAATATGGTGTTCAGTGGTTCAGTTGTTGCTAACGGCAGAGGTCTTGCAGTTGTTACTGCAACAGGCAGAAATACAGAAATAGGCAAAATTGCCAAACTTTTAGAAACTACGGAAAAAGATGATACACCACTTCAAAAAGGTTTAAGGCAAATTGGGAAAGTTATAACAATCCTTGTTTTATTCATTTGTGCCATAACTTTTGTGATTGAATTAGCCGCAAGCCCGAACAGTCCTATGGATGCTTTTTTAACTGCCGTAGCAATTGCTGTGGCAGCTATTCCTGAAAGCTTGCCCGCTGTAATTACAATCATTATGAGCTTGGGTATTGCTCGGCTAGCAAAACGAAAAGCAATTGTAAAAAGGCTAAATGCTGTGGAAACGCTTGGCAGTTGCGAAATTATTTGTTCAGATAAAACTGGAACAATTACGCAAAATGTTATGACTGTTAAGGCTTTATATTATAATAACGAAATAGATTTCAAAGCTCTTAAAAATATGGCTGTTGATGAATATATGTTGCTTAATAAAGCAATGAGCTTATGTAATGACAGTCGGAAAAGCCACGGTGTTTATGTGGGGGACCCGACCGAAACTGCTTTAACCGAATATGCTTCTAAAATAGGTTTAGATAAAGTTTCGCTCGATTCTCAATTTTACCGTATTGGAGAGATTCCATTCGATTCTGTTCGAAAACTAATGACAACAGTTCATTCTAATGATAAAAATTATTTTGTGTTCACTAAGGGTGCTCTGGATGAGATATTGAAAAAGTGTAGTTTTATTCAAATCAGCGGAAATGAAGTTGAGTTGACCGAATCTCTGAAATTGAAAATAACTCAGGCAAATAAAGAAATGGGAAATCAGGCCTTACGAGTTTTAGGATTTGCTTACAAAAAAATCCCCGAATATACTACTGATGTAACACTAGAAAGCGACCTTGTTTTTATTGGTATGGCCGGAATGATTGACCCACCTCGAAAAGAGGCTAAAACGGCGGTAAGTAAATGTAAATTAGCGGGAATACGACCTATAATGATAACTGGGGACCATAAACACACAGCAATTGCAATAGCAAAAGAAATTGGCATTATTTACAACGATAAGGAAGTTTTAACTGGTGCAGAAATAGATAAATTGAATGATGCAGAATTTGATAAGATTTTAGATAATGTTTCAGTTTTCGCCCGTGTTAGCCCTGAAAATAAAGTTCGCATTGTAGATGGCTTTAAACGCCGAGGCAAAATTGTAGCAATGACTGGTGATGGTGTGAACGATGCCCCTAGTTTGAAAAGAGCGAACATTGGCGTAGGAATGGGTATAACTGGGACAGATGTAACGAAAGAAGTTGCCGACTTAATTATAACAGATGACAATTTTGCAACGATAGTAATAGCGGTTGAAGAAGGTAGAAAAATTTACACAAACATTCAAAAAACAGTTCAATTTTTATTTTCTGCCAATCTTGCAGAAATCACCTCAATTTTTGTAGCGACCTTATTTTTACCCCAAACAATCTTCTTATTACCTGTGCAAATTCTATTTGTAAACTTAATATCAGATACTTTTCCCGCCCTAGCCTTAGGTTTAGAACCCGCCGAAGAGAACATTATGCAAGCTAAGCCTAGAAAATCAAAAACAAATTTATTTTCTAACGGTATAGGCAAAATGATTGTCATTATGGGATTATTCCAAAGTATGGTTGTTCTTGCTTGCTTCCTAATAGGTAAATTTTCTTATGCTAGCGACGCAATAGCAATGTCAATGGCGTTTTACTCCTTAAACCTAGTCCAGGTCTTTTATTTCCTTTCTATTAGGGCAAAGGGCAAGGCATTTAAAAATCATGTGTTTAAAAACAAATGGGCCGTTTTATCCATATTATTCTGCGTAGGAATTGTTCTGCTTATAGCAATGACTCCATTACACTTTTATTTAAGACTGGTTAGTTTAAGCCTATCACAATGGCTGATAATATTAGGTCTATCTGTGCTTATATTTTTCATTAGCGAACTTATTAAATCAATCGTTCATCGCCAACATCCCGAATAAGTTAAACAACCGAATAAATAAAACAATTTTTGTTGTTCCTATTTGAATTAACTTTATTAAGAATTATTCCTATACATTCAGAATTGTTTCTTTGAAGAACTTCTTTCATTGCTAGCTAAACAACTTGATACATTTGATATTAAAAAAATACTTTCTTTAAGCGAAGAAAGTATTTTATTTTAATAGCTATATTTTAATAAGAAGCAATAATAACTAAATTTAACGGAAGAATAAACATCTCTGAAAGGTCAATCTCATAAGAAGTAGTACGGGCTGGAACATTAATTTCTATATCTGGTTGTGATTGGTCCTTTAAAATAAAGGTTTGAGAATAATTTGAATATGGAACAATTAAAATTAAAGGATTATCAAAACTAGTTATTGGAAGTGATGAAGCATATTTATAAATATTAATAATATCTCCGTATTCCATATTCTCGCAATTTAATTCTATTTCCGTAAACTGATTACCTGCTATTACATAATATGAAGGGCTATTGTCTTCATTAACGATACTAAAATAAGTCATACTCTCAGTTGCCTGCAAACTCACATTAACGGTATTATTGACAACCATTTCCGCATACTTATTATTTTCCAAAATATTATCAGTGGTAATATAATAATTTGTGCCTGCAATACTAGTAAAATTAGTGGTTTTTATTTTAGTCATAAAATCAGTCCAATCAATAATTGCATATTTATATAAACCTATATTATCAATATTTCCTGATATGTCTAAGTAAGATATTCTAATTGTTCCGTTTTGTTCGATTAAAAAACTATCTCGAATTGCGGAAATATCTACACTTTGCAGTTCGCTACCTTTAATTACAGCATAGGCGAATGAAAAAGTTTCTTGGTCTTGAAAGCTAAAATAATATGAATCTTCGCTAATGGCATTAGTGAGTGAACTCACATCTACATTTCCATTTGTTAGACTTATGTTACCTAAATTGCCAAGCCAATAGCCCGGAGCAATATCAAATTTATATTGTGTGTATGTATTACTGTTATGTATGCTTGTTTGTTTTTCAACAGTTGTACCAGTAAAGGTTAAAGAGCTAAAACTTTTATCAGATTGCCAATATGTTTGTATAACCATATCTTCAACCCCGAATAAGCTTGAAACATTATCTGAAACAGAATTAAAATTTGTTATAGTAACTTTTTTTGAAGTTGCATAATCAGACACATCTAAGATTACATAATAAGCTCCGCTCTCATAAATGGGCTTAATTCCATACATATCCATATCGTAGGTCTCTAAATTTTCCACTGCATAATAACTATCATCACTGCTTCCTCTGTTTGGGCTAAGCTTTAAATATGTTAAAGCTTGCTCAACAACATCATATTGATATTTAGTAACGGAACTTGATAATGCTGTTGGACAATTTATCATAGTACTTCCCTCATAATCAATCATTATAAAAGGGTCGGTATCACTATATTTTTCCACAAAAGCAATACTATATGTTGTTTCTGAGTTCGAATTTGTGTAAGATAATAATAAATTTATATTCTCTTCCCCATTTTCACAAGCTAAGGGATAACTCCCTAAAAAAGATGTTGTACAATTATCTAAATCCATATCGCCAAATAAAGTTTTTAAATTAATGGCATAGCCCATTTCCCCCGAAAGAATTTGAGTATCTTCGGTATATTTAAGCCCAATTATATGGCTTATTAAACTACCTTTGTCTACATATGAAATTAGAAAAAACATAGTTTCGCCAATTTCAACCATATCTTCCAAAGAATTATCCGCATAAACAATGGGTAAATTTCCAGTATCACTACTATTATTATTGATTTCTTTTATGTTAATTACATAGGAGTAATCGCTTCCGACAAACACATCAGTTGGAAATATATCTTTTAAGTCTATGATAACATTATAATAGCCATCTACTTCATATATAATATCATCAGAATATTCAATACAATAAACTCCATTCAAAAAATTAACTACTAAAAAAAAAGGAATTGAAGTTTTCATGTCTCCTTGTATTTGAGGCACAGCAACCGCCTCTAATGTGATTTTTTTATCTTTTGAATTTTGCGTTTTGTTTAAATTTATTTTAATACTTAAATTTCCGTTTTCAAAAACAGCCTCATCTATGTTTGAAATAACAGACACAACAGAAAATGTGCAATCTTTTGCTTTTCTGTAAGTGAATCCACTGCCTGTATAAAAACCAAGTTCATTATTGTCATTTACAATAGATTTCAATTCATCACTTCTTATGATGTCATTAATCTCTGCTGTATTCCCGCCAAAAAGATAGGGAGTATTTATAGTAAAATAAGTACCATTAATCACTGGCGAATTAATTTTTACATTATAAGTTCCCTTAACTGGCACATATAAGGATGAGGTATCCAACTTTATATTAATATCGCCAATATGAATCTTTTGGTCCGTATTTTCGTCTACATAAGTATCAATTGAAACCCTAATATAATGTTGCTCTGCATTAAAGCTAGGTGTTGTTTGTAACGAATTATCTGCATTTAGATAGGCAGCGCCTGTTGAAGTTCCATCGCCTTGCCCATCAATAGTTTGAATTTCAAACAGTAAATCATATTCCGCTGATGTAAGCGACTTGATTTTTTTATTATAATAATCTAAAAGGTTAAATCCACCAGACCAGTTCACAAAATCAACTTTATATGTTCCGTCTTCTAAGTTTTGCTCAATAGACTCACCATAAATAATTCTGTAATTATCGCCAGCAGAATTTCCAGATTCGTCAACGGCATAATATTGAGGGGTTACATTATAATTAACACTAACAGGATAAATCACAAAATCTTTTGAATATTTTACAAGATATGATTTTTTAACATTAGATTTTATTTTAGAAACAAACTCATTCGAATTTTTTATATCAATTATATCAGTGTATAAACCATCTTCAGACCGCTCTAATACTTTGATTTCAAACGCATCTATGGTTATTGTATAAGTGCAATATCCACTTTCTTGATTATAAACATAAGTAACTTCATTTAAGAAATTATCGGCTAATGTTACATTATTTTTATAAAGATCCTGATTTCCGCTTATAATATCGGTCTTTGTGAATTCAATTTCAATTTTATAACTCACATTGTCTGCATACAAGCCTAATTTTTCTCCTAGAATATCATAAATTGAAACGAAGTAAAAATGAGCACTATTGTTTGTTATCGGGAAGGTTTTTGCTTTAAATTTAGTTCCGTCCAATTCATCATAATAAACTCTAACATTTAAATTTATTCCAGCCATATTCTCCACAATTTCTAGGCTTATAGTATTGTTATAAATAACAACACCTTTTAATTTTTGCTGGTCTTCAATAGACATAACCTGACTGTCTTTTTCATAATTAGTTATATTGTTTATTCGAGGGTTTAAGCTACCATATTCCTTTAAAATTGCCTCGTAGACTGAAATGTTTTGAACTCCGTCATAATTTAAGACAAATGGAATAAGTGCTTGATATTGACTATTATTTAAAACAACAGTAACCACATCATCAGATTGCAAATTAATTGTTACCACGCTTAAAAGCTTATCAGCTATCATTGCAATTGTGTCGTAATCATAAACCAAACCTGTATAAGGCGTTGTTAAATTAGGCGTCCCTGAATAATCATAAACACCGACAAATCCCGCTGTTGAGTGGCTTCCGAAGTTGCCTGTTGGAGTCTCCCAAGTAGAAATTATTCCACTTGTAGAAATTGTATGAAGTATGTTATAAGCAAAATTTTTATACCAAAAATGATTATTACCATCTGTATATACAAGAGCTTTATCCGCAGGAAATGAATTATATAAAAAGTAAGTTGTATTGCTAACTGTACATTCCAGATTGCCTTCATTGTCAAAGGTGTAGTTAGTTTTTGGCGACCAATAAATGCCTGTTTCATTCGGAATTCCTTTAACTGAAATAACACTAAAAGTATAATTAGAGAAATCTTCAATATTCTTAAATGCTTTCAACTCTTTTAATGGATAATAATAATCTCCTATATTAGGGTTATCTTCATCATATGGAGTTGGCAATTTAACATTTCCCTTACTGTCTTTTCCAACTATAATTTCCGAAGTCGCTACTATGTTTCCTTCCTCAGAAGCCGAAATTGATATATTAGTATTTTTCAAATAAGCAGGCACAACTAGTGTAAACTGATTATTTGATAGCTCTATTTCGCCAATGTTTTCCTTTACAATATCATCTAAAACATAAATATAATCAGACACATTAAAAGGAACTCCATCTCTTATATAAGAGCTTGTTGAACTACCAACTGTATATCTTTTTACTACATTAATATTTATAGGAATAACAATGGTTTCACTATATGTTTCATCTTGATTACTGATTTCCATTTTAACTTGAAGTGTTATTGGCTGTCGCAGATTAGAGGCTGTTCCATAGAACGATGATACTTGGAGTTTTATTTTGCCGGTGTTATATTCTGGGTCTAATGGGTTCGTATTATAAGTTTCGAATAGAACACTGCCAGAAATTTCAGAAGGCAAATAAGTTATCTTATAGGTAAAATTGTTATCTATTAAATATTGCAAATTAGTGATTTTTATTCCATAAAAAGTTGTAATAGGACCCAAAGTGCCTTCATTATATTCTTCATCTACAATACTAATAGTGGAACCTTCATATAAGTCGTTGTTTGTTGCATTAATAATATTTCCAGCAAATTTCAAGGCATCTGGCGATTGAGCTTTTAAACGAATGTAATAATACATTGTAAAGCCATATTTATCTGAAATTTTTAAATAGCCGTTTTTATCTCCATACTTAGCGGTATTGTCTGCATTAGATATTCGTAAATAATCCCAAAAGTAGCCCGAATTACTATAAAGTTCATCTAATTTTAAATAGCCATCTATTTCACTTTCTGTAACATAAGAAAACACATTTTTAACTGCATAATTTACACCTTCTGAGTTATAAATGTTAATATAATTATTTAATTTATCTTTGTCTACAAGAACAATCGTGCTTATTGAGTTGCTTTGATTGTCATAGAAAATCTCCAAAGGATTTTCCACATCATTAGCACTTTGGTTTTCTGTATCATTATAGAATTGCCCGCTCCAAATTGGTGTAATAAATAACTTAACTACTGCATAAGTCATTTCAGCAGGAACATTCTTTGCCCTGAACGAAACTAAAAAGTAAATATAATTACCTTCATTTTCAGCCCCGTTTGCATTAATAGTAAAATTGTATGTGTTCTTTGTTCCCAAATCTTGCGTATAACTTATATTTACATAATCAATATAAGTAGAATATTCTGGCAATAAAGAAATTTCAGCATAGTTCGGTTTATAATATTCAATATAATCAGAATTCAAATACTTAATGTTGTCCGTGCTTTGTGTGGACTCATATTCAATGTCTGTTATCATAATAACATAGAAATCAATAGTGTTTTCATATGTATTGAAATACTCTCTTGAATATGGATTACCGTTGTATTGCGTGATTTCATAAGCATTTAAAACATCAGGAATGCTTTCACCTGACGAGATAGGCTTTGCATGATGTTCAGAGTCTAGCAGTTCATTTATTTTAAAATCATAAATTAAAGTGTAATAATAATTGCCCAAAGTAGCACCGCCAGCCCCTATGTTAACCGTGCCGAGATTATCTATTGCATTAACATTGCTCTTGCTTAACTTATATTCAGTTGCAACAGTTCCATCAATGGTAATTGAAAGCTCATATTTTTCATAAGACAACGGCTGATTAAGATAATATGCATCTGCTCTATAATTCAAACTGTAATCAATGCCGGGGTTTATATATTTTGTGAAAATGCTGTTATCAGCATCCGAATTAAACACATATTCATTTTCGCCTATAACAATTATAATATTATCAAGGCTAATCTCTAATGCTGAAGTTAAAGCCCAGCTTATAGCGGTAGAGGTTGCATTAACCTTTATTTTGCCTATTAAATTTTCCGAAGTGGCTGAATTAACATAGGCTTCCCAGATGTCCGTGGTGTCTTTTAAAGAATTTGTGTAAGATTGCCTTAAAGTGAAGCTTAAAAGTGCTTCTTGATTAGAAAACAAATTGCCCGTGTTTTTATTTTCAACAAAAAATACTTCGGCATTGGTTATACCACCATCATAACTCATTGTTTGATTATGCATACTTAAATTAACAGTAAAGATATCGTTTATGCTAGAATAGAAAATAATAGTATATAAACCTCTGTGAACACCGTCTATATAAATAGAAAATGTAACAGTTGCAGTTGTATTTGTAACAATTGTGCTAGTGCCTACCCACTGAAAATAAATATTGCTGGTAAGCTTTGCCCCTCGTTCAAGGGTAATATCAGTGTTTAAATATGTAGTCGTTCCGCTCTTGTATGAAGCAACAATATTATTTGAAATGTCGGTTACCGCTACCACTACTCTATCAGTAAGTGCAGTAGACTCAATAACTGTTCCACTACCATCTGTAAACACTGTTCTTTTGGTGTTGAAAAAGCCTGCACCGTTTAGATTAATACCCATACTTCCTTTACTTGTACTAAATGTATTATTCGATATACTATCATTAATGTACTCACCATTCAAGTAATTAGCTTCCGAAGTGTAATCGGTTTCATCGTTTGGATTAGGATAATAAGTGTTTAAATAAAGGTCAGGTTTTAATCGGAAAGTAAAATATGAAGTTATTTCAAATTCATCTTGAATAAGAGTAAAAGCTATTACAATCTCAATTTCATCGGCTGGTGAAGAACAGTTTAATTTAAAAGCCCTATTTGAGATTGCATTTTCTAAATTTACTATCACATAATCATTTCCTGTTATAACCTGAGAATCTATTGTGTAGTTTTCTAAAATAAGCAAGTTCTGACAACTAAATAGATAGCTTGGTTCTACAAAAGTGCTTTCTATTAATAATAACTCGGTGAATTCCAATTCGCCTGTTTCTGTTGGATACTCAATTGTTCCAGCATTTAACGGATTGCTACCTGTTGGATAATTAGAAATTATGGCTGGTTTAACTTTAAGATAAATGGTTGTAAAATAATCATCTTTATATTTAGTATTATCTACTATTGTTAATAGAACTTTTATTTTTATTTGATAAGTAATAATGTCCTTTACTTTGCTGAAAGATATATTCTCACCCGATTGATAAGTAAGACCATTATCAAGAGAATATTGCCAATCAGCATTATTTGTTATAATTTCAATTCCGTCGGAGGTTAAGTTAAAGATATTATTCAAAGTAAAAGCTGTGTCGGAATATACTTCGTATTGATTAGTTTCCGAATTATAATCTACTAAATCTTGCTCTGTATCATAATTAAAATCTATATTAGATTTGAATGTTATATTAATATCTGCAAGCGAGCCATACATTGTATACATTAATAATCTTACTTGCAAATCGCTTACAATTTCCACCCCAGGCAAAATTGAAAACGTTTTATTTTCGTTATCTAAATCAACATATTCAGATAAATTTAAACCGTTTGGAGAATAAACATAATATTTCAAGCCTTCAACTTTATTTAAAGTTGTATTCATATCATTAACAAGAACTATATTCGAAAAATCGTAAATCTCTCCAAAATCAACCGTTGCAGTTGTTTCAGTAAATGGCTCTATTGGAACGCCTTGCACATTCTCGTAATAAAGAGCATAGTTTATAACCGAATAATTAACTACAACTTTATAATATGCTTCGGCATTTAAATGTTTACCGTCAACTTGCACTGTTACTTTCACATAAACAACTAAAATATCATTCGTTTTTACAATATTTAATTTATTTTGCGAATCTAGGGTTACATACGCCCTAATTGCTTGCGGGTCAGAAGTTATAACTTCATTTATTGAAATTTTTTGAATTGAATAAATTAAGGTATAATTAGTTGCATTATCCCAACCAATATCAGAATTTCCATATTGAAACATAATCCTCTTAATGTCTAAACCAGCAATGCTATTAGGCAAAGATGAGGAAATATTCTCGTTAAAGTCTATTATAACACTACCATTATTTGCTGTTACATATTCAGCTTCATCTGTTGTTGTATTGTCATCAGATGAAATTCCTATGCCATTGCCGTGTGGATAATAAATATTTAAACCTGAATTTGCAATGACTAAAATTCTATAAGCCAAAATCGTTTTATCATTCTTACTTATTAATAACCAAACAAACTTATTTTCAGTCATAGACTCCGTTATAAATAACCCGTTGGCATCTGAATAATGAGCATATGGAGAAACTATTGTCGTAGAAAAATCAACAGTGCTATCATCATTTTCATCTATTACTCGATAAGAATACGAGCTATTTAAAATATTTAAAGAAATTCCACCGTTCTTACTCTGTGAAACAAATGTATCTGCCGAAAAATCATTAGATGCACTGAAAGCACCTATGAAAGTAGGCTCCGTACATAAATATTCATCCGCAACAATTAAAGGATTATCAACACGAGTCCAAGTATCAACTAAATTACTCAGTGAGAATTCATATAAAGCATCATTTTCGCCAATGCCTTCTAGCATATGGAAATAATATCCCTCACTTGCTCCCGTTACAAAAGCAAGTAAATAAATGCTATCTTCGCTAAGATTTTTAAAGCTATAAACACCATTATTCGTTTGAAGGGTATAATTTTCCCTTATCAAAGAGGTTGTTGTTCCGCTATTATATATATCATATATCTGATTTTCAATCAGATAGTTTTCATTCAATAAGTATCCCATATCGGCATTTACTATTGCAGTTGCTTCACTGTTTTCGGCTACACTTTCATCATAATGCAAAAACCCTTTATCTAGTGGCGCAAATAACACAGGATATTTTACACTACCAACAATATTTGTAAGCACTAAACAATCAACGCTTGTATATTCGCTTAGAGTAGAAACAATAATTTTATCAGTTGAAGTTGTATTTATTTGATATACATTTTCTAAGTTATGAGGATCAAAGTCAATTAGACTTACATTTTCGAAAAGCTCGGCTAAATATTCAAATTCATATGTATTTAAGTTAAGTAAAAGCAAATGAGTTTTGCCGTTGTAATTCGTAAACATATTTGCGTAATCTGTATGTCCTGTGTCAGCTTTCATATTTGCAGAAACATTTAAATGAATTTGACCTATTGTTGAATTGCCATACTTAACATTTATTTTAACTAAATAAGAGCCACTAAGCTTAGATATTGCTTGAATGTTAAAGTCCTGAATAATGAAAATATTATCTTCTTGTTCGCTTATAATTTCAGCTATCTCTATTGAAATACCGTTTTGATTAATCGGATTTGTATCCAATATTCTTTGATAATCATCTTCAATTAAAACAGGCACATCAACATTTAAATCGTATATTTCAATGCTTTTTTCAATAACTTTATCCGTGTTGTCTACTAATTCCAGATTGGCATTTACATTCAAATAAATATTTCTGACATAATCATAAGCCCCCGAAGCTGTGTTTATTTTAATATCTTCCATGCCTAATTCATTATAGAGATAATGAACTCTTAAATTAACAGTTCCCGCAAGCAAATTGCCTATGGTATAGGTTGATTGAGGTTGTGTTTGCTCATTTTCAAAATAAAACGCATTAGTAGCATCGCTTTCATATCTTAAAACAACAGTTTCATAAAGCTCCATGGAAAATGCTATTTCTATGATAACATCATTATCTGAATAAATTCCCTCATAAATAATACTTTGATATGTATAATTACTTGCTCCTGTCTGAGAAGATATAATTTTTGGCTTAACTGTAATATTCGGTTTAATTGTAAGTTCAATTTGAAAGGCAGTGCCTAACCCAGCATTTGCTGTAATCTTTAAAGAAATTTCAGAGCCTATCGACCTTTGAACATTTATGCTATTTCCGTCGCTAGACAAACTCAAAAAATTATTGTAAGTATCTTGCCAATTTTGTGTTGTGATATTATAATCTATAACATTATACAATTGATAAATAACTCCGTCAGAAGCTTGATATTCAATATTTAAAAGACCGTTACTTCCTAATAGGTTTATTGTACTTCCACCAGCACCATAACGAGTTATCTTTGCCAAGTAATTACTATTTTGCGAATATTCAGTAGTTGCATCTTTGAAATCCGAAGCAAAGGCTCCAGCTCCAATTTCAACCTTGCCTTGATTATACGAATAATTCAAAATTTGCCCTACCTCCACTTCTGAAATGTAGAGTGTTGTGGTTGGTTTTTGGCTCTCAATTAAAGAAGAAGAATATGTGTTTACGGTCAGCACTACATTTGTTCCGTCTTTTGTGAGAGAATAATAATCTGTTGATACAGTTATTTCATTATTATACTTATCATAAAACCTAACTACATATTCTCCACTTGAATTCAAAATAAGACCAGTAACATCCATGCTATTTAAGAAATATGCTGTGCTTATATTTGTAGCATAATAGCGGTTAACACCATATTGTGATCCAGGACTTATTGTAATGTCTTTTTCGAGTACATCTTCTTCCGAAGTATTAACAGCAAAATTAGCTGAATACGCAAAACCGTCATAAACTTCTAAGACTAAATATTGACCAAGATTAACAACCGCAACCCCTGACAATTCACCAGGTAAGTTAGCCTCGGTTATAAACTTGCTTGATGTGATATTTGAAGTTTTTTCGTAGTTTAATTTAATATATATACTTGTATCTATATTGCATTTAAGTGTGTTAAAATCAATAGAAAGTACCCAGCTATTATTGTGTAAAACTCCGCTATCTATATCAATTATTTCATTATGATTGTAAAAAAGAATTGAAGATGCATCTACACCACTTTCAGTGTTAACTTGCAAATAAATTCTTTTTGTATTCCATGCTTCAACAAACAAAGCTATTTCTTCTAAAATGTCTGCGTCATTATGAGCAGTAACGGTAATATCCAGTTTAAACACAGGGTTAGTTTGGTTTTGCATAAAGGCTAGCTTGTTTATTTCACCACTACCTATTGAAGGGCTGTTTTTAAGAACTGATGGCTCTAACACTCTAATTTCAGCATTTATGTCTTGCACAGTTTTGTCAACATTTATAGTAAGCTCTTGATAAGTGTTTATAGATTCTCCATTTGGCTTAGATATTTTATAAACATTATAATATCCATCTGTATCTAAAATAGGTCTACCTGAAAAGTCTGTTTTAATAATAACAGCAACAACACAAACAGAGCCATCTCCGAACGCCTTTAAAATATTCCCATCTATTTCATAAAGGTTATAAAAAATGTTATATGCTGATAAGTTATATTTATTTGTTAGTTGTGCATTTTGAATAATTTCTGAAATATTTTGGACATCATTAACAGAAAAAGCTAAAAACCTAACTTCTGTATAAGTGGCATTTTTAGTTGAAAATTCTATATTGTCAATTAAATTATATTCTGGATAGATTTTATTTGCAGTAACAGCAGAATCTATAAAGGTAAGTTGTTTGTCAGTTTCATTTATCCAAGTTATATCAGTTTCCACAATGCCTGTTGATTGCCATGTGTTTGCTGTATCATAAGTATATAAAATGGTAGAGTCTGCTTCAATAACATCTCCATTTTCAAATAATCTTACTTCAAAATAAAAATCTAGATTTTCATTTAAACTTACAACAGTCCAATAACTATTCTCCATATCAATCGGAACAACTGTTGGAAGATAATACTTGTCATATGTTGTTCCATACTCGCCTGTAATTAATATATATTCATCGTTAACCTTAAAATAAGAACCTGTTAAAGATGGCAAATAAGCAGTTCCGTTAAAATTATATCTAGTTTGCACAACGGTGCTTAAAAGAATAAATTCATTATTTGAATCTTTAAAATATAAGCCCTCACCGTTTATATTTTCGGCGAACTCAAAAACAATGTCTTTTGTGAAAAACATCTCTTCATCGGTGGCTTCTCGGTAAACTCCGCCTTCACGAACTAATAACCTTAAACCCACATCACTAATTTTATTTAGTAAAACCATTTCGTCGCTAGACATAATATTAATGCCTAAATTTGGAACAGTGGGGTTAGCATTATTGGCATAAATATATGATACTTCTTTATATTTTATTGTGCTAGGAAAGCCCAATTCTGATATATTAAAGTTAGCTACGGTTCTATTTGTAAAAACCAAACTCTGAGAATATTCTAATCCATATTGCGGATTTTTCACATATCTAATTAAGTCATCATCTGAAAGCCCTAAATTTATGTAGATATCTTCATCTTTAGCCGAATAAAAAACATAAGCATTTATAGTAATATTATCAGAAATTTTAAGCACATCGTAACCATAAATATTCGTTTTGCCGACTTCTTTCATAGCATCAACTATTGATTCATTTTCTGCGACATACCCACTAATATTTATAGTGTGGTCAAAAAAAACCTTTTTCAGAACATCGGTGCTATATTTATACATACTTTCTTCTGGTATAAATTTTGCTTCTGCATAAAAGCTTTCACCAAGGGCAAAAGCATCAGCAGGTGTTTTATCAAGATTGTTATAAGTTACAATATTTATACTGCTAACAGGAACATCTACATTTACTTCGCACACGGCATCAATTGCTCTGTCTGACTCGGAAGACGCTCTGATTACAGAATTTCCACCAGCAATCCAATATTTACCAAGTTCATTATTATAAGCTGTTTCGAGAATTACTTGAAAAGGAACATTAAGAGTTACATTTTTGGGCACAATTATAATACCATCTGAAATTTTGCCATTAGCCTCAACCAATTGATTGTTAAGGGTTAATTCAATTTTTCTTTTAGCAACATTTTCGGTTGACGAAGTTATTGTTATGGTAAAATCTCTATCCACATAATAATCATCCAGCTCAAAGTGAATTTCTTGTGGCTCAACATATAGAATATTAAAACTTCCGGCCAAATACATAATTCCTAGAATTATGCCAGTTGCCCCAATAAGTGAGAAAAAACTAGCCAAAAAAATCTTAATGAACCTCATAAAACACTCCTACCAATATTATTCGCAAAATAGTATTAAATAATTATATAATTTTTTACAAATTAAGTCAATTAAAAATATAATCAGCCATACTTTTTAAGCAATTTATTAATAATTGAACTATGCTTTTTGAGATATAAAATAGAAAGCTAGTATTATATTAGGCGAAAATTTTATATAAAGTCATTATTATAAGTTAATATTGATTATAATTTAAAAAAAATACTTTCTTTTGATTAAAAGAAAGTATTGATAAAATAAATTCGTTTCCAAAAAGTAATGTCAAAATGCTTTAAAATAATTCACATTACCTTGGTTTTAATAATTTTTTATATGATATTCTCTCGAGCTTCTTCAACCTTAGTTCGCCGTTGGATTACAGGCTCTTTTTTTTCAGTTATATAGCCTTTATTTATAATTATTTTTTCTATTTCTGTATCGCTCGGCGTGTTATACATTAAATCTAGCATTGCATCTTCCAATATAGTTCTAAGTCCACGCGCTCCAGTTTTCAATTCTAAGGCTTTTTTAGCAACTGCATTTATAGCCTCAGGCTCAAAAATCAAATCTACATTATCTATTTTAAACATCTTTTTATACTGCTTAATAATAGCATTTTTAGGCTCTGTCATAATTTTAACTAATGCATTTTCAGTTAACTGGTGTAACCCAACCACCACAGGCAATCTACCAACAAACTCTGGAATTAAACCGAACTTAATTAAATCTTGAGGTTGAAGCTTTTCAATTAGCTCCATCTCATCACTTTCACCTTCGCTTGTTTTTAACTCGGCGTTAAATCCAATACTGTTTTGATTTACTCTCTTTTCAATTATTTTATTCAGCCCAACAAAAGCTCCTCCACAAATAAATAAAATGTTTGTTGTATCTATTTGAATCATTTCTTGATGAGGATGCTTTCTTCCTCCTTGCGGAGGGACACTTGCAATAGTGCTTTCAATAATTTTCAAAAGAGCCTGCTGAACACCTTCACCCGACACATCTCTTGCAATTGAAACATTTTGTGCCTTTCTAGCAATTTTGTCTATTTCGTCAACATAGATAATTCCCCGCTGTGCTTTTGAAATGTCATAATCGGCATTTTGAATTAAATTTAATAAAATATATTCCACATCATTTCCGACATAGCCTGCTTCTGTTAAAGTTGTTGCATCTGCGGCAGCAAATGGTACTTTTAAAATTTTAGCCAATGTTCTAGCAAGAAGTGTTTTTCCGCTTCCAGTTGGACCCATCATTAAAATATTGCTTTTCTCCAACTCTAAATCGTTATCTACGCTTTTCCCCTTTTTTGTTAGATTATAATTAATGCGTTTATAATGATTGTAAACAGCAACTGAAAGCACACGCTTTGCCTCATCCTGCCCAATTATAAACTCATCAAGTTGCTCCATTATTTGTTGTGGAGTTGGTAAATCTAATATAGTTTCAACTGTTGTAACCTTATCTTCTTTTATAATCTCCTTACAAATTTCAACGCACTCATCGCAAATATAACTGCTTCCATCAGGGCTTGCAATTAAACGCTTGGAAAGTCTTTGTGGCTTTCCACAAAATGAGCATGTTAAATTATTATCATTATTTTTCAATACTAATTTCCTTTATTCATATTTTATTTAATTTTGTTTATAGAATTATCCGAAAGATTATTCTTAAAAACTTGTTTCAGTTTTTTGTTAAATATTAAACTACAAGTTTTTCATTTATGCATAAATATATAATTAATTTGAATAATTAAATATTCGTTTTTATAATTTGCAAAGCAAATTTATTTATACTTAATCTCTTTATCTCGGCTTATGAAAATTTTATCTATAAGACCATAATCTTTTGCTTCAGATGAACTCATATAATAATCTCTGTCGGTATCTACTTCAACCTTTTTTAATGGTTGTCCAGTTCTTTCGCTTAATATTTTATTTAATTTTTCTTTGTTTCTATCAATTTGGTTTGCTAAAATTTTAATGTCACTTGCTTGACCGCCAAGCCCTTGTGCGTGTGGTTGGTGAATCATTATTTGGCTGTTTGGCAAGGCAAATCTTTTGCCTTTTGCTCCGCTGGTAAGTAAAAGTGCTGCTGCGGAAGCTGCAAGACCAATACAAATAGTGGAAACATCACATTTGATATAGTTCATTGTATCATAAATTGCAAGACCGTCCGACACAACACCACCGGGACTGTTTATATAAAAAAATATGTCTTTGTCAGGATTTTTTCCTTCTAAGTAAATTAATTGAGCAATTATAGTGTTTGCCACCGATTCATTAATTGCCCCAGTTAGAAAGATAATTCTATCTTCTAGTAATCTGGAATAAATATCATAAGACCTTTCCCCACTTGCGGTTTGGTCAATAACATAAGGAACTAACATTTGAACCTCCAATTTTTTTTATTAGTTTATATTTTTTTCTAAATTATTTCGTTTTATAAAATAAGTTACTTCGCTTATCTTGGTTATATTCTAAAAGCACAAAAATAACAGACAAAATATTTTTTAAAATAAGCATTTTTTAATATTTAGCCTCAATCATAAGTGAAATTTATTTCATTTAGGCGATATTAATTTCTTATACAATATTATTTTCTTTGATTAAAAAATTAATAAGTTTATCCATAAGTATGCCATTTTCGAAATAAATTAACTCTCTTTCGCTAAGGCTTTTTTTGTAATCTTCCAGCGATTTTTTATATTTAGAAGCGATTTCACTAATTTTTTCATCTAATTCTTCAGGTTTTACATCCAAATTTTCATTTTTAATAATATTTTCAAGTGTTAATCTAGTTTTAATATTTTTGATTGCATTTTCACGCTGTCCGTTCTTGAACTGTTCAATTGTTGAATTTGTTTGACTTAAATAATCTTGCAATGTTAAGCCCTGATATGAAAGCTTGGACTCGAAATTTTTCACAAAATCATCTATTTGTAATAAAATCATACTTTCAGGCACTTCAATTTCAGTTTCCTCAGCAATCTTATCTATTAATTTGTTTTCGGTTTCTCTTTTTAATTGTACTTGCAAACTTTCTTCCAAGTGCTTTTTTATGTCGGACTTAAACTCTTCCAAAGTTTCGAATTCACTCACATTAGAAACAAATTCATCATTTAATTCAGGTAATTGCTTTTCTTCCAATTGTTTTAAAGTTACTTTAAATTCAACATCTTTTCCCTTTAAGTTTTCAGAAAAATAATTTTTAGGGAAAGTTACTTTTACAATTTTTTCTTCGCCAATTACCATTCCAGCAACTTGCTCTTCAAAGCCTTCAATAAAAGTTTTAGACCCTAGTTCTAGCCGATAATCTTCACTACTGCCACCCTCAAAAATAGTTCCGTCAACGCTTCCCACAAAATCAATAATTGCAAAATCTCCTTTGCGAGCTTTTCTGTCAACAGACTCAAATCTGGCAAGTCTTTCTCTATGCTGATTTATTTCAGCATCAACTTTTTCTTTTGAAACTTCGCCTTTCGCACTTTCTATGGTTAACCCTTTATAATTTCCTAACTTCACTTCGGGAACGCTTTGCAAAGAAACATTCAAAACAAGCCCGCTTTCATCAAACTTATCTAATTTAATTTCAGGCGAACTCACTGGCTCAATTTGTTTTTCGTTTGCCAAAATATTTCCATATTCTTCTTCAAAAGCAATTTCCAAAGCATCATCAAAAAATATGCTTTCGCCATAATTTTGTTCAACAACTTTTCTAGGAGCTTTACCATTCCTAAAACCACTTATATTAAATTTGCTTTTATTTCTTTCATAGGCCTTTTCAACAAAATTGTTCCATTCTTCTGGATTTATTGTTATTGTAATATTGTAATTATTATTATGCCCTTTTTCTAGTGTATACATAATTCCTCCGTCTAAAATAGTATAAAAATGTAAGCAAGAATTAAATTCACATATTTAATATATTCAACTGTGTTTCATTTCTTGCCATTTATTCAAATCAAGTTTTAACCTAACAAACTTTTAAAGGTTTTAGTTTTTTTATCAAACAATGCTGTAATTACTCAATGTAAAAAATCTTTTATATCTACGCTCGAATAATTTTAAAATCTTTTAATTTTTTTATAGTAAGCCTTTAATCATTGCAGTTATTAAAGTTACTGTTAAACCGAACCATAATATGAAGAATAATAAATATTTTAATTTTTCGGCTCTGAAACTATTGCTATATTCCGAAAAATAGCAATCATCTTTTCTGTCTAACTGCTCCTTTGAAATTTTGCCTTCATTATAACATTCTACAAGATATACATAATATCCTTCACTTATTTCTCTTTTTAATCTGCTGTAATTTAATATTTGCAATGCTGCAAAATTAACAAAAATAAGCACAGCGCAAACAGCTGCAAAGTATAAGAAAGGTTTCCACAAAAAATATAAAAGTAAAAAAAGTGCAGTTAAAATATATAATACCACTCTAATTCTTTTTAAGTTTCTATCTAAATCGTTCATTCATCACCTGTGTTTTAAACAACCAAAAGCACAATTATTAAAATAACAGCAACTACATAGGTTATCATATAAGCTGGATTATGTCTTGCATAAACAAAATAGAACGCATAAACAGCCGTTACAGCATAAGCAATACACTCAGCAATAAGCCCAATTGCATTGATGACAGAAGAATCAACCTTGATAATATCACCTAGAACCATTCTTAAAAGTAAAACTACTGCAATTGCGACAATACCTACGAATGCCAACATATTAATAAATTTCTTAAATCCTTGATTTTTTGACATAGAAAAAACTCCTTTAATTCATTGTTTTAATTATACTATTAAAAAGCATATTTGTCTAGTATTTTTTATTTTTATTTGCTTCCTTTGACTATTTTATTCAACCGTTCTTTTAATTTTCTTTTAGCTTTCTGATTTGATTCTCAATTTGTTAAGTAAAAGGCCGAAGTAATCAGGTAACGGGGCTTCAAATACGAGCTTTTGTTTTGTTTTGGGGTGTATGAATTCAATAAGATAAGAATGTAAATATTGTGCCCTAGACCTTGGCTCATTTTTATATAATTCTTTACATACACTTCCGCCATATTCAACATCACCAACAATAGAATGATGTAAAAAATCTTTACATTGAACCCTAATTTGATGTGTTCTACCTGTTTTTAAATTAAACTCCACCAGACAATTTTTATCAAAACGCTCCAAAACTTTAAATTCTGTTATTGCCCTTTTACCTATCTTTTCATTGCTAATGGCTTTAAGTGTTCTGTTTTTAGGATTGCGGATAATATATGTTTCAATTATACCACTGTCTTGCTTCAAGTTTCCTTCTAAAATGGCAAGATATTTTCTAACGAAAGTTTGATTTTTGATTTGCTTTGCAAGGCTTTTATGCGTATTATCATCTTTGGCAACTACTAAAAGCCCGCTAGTGTTTTTGTCTAACCTGTGAACAATACCAGGTCTAAAAGCACCATTTATTTTGCTTAAATCTTTTATATGATAAAGAAGGGCATTCACAAGAGTTCCGCTTTTAATTGTATTGGCTGGATGCACAACCATTCCTTGTGGCTTGTCAATTATTGCCAAGTATTCATCTTGATAAACAATATTCAAAGGCAATGACTCAGGCTGAATATCAAGGCTCTCAACTTTGGGAACAGACATTTCTATTTTATCATTTTCCTTTAAAATTGTGCCACTTTTTTTAATGATATTGTTATGCAAAACAAGACCTTTAATTATTAAGTTTTTAATAAATGAGCGAGAGAAATCAGGATTATGTTTTTGCAAAAACAAATCTAACCGCTTGCCCGCATCTTGTTTTTCCACTAAATATATCTTCTTTTCCAAGCAATACCTCTTATAGTTTGTTTTTATATTAACTCTTTAACACAAAAATTTAATTTCTCACTACATTACTCTGACTTTTTAAAACTTTTATCTTCTTTATAAAAAAACAAGAAATTAATTACTAAAATTATTGCACCAAAAGTTAAAAAAGCATCGGCAAGATTGAGTATAGGGAAATTTATAAATGAAAGAAAATCCAAACTAATAAAATCACGCACTGCACCGAAAATAAGCCTATCCACTAAATTGCCAATTGCACCGCCAATAACCAAACCTATGCCTATGGAATAAAAAACAGTTTTTTGCTTAAATTTATTATTAAAAATTAAAATTCCTACAATTATTATAATTGAAAACAAAATTAAAAAAATTGTACTATCACCTAAAATTCCCCACGCAGCCCCAGGATTCCAAATGAAAAATATGCTAATCACACCACTTATTAAGTCAAGCTCTTTTTCAAAAAAGTAACTCTTAGTTAATAAATCTATTGCAACTGCTAAAACAACTATAAGAATTATTATAATCCAATATTTATATTTCTTAAAAAAACACATAGTTTTAATCTCTTTTTATATTGATTTTTGTTTATTACTTCAAGCTCTGTTAATCAGTAACTTATATATTACTTCATCAGCTTTTTGAATCTCCGCATTTAAAGCATAGCAAACACCCGAAATGAAATCTAATATCCTAACAATATCCTCTTTGTTAAACTCGGACAAGTCAATTATTATATTATTGCCCTTTATCAATAAGTCCATTGTGTCTTGAATTTCTGACAAACTTTGTGGTTTGACATTTATGATCTTGTTCTCTGGTTCAACTCTTTTTTGCAGAGCATTTAGTCTTTCAAAATCAGTTTCTTCATCAATATTAAAATTTTGCAAATCAACCTTGTCAACATTTTTTATGCCTCTTGTTTGATTTTGTTTTGGGCTATCGTCAACTTCAAAACCAAGTCCCTTTAATATTCTGTCAAAAAATTTCATATTTGCCTTTTGTTTGTTTAATTAAAATTTTATTTCATTTTATGAATCTATTTTAGCATATATCTTTTAAGTTCGCAATAAAAAATGGCCATCTGCTTATTTAGCAAACAGCCATTTGCGAAAATGTTATTTAAAATTAGAGTTAAGTATAATTCTTAAAATATTTCAAATTCAAATTCTATAAAACAATTATTATGTGATAGTTGTTGGTTATTTAATGCTGAGAATTTCAGAATTCTTTTTTTTAAATTAGAACATATTTGTTTCAGGCATATGCGGAGCCATATTTTCTTCTTTTTCTATCTCGGCAACTAAACACTCAGTTGTGAGTAGTGTGGAAGCAATGCTTGCAGCATTTTCAAGAGCTGAAACTGTAACTTTGGTTGGGTCTATAATTCCGCTTTCAAGCAAGTCTACATATTTTAAATTTAAAGCATCAAAGCCGTAATTTGCCTTATTGAAATTTTCATAAATATTGTTAATAACAACGCCGTCATCAACACCAGCATTTGCAGCAATTTGTCTAAGAGGTTCTTCTATTGCTCTTAAAACAATTTTTGCTCCGGTTTTTTCATCACCGTCTAAATTCTCAATTAATTTTTTAATTTTCTCAGTTGTCTTTAAAAGTGCAACTCCGCCACCTGGAATAATCCCCTCAGCCGTTGCCGCCTTTGTTGCCGAAAGTGCATCTTCTATTCTCAATTTTTTCTCTTTCATTTCAACTTCGGTTACACTTCCAACATTGATAACCGCAATTCCGCCTAAAAGCTTTGCAAGTCTTTCTTCAATTTTTTCTTTTTCATAATCGCTTGTTTCGTTCTTAAGTTGATTTTTAAGCATTGTAATACGCTCTTTTATAATTTTAGAATCTCCATTGCCATCAACAATTGTTGTATTATCTTTATCAACTTTAACAAGCCTTGCCCTACCTAGTGAGGACAATTCTGCATTCTTGATATCTAAGCCAAGTTCTTCGCTAAGTACTTTTCCGCCTGTTAAAACTGCAATATCTTCCATTAAATTTTTTCTATTATCGCCAAAGCTCGGTGCTTTAACCGCAACGCAATTAAATGTTCCTCTTAGTTTGTTTAAAATTAATGTTGCTAGTGCTTCACCTTCAACATCATCAGCTATGAGAACAAGTTTTTCGCCTGATTTTACTATTTTTTCTAAAATAGGCAAGATATCAGCAATTGCAGAAATTTTCTTGTCGGTTATCAATATGTAAGGATTTTCCACTTCAGCTATCATTTTATCTGTGTTAGTGCACATATACGCAGATAAGTATCCTCTATCAAATTGCATACCTTCTACAACTGTAAGTTCGGTTTTCATAACCTTGCTTTCTTCAACTGTGATAACTCCATCTGTGCCTACTTTTTTGATAGCATCAGCAATTAATTCGCCTATCTCATCATCTCCCGCAGAAATGCTTGCAATTTGTGCAATTTCCTTAGGTGTTTCAACAGGCTTTGAAATTTGCCTTAATTCTTCCACGCAAGCAGTTACAGCTTTTTGAATACCTTTTCTTAAAATAATAGGATTAGCCCCCGCAACAAAATTCTTATTGCCTTCTCGAATAATTGCCTGAGCTAGCACGGCTGCGGTTGTTGTTCCATCTCCTGCAACATCGTTAGTTTTTACGCTCACTTCTTTAATAAGTTGAGCCCCCATATTTTCAAAAACATCCCTTAACTCAATTTCCCTTGCAATTGTAACACCATCATTTGTGATTAGCGGTGTGGAATATTTTTTTTCTAGAACTACATTTCTGCCTTTTGGTCCTAGGGTTACTTTAACTGTATCCGCAAGAACATTAACTCCTGTTTCAAGAGCCTTTCTGGCCTTTTCTCCATATAAAATCTTTTTTGCCATAAGTTTATAATCCTCCTATTTAATTTTTATACTTACGAATTTTTATATCTGTTTAGTTCAAAACAGCTAAAATGTCTGTTTGGCGGACAATAACATAATCTTTTCCGTCAAGTTTGATTTCAGTGCCGGCAAATTTGGTATATAAAACCTTATCACCTATTTTCACCTGAATCTTACTATCTTTGCCATCAAGACTTCCGCCTTCGCCAACGCTTACAACTTCGGCAATTTGCGACTTCTCCTGTGCCATTTCTGGAAGCATAATTCCGCTTGCAGTTTTATCAACCGCCTTTTCTGGAATCAAAACGATTCTATCGTAAAGTGGTATTATTTTCATTTTCTTACCTCCTAAAATTATAATGAATAGCCTTATTATATCTTTGCAAAAAATATTTGTAAAGTAATTCGGTTAAAATCTTTCATACTTTCAACGCATTTTACATAAATATACATAAACTAACATCTTAAATATATTATAAAACCTTGCCTTTTAAAAAATAACATTAACGGGAGCTAAATTCAAACAAATATGACAAATAAAGAAAAAACACCAAAAAGTCAAATTAAAAAAGGCGGAAAGTTTCTTGCTATTACAACATTTTTGATATGTTTTGCATTATGCATTACTTTGGCCGATTTATTTTCAACTTTTATAACAGTAGGCTCATATTCAAATATTAGTGGCGGAAAAGTGAACGCCTATTCTATATATGCAATTTATCTTCATCAAAGTTCAATTAAATCCTCAGCGTTAGAACAATCCAACTCTGTTAAGAAGATGGGCGGGGCTGGTTATGTTTGGGAACAAGAAGGGGTTTTTTATGTGATTGCCAGTGCTTACATAGAAGAAAATGATGCTAAAAAAGTTAAGGAAAATTTAGCAGGAAGCAGTGTGAAGGCCGACATTTTGAAAATCACATTTGATGAGATTACAATAAGTCGAGAATACAGCACGGATGAATTATCTAAGTTAATAAATGCAATTAGCGTTTTTAAGAACACCTATAAAACTCTTTATGATATTTCAATCAGCCTAGACACATCTATATTAACCGAAACTCAATGTCGTTTAGAAGTTTCTAACCTGCATAGTGAAGTTAATAAAACAAAATCAGATTTTGAAGCATTGTTTAATCCCAAACTAACGCCTCCATTACTGAAACTTAAATTAAGTGTGAATTCTCTAAATACTCTTGTTCAACAATTAATTGATTTTAATGATAATAATCTTTCATATAATTCTAAAATTAAATATAATTATATGGAAATATTATGGATTAATAAAACTTTATCAACGCAAGCAATAAGTATTTAAATATGAAATATAAAAATCTATTTTGATTGAAAATTTTTTATAATTTATAACTACCCGACTTATCTATGAATGTATGCTCATCCACTAAATCAAAAATGCGGTTTGCAGTAGTTTCAACAAGTTCTAAGTCATGGCTAGTGAATAAAAGAGGTCCTTTAAAATTTATCATTCCTTTGTTCAAGGCTGAAATACTTTCCAAATCTAAATGATTAGTTGGCTCATCTAGCATTAAGAAATTTCCGCCTTCTAGCATTAATTTTGCTAGCATACAACGCACTCGTTCACCACCTGAAAGCACATCTACGGATTTTAAAGCTTCTTCACCCGAAAACAACATTTTACCTAGCCAACTACGGATATACATTTCGGTTTGGTCTTTGGAAAATTGTCTTAGCCAATCAGCAATAGAGTTTTTATTTCCTTCAAAAAACTCACGGTTATCCTGAGGTAAATAATTTGGCTTTATTGTTTTCCCCCAATGAATAACACCACTATCAGCTTGCTGTTTTCCCGCTAAAACATCAAACAGCATTGTTACAGCCATTGAATTATTTGAAATAATTGCTACTTTATCTTCAAGATTAATTGAAAATGTAATATCGCTGAAAAAACCTTTTTTAGTCAATTTTTTAACAATTAAAATTTCCTTACCTATTGCCTGTTCAAATTTAAAATCAATGTAAGGATATTTTCTGCTTGAAGGCTTAAAATCTTCAATTGTCAATTTTTCTAATTCTTTTTTTCGAGATGTTGCCTGCTTAGATTTAGAAGCATTCGCCGAGAATCTTGCAATAAAATCTTTAAGTTCTTTTGCCCGTTGCTCTGCTTTTTTATTTCTTTCTTCGGCTTGTCTTGAAATAAGCTGGCTGGTTTCATACCAAAAATCATAATTTCCTAAATACATATTTATTTCACCAAAATCCACATCACAAATATGCGTACAAACCATATTTAAAAAGTGGCGGTTATGACTTACAATTATAACTGTGTTTTCAAAATTCAATAAGAAGTTTTCAAGCCAGCGAACTGTTTTAAAATCTAGGTTATTAGTTGGTTCATCCAAAATCAAAATATCAGGATTACCAAAAAGAGCTTGTGCCAGCAAAACTTTAACCTTTTGTTTCGGGTCAATTTCTGACATTTTCTTTTGAAACATTTCTTCATTTATTCCTATTTCTTTCAGCAAAGTTTTGGCTTCGCCCTCGGCTTCCCAACCACCCAATTCTGCATACTCTTCTTCTAGCTCGGCCGCTTTTATTCCATCTGCATCAGAAAAATCTGGCTTAGAATAAAGCTCTGCTTTTAATTTCTCAATTTCAGATAATCGTTTATGCCCTAAAAGCACGGTTTCAAGCACAGTGCTTAAATCATATGCGTTTTGATTTTGAACCAACACGCTTATTCTTTTATTTGGAGATACTATTATTTCGCCCTTATTTGGCTCAATTTCACTAGATAAAATTTTTAAAAAGGTTGATTTACCAGAACCATTCGCACCAATTATGCCATAACAATTACCGCTTGTAAATTTCAGGTTTACTTCTTTAAATAATATTCTTCCTCCGTATTGTAATGATATGTTTACTGCCTGAATCATTTTTTAGAACTCCTTGATTTTTAAATAATATTAAACTTGCTTTTTTATTAAATACATTACCCTTGCATTTAAGGACATAAAAAGTAAGGCAATTTAATGCTTTTTTTAATTTAAGCCTTTAAATAAAATTAAGCAAATCGCTAAAAACTTATAGTTAAATTTAGTAATAAATTTCTAACGGGTTTTGTGGTTATTATAACACAATATAAGATTATTTTCCAGTGTATTTTTGCATTTACTAAAAAAGTAATTTTAAGAGTTAAAACTTATAATTTTCTTAACCGCTTTATTGTTTCCGCTGTACAATTTTTTTTAAATGTGATATAATTTTTTTATTATAAGGAAATTTTAAAAAATGAACTATGATGAAATTAAAGCAAACAATTTTGTTGAAGATATTGTTTTAAATGATTTAAAATCTGGTCTAATCAAAAAAGTACAAACACGACACCCGCCTGAGCCTAGCGGTTATTTGCATATTGGGCATGTGAGAAACATAATGCTCAATTATGGTATTGCGAAAAAATTTAATGGAATTTGTAATTTAAGGTTTGATGATACAAACCCCACAAAAGAAAAACAAGAATTTGTAAATGCAATAAAAGATGATGTGCATTGGCTTGGTTATGATTATAAAGACGAATTCTATGCAACAGATTATTTCCAACAGAATTATGAAATAGCCATTAAGCTTATAAAAGAAGGTAAAGCATTTGTTTGTCATTTGTCGCCGGAGGAACTCTCAAAAAGTCGAGGAACATTAACAGAGGCTGGGGTAAACAGTCCTTACCGAAACCGCAGTATCGAAGAAAATTTAGAACTCTTTGAAAAAATGAAAAATGGCGAGTTTGAAACAGCAACTTGTTGCTTGCGAGCTAAAATAGATATGGCTAGCCCTAATATTAATATGCGGGACCCTGTTATCTATCGAATTCAATATAACACTCATCAAAGGATTGGAAATTCTTGGAATATTTATCCGAGTTATGATTTTTCTCATCCGCTAGATGATGCTCTTGAAGGAGTTACTCATTCAATTTGTGGTTTAGAGTTTGAAGACCATAGACCTCTTTATAATTGGGTAGTTGAAAACAGTGGGCTTGAAAATCAACCAAAACAAGTTGAATATTCAAATTTAACAATAGAAGGCATTGTTATTGGAAAGCGACACATTAAAAAATTTGTGAATGAAGGCAAAATAAGCGGATTTGATGATCCTAGGGTTTACACACTGCAAGGCTTGAAACGAAGAGGTGTTCTGCCCGAGAGTTTGTTGGAATTCTCAAAAGAAGCAAGTGTGAGCAAAACAACCACTGTTTGTGAAATGAGCTTTTTTGAGCATTTTGTAAGAGATGCCCTAAACAAAGCATCTAAAAGAATAATGGCTGTTTTAAATCCGATAAAATTGATAATAACAAATTATCCTGAAAATACTTTTGAAGATATTATTTTGGAAGATTATCCTCAAAACGAGCAAACATCAACTAGAAACTATAAATTTGGGCGAGAACTTTTAATTGAGAAAGATGATTTTATGGAAAATCCAGTATCTAAGTTTTATAGGCTTAGTGTAGGTAAGAAGGTAAGATTAAAAGGCGCTTATGTAATAGAATGCACAGGTTTTGACCATGATGAAAACGGAAACATTTCTACTGTTTATGCTACTTATGATAAGACAACAAAATCAGGTAGCGAAAATAAAGTTAAAGTAAAAGCCACTATTCATTGGCTTGCCTGCAAATATGCTCAAAGAGTAGAAGTAAGGCTTATCGATAACTTAACTTTGAGTAGTAAAACAAGTAATGGCGAATATGAATTCAATCCTGATTCGTTGCAGGTGCTTGAAAATGCATATATAGAAAATGGAATAGATTTCAATTTTAGCGAAAGATATCAGTTTATCAGAAACGGTTATTATTGTTTAGATCAAGATACAACTCCTCAAAAATTAGTCTTTAATAGAACAGTTACTTTAAAAGATAGGTATAATCCCGCCTTAAAAAGTTAAAATAAAAGAGTCATCATTCTTTAATGCAATATCTCTAAAACAATGAAAAAATAAAAACTGAAATAAAAAATATTCGCAAAGTTAAAAACATATACTTTTTGATAAAATTAAAAGGAGAAAAATTTATATGTCGCCATTAACATATATTGTTATACTAGGAATTATTGCTTTGTTTTCTGCGTGCTTAGTTGTTTTGTGGAGAAATGAAAAAAAACCTTTAAGCTATTTGATTTTAGTATGTATAATAAACTTCATAATCATTTACTTGGGTGTTATGTCTTTTGCACTAAATAATTCGGTTTCCGTTTTATTTGAAGGCTTGATTCTTCTAGGATTGGTTGCAGGTTTTATTTCGGATATCTTCTTAAATTTTATAGGCTTTCAACCAGTACAATTAAATCAAGATGAACAAAATTTTCAAGAGCAAGTAATTACAACTTCAAGTCCAGAAATGAATATACACAGGGCCGTTTTTGTAAGCAAGATAGTAAGTTATTTTATGTTTATGATTGCTATTGTTTATTTAACAACAGTTTCTTGGCTCCCTGGATTTATTATTGGTGTGGCATTCGCTACAATAGCAGTCTTTTCAGATAAGCTGTTTAAAATTGATATTAATAATTACAAATGGATTTCCCCTGTTTATGCCATTATTTTAGGCACAATAATTGGGCAATGCATTTTTGATTTAATTCTAGGAAGCTTTACTATTGTAGGGTTACTTGCGTTAATTGGCTTTCTTTTACTTTTATTTTCAGATTGCTTATGGAATTATAGTTTGTTTAAAAACAAATTACCAAAAATATTAGAAACATTACGACCAATCATATATTATTTTTCACAAATCATAATAGCTAGTTTGCTTTTTTTCGCTTAAATATTTAAAAGCGAAGGATTTGCTTCCTTACATATTTCTTTCTTACTACGAAACGCAGTTCACAAAAACAACTCAAATTAAAAAAAATAATAGACAATTTAATTTTCTTCTCACTTCGATAAGTTTTCAAAACTTATCGTTTTTTTATAATTAGGATACTTTAGGAACAAATTAAGAGATTCTCATAAAGCGGTTTTTATATTAGTTCGAATTAATCCGCCGTTCGTATCAGAAGAGTTTGATTGAAAAAAGCTGAAAAAAATAGCATATTGCACTTAATCCAAACAAAAAATTTAGTTTAAAATAAATATGGCAACTTTTCATTACAATTATGGTGCGTTGAATTATTGTACAATATTATGTTTTGGTAAAAATAAATATAATTTGTTAGATGCAACCTTTACAATAATTTTACCTAGATTATCTCAATATATTAGGGAAATTGTTGAATTTTCATCTATTTTGTAAAAAGTTTTAAAAACCATTTGGTTATTTGTACAAAATTATGATACAATTCGACAAGGTACAAAATTTTATTCCAAAGTTATTAATAAACGATTGGTTTAAAAAGTAATCTGAATTTTTATAAAATTTTGTAGGAGGAAAGGTGGACAATCAAGTTAAATCATTGGATGAAATTATTTCAGACATAACAATCAGCATTGGTATACCCGCAAATATCATAGGTTCGGCATATATTAGCGAAGCCGTTAAACTTGTAATTCAAAAACCCAATGTTTTACTATGTATTACTAAGGAATTATATCCTACTATTGCAAACAAATATAATACTAAGGTTGCAAATGTTGAAAGAGGGATACGACATGCAATAGAAGTCGCATGGAGTAAAAACCGCATAATTGCTCTTAATAAAATTTTCAATTTAAACATTTATTTAGAGTCAGAAAAACCATGTAA
>JAQVYC010000038.1 GCA_028708805.1 Clostridia bacterium | reverse complement strand
AATTCAAGTTCATAATCATATTTTTCTCCTTAATCAAATTATGCAACGGGATATGAGTATTACATATCGTTATATTTTTATTATAGGTAACTATTGAAAGTAGGTTTCATTTGGTTGCCTTTATATGTCTGCTAATTTTTTTATCCGTTTTCTTTTGTAATCACTATCTCTTCTAAAACCACCACTTCAATATTTAATTTATCAATCAAATCTTTTATTTTTCCTTCAATATGTTGTTGATAAGCATAAGTATTTTTATATAAATAGGGGGCAGTTGTAAAAAATCATTGCAAAATTTAATATGATTAAGCAAATCTGCATTATCTAAACACTCCACAAACTTAAAGAAATATTCACTTTCTGTAAAAAGAGTGGTTCCTTTATAAATTTTTCTAAATTCTAACACATCGAACATTTACGCCTCAATGTGAGAATGCCATATCGTAATTTGTTTGTCAAGTATTTTATAAAAGTGTTTCTATTTATTTAATTGAAAGTATTATAACAATTTAAAGCTTCTGATAACTTAGGCAATTCAAAAGTCTAGTAATAAAAATTTCTTAAAAGTTTGCATACAAAAAATGATTTTATTATAATTTTTCATTTTATTTATATCGAAAACAATGTATGATTCCACCAAGCATCTTGCTCCCATAGATGATTTAACATAAATAACTATATCTTGAGAAATAAAGTTTTCTTTTATTACTTTACCATTTAACACATAATTTGAGTTGTATTATGTTTTTTACAAAATTCAGTAACATCGGTTGGAATATCATTAAAAATATTTAATACAAAATCAGATAAAGAAAAACAAAGTCTTTTATCATCTTCATAAATAAAACCATTTAAAATCATTACATATCCCCTAAATTGAGTAAGTGGTTTAAAAGTTTTGGTTATGTTAGTTGTAGTAGACAGCTTTGACTGTTAGATTAATCATGTCACAATAAAGCTTCAACAAACTTATATTTATATTATAACAAAAAAAATTATATTTCAACTTATTTGCAATGGGCTTTGGTATGACTATGCAATTTTTATTATGCATAATTTAATTGAGATTATTATCCAGAAAGATACTTTGACCATTCAACCATTTTTACTGTTAACCGCTTTTTTAATTCCAATGAAAATAGCACTTTGTTGAAAAAACTGGCATTATTTAGCATTATTGTCTGCTGTGTCAGGAAAAAAATTAAACATAAAAAACGGCTCTGAATGCCGCTTTGATTGGCGGGACACTGGTGATATTAAACGAACCCGCAACCCAAGATGGCTATAACACAGTTTACTTTTTCATCAAAGGCTATGGCGGCATCTTTGGAAAAGCTCCACCGCACGTTGTTAAACCGCACCCCCAATTAAGTGTTATGTCCGTGAACGCACTAAAAACAGCAAATTTAAGTAAATATATTTGATTTTTTGTGTCGTATGTTATATAGTATTTTTATAGAGGTAGTCAAATGAAAGTTTTTTTGACAAGCGATTTAAAAGCGGTTAAAAAAGTAAATGGAACTCATGTTCCCATTGTTTTTGATAATAGCAATGGGCTTTATGACCAATTAGCAGAAACATACAAAAAATTTAGTTGTGAAAATTTTGTTTTTATTGCAAGTAATCCAGAGGTATACAATAAAACAGATATCTATGGTAATAACGTTTTTACGAGTTTTAAATTATCTGGATTAAAATTCAAAAACCTAATTGTTCTTGATAATAGAACGAAAAACGATGCAAAGAATATAATTGAAAATGCGTGTTTTATTTTTCTTGCAGGTGGTCACGTGCCAACGCAAAATAAATTTCTAAAAGAAATTAATTTGAAAGATTTGTTAAAATCTTACAAAGGTCCTGTAATTATGGGACAAAGTGCCGGAGCAATGAACTTATCTCAATATGTTTATAACTATCCCGAAGATGAAGAAGAATTAAATGACCCAAAATGGATTGACGGATTGGGTCTAACAAGTTTAACAATTATTCCACATTTTAATAAAACAGCTGAAAACACATATAGCAATGAAAAAATAAATCTCATTGAAAACTATTTTTTGCCAGATAGTAAAACACGCAGACTTATTGCAATTAAAGACTGTACTCATATAGTTGATGATGGGCAACAACAAGTAATTTATGGTGAGGCATATCTTTTTGAAAATGGTAAAGTTATAAAGATATCTAAAAATGCTGAAAATTCTTTTTTGAAATAAATCAACTTATATAATTTAACACTCAACAAACGATTAGGGTTTTTTCTCTTACACTTTTCCAAGTGAAAATAAGGTAACCAATAATTAAAATCATTTTATTATATTTAATATCGAAACAAGAAAAGTGGCGAAAAAATAACGCATGAAGACATAAAAAAAGTGTCATCACCCGACAGTTCGGTTAATGACACTATTGGCAAAGAACACGAGTTTGATACAAAATGCACCCGGTAGCCTTGCTCCCGTTTGTAGGGTGAACACCCTTGCCGCCTTCCGTTTGTTCCGTTTGCAGGGGTGAACACCCCTTATTGACGATGATACTATAACTTAATAGAGGTACTCTTTTATAAGTTGCAGTATAACGTTTTCCATTGCTAAAATTTCCGTACGCTTCGTTTCGTCCCAACTACCCCAAGAATCAGTATTAGCTGCCATCATCTGCAATTTAAGACTTTGCGTGCTAAAAATACTTCGCCAATTTGCAAGTTTTGCAAGGGGGTATAGATTACTGAATGCGGAATTCTGACTGGCCACAATTAAGCATAAATTGCCAAAACAATGTAACACCTCATCAGGCAATTTTGCTTTTCCTTCATCCTCGCTGGGATTTTGAGGATACCAATGCTCAATTGAACGTCTGTATGTGAACCGAAAATCATCAAACTTTATTGCCGGAAAAAATAAACACAACTTTTCTCTGTTTTTCCATAACACATAATCGGTTAAGTTAAAAGCGTATACCGGCACAGAATTATCGTATCTTAATCTCTGAGCATCAAGTCTACTACTATTGCATATTCTTTCATTCGCAAATTCCTTAGACAGAGATTCCAGAAAATCATAGAACTTATTCCCAAAGTCAGCCTCATTTAACTTTTCTGCATTTTCAAACAAATATTTAAGCGTCGTATACAACCATTTAGTGTCTTTGTAGGCAGTAAAGGTAA
>JAQVYC010000037.1 GCA_028708805.1 Clostridia bacterium | reverse complement strand
CGTTCGCATAGGCGACAATGGCTGGCCATTAACTGAAAATATTTTTTGCAGACCTGACACAAAACCACTTGGCAAAAGCTTATCTCGACTGTTCGACATTAAGCTGTATGAAATAAAAACTTTTTTGTTTGCCGTTAACAGCAAATTAAATATTTTAAATCTGTTCCGCCTGTTTATCATTCTAACTGTTGGATTAATTTCAACATATCCAGCCAAATTTTTAATTGCATCATCATTCATAATTCCGGTATCGCCTAAAAATCTTGGAATTACGCTTTCATTCGCCCCCAAAACGAACAAATAATCAGCGTCTTCGAAAAAACTATTTGTGGCATCTCCAACAAAAATAGAATTTACAGAAATCGGCACCGTTGCAAGTTCAACGCTCTCGGCTCCGCATTCAAACAATTCCATAAATTGATTAAATTTTATATTGTCTTTTGCCGTTATTTTATCCAACGAACATAATATTTGCGAAAGCTTATCAGGAATTTGGATATAAATTTTTTCTTCCTTAATTAAGCTTCTTTGCCTGAAATTTTCAATTAATTCCTGATTTTTTTCAATTATATTAAATTTGTTAATAATTAAATAAACAAAATCGACAAAGTCTTTGCCAGTTCTGCAATTGTTTTTTAATTGAATTAATTCTTTAAAGATATTGAAAACATTATTTTTTAAATTATTTATTTCACTGTTCTCGAAGTTTTTGAATAAGTCGCCTTCGCAAATATTATATTTTGAAATATAATCTAATAGGTCATTTTTTTCTTGATTCGTAAGCGCAGTGAAATCGTTAATTAAAAACTCTTCCAAAACATCAAGCGGAAAATTTTTCTTTAACAAATTTAAAATAGCTAGCAAAAACTTTATGGTATGCGTCTGCGTAAGCTTTTCACCATTATCAAGATAAAAAGAAAACCCAAAATTATTAAAGTTATTTTCAATAAAACTTGCATATGTAGGTAAATCTCCACAAGCCACCGAGATTTTATCATATCTAATTTTTTTGTTTTTTATTAAAAAATTGATTTGTCTTGTTAGTTCAAAGACTTCTTCATAAATATTATCGGATTCAAAAATATGAACAAAGTCATAATTCTTTGGCTGGCTTTGAACTTCAAGTGAATATAAATTTTTATGTATTAACAACTGCGGAGCATTTAAAAAACACGGTGCCGAAATGATTTCTAAATTGAAATCTTTGCTTTCTGATGACAATTTTTTAAGCTTTTCATAAATATCATTTTCAAAAATAAAAGAATTTCTTTGTAGGTCTGGCTGGACAACACCTATTAAGCAATTTTTACTCACCTTAATTAATGCTTGTAAAATTGAATATCCTTGCTTGGTTAAGGAATCAAAATTCAAAAAGTAAAAATTATAATTCGAAAGATAAACATTTTTTATAGCATCTTTTAATAATGTTAAAATTTTTGTGCTGTCTACCTTTTTATCTAAAAGTTTTTCATACTCTTCAAAAATGGCACTAATATCTGAAATCTGATTTAAATGCAAAGAGCTTAAATTCTCTTGAATCGAATTTAAATCTTCTGGCATAATTTCATTTGCTTTAAGTTGTGCAATTGTGTTATATATTTCTTCACAAAGCCCCATGCTTATTTTTTTATTGAAAAAGCTAAGACAATTTTTTAAATTCAAAATAGCCTTACGCACAAAAAGAATGCTTTCTTGTTTATTCACGAACTCATATTCCAACCCCAACTTATTAAAGATAAAGTTCGAAAGTCTTGAAATTCCCATAACTTGAATGTTAAGCGTTGCAGAGATATTAAGTGATTTGAAAACTTGCTTTTCCATTACAAGAGAAAGCCTATCAGGAACAATAATAAAATTTTGACAATTTAAATCTTTATAATCAATTAATTTAATTGCATAATTATTTACATCTTTAAAATTATTGCCTGACACAACCGTTATTTTTTTCATATGATATTATAACAAAATTTTGCATAACTGTAAATACTTATGCAATACACTTTCAAAAATAAAAAAATATATAAGAATACTTATATATTTTCTAAAACTAAAAACAAGAATAATAAACTTTTATAATTCTTTAAATATCGCTTGGCCTTTTGTTCTTAGTAAATATATAAACAAAACTCCAATTAAAATCATAAATAATGTGCAAATTGCAACATATAAATAAAGGTCTATAAACGGCACTAAAAACATATAGACAACCACAAACAAGCCAACCAAAGCCATTCCTAGAAAGCTAGTTATCAGTACACTAAGCGACTGCTTCACGACTTCTGTTTCTGTTGTAAATTGCAATTTCGGGAACCATAAATTTATCATTAATGACATAGTACTTAAAACCGAAACCAGAACTAACGGCACAACAAGAATGCTAATCATTGCAAAAATACTAACCTGCACATCAATTAAAATAGGCAAAATCATTAAATAAGATAAAATTAAAAACGGTAAAACAATAACTAAATTTACCAAAATTTTGCTTATGAAAACTTGGCTGTATTTCAAAGGCAAACTTTTTTTAATGTAAAGATTTCTCCCTTCCATAGATATGCTTGAATTAGTTGTTAGGCTAAGCCCACAACTAAAACAAAAGAATAAGATTAAAAGAACGAAAATAAATTCCTTCGAGAACATTGATATTAATTGCGGATTGCTGAAATACATAACCAATGCAACAATAGAAGCAATTAATAATAATACCATGCCAAACATTGTGTTAAGAACATAAATTGAACTATTAAAGTAATTTTTAATTTCTAAATGAAAAAGCGAGCCCAACACACCTCTTTGGCGATATTTAATTTTTCCTTTTTTAGAAGCTGTTTTTTTATTGTTATTTAAACTTTGGTTAATCTTTTTAAAGAAAAATGATAATAATAATATGGTTAAAACAAAACTAATAATGCTTGCGACAATAAACAATAAAAACCATATAATACTGCCTGTAACTATGGCATTAAAAAAGAGAATGCTTGTAGGAACAAAGAAATAAACGAAAAGCGGAATATTTCCTGAATTTATGAAAATACTGGTTAGCCCCATATTCACAAAATAAATTGCGACCATTAAACCTAAAAGTAATACGAAAGAAATTATTAAATTTAAGTATGTATATTGCTTTATTTTTGAAGTTATAAAATTTAATAAATACGCAAGGAAGGAACAAATGAGTAATGAAAAAAATGGTAAAAACAGAAAACCTAAAACTAAGAATATAATTCCTGTTACTGTAAATAATCCGTAACTAATCCCTATTACAAATGCGGGAAGAAACACAACTGACTGATATAAATAAGCAAAAATTAAAGTTGAAAAGAATTTACTAACAACTATCTGCAAACTTGTAATTGGCATACTTGCCACAATTTCAAAATCCTTAGTTCTGAAAAAATGCCCGCTTATTTCATAAGTTACAATCAAAAATATAATTAAACTGGACAATATGAAAC
>JAQVYC010000036.1 GCA_028708805.1 Clostridia bacterium | reverse complement strand
CGTTCGCATAGGCGACAATGGCTGGCCATTAACTGAAAATATTTTTTGCAGACCTGACACAAAACCACTTGGCAAAAGCTTATCTCGACTGTTCGACATTAAGCTGTATGAAATAAAAACTTTTTTGCTTGCCGTTAACAGTAAATTAAATATTTTAAATCTGTTCCGCCTGTTTATCATTCTAACCGTTGGATTAATTTCAACATATCCAGACAAATTTTTAATTGCGTCATCATTCATAATTCCGGTATCGCCTAAAAATCTTGGAATTATGCTTTCATTCGCCCCCAAAACAAACAAGTAATCAGCATCTTCGAAAAAGCTATTTGTGGCATCTCCAACAAAAATAGAATTTACAGAAATCGGCACCGTTGCAAGCTCAACACTCTCGGCTCCGCATTCAAACAATTCCATAAATTGATTAAATTTTATATTGTCTTTTGCCGTTATTTTCTCCAACGAACACAATATTTGCGAAAGCTTATCAGGAATTTGAATATAAATTTTTTCTTCCTTAATTAAACTTCTTTGCCTGAAATCTTCAATTAATTCCTGATTTTTTTCAATTATATTAAATTTGTTAATAATTAAATAAACAAAATCGACAAAGTCTTTGCCAGTTCTGCAATTGTTTTTTAATTGAATTAATTTTTTAAAAATATTGAAAACATTATTTTTTAAATTATTTATTTCACTGTTCTCGAAGTTTTTGAATAAGTCGCCTTCGCAAATATTATATTTTGAAATATAATCTAATAGGTCATTTTTTTCTTGATTCGTAAGCACAGTAAAATCGTTAATTAAAAACTCTTCCAAAACATCAAGCGGAAAATTTTTATTTAACAAATTTAAAATAGCTAGCAAAAATTTTATAGTATGCGTCTGCGTAAGCTTTTCACCATTATCAAGATAAAAAGAAAAACCAAAATTATTAAAGTTGTTTTCAATAAAACTTGCATATGTAGGTAAATCTCCACAAGCCACCGAGATTTTATCATATCTAATTTTTTTGTTTTTTATTAAAAAATTAATTTGTCTTGTTAGTTCAAAGACTTCTTCATAAATATTATCGGATTCAAAAATATGAACAAAGTCATAATTCTTTGGCTGGCTTTGAATTTCAAGCGAATATAAATTTTTATGTATTAACAACTGCGGAGCATTTAAAAAACACGGTGCCGAAATGATTTCTAAATTGAAATCTTTGCTTTCTGATGACAATTTTTTAAGCTTTTCATAAATATCATTTTCAAAAATAAAAGAATTTCTTTGTAGGTCTGGCTGGACAACACCTATTAAGCAATTTTTACTCACCTTAATTAATGCTTGTAAAATTGAATATCCTTGCTTGGTTAAGGAATCAAAATTCAAAAAGTAAAAATTATAATTCGAAAGATAAACATTTTTTATAGCATCTTTTAATAGTGTTAGAATTTTTGTGCTGTCTACCTTTTCATCTAAAAGTTTTTCATACTCTTCAAAAATAGCACTAATATCTGAAATCTGATTTAAATGCAAAGAGCTTAAATTCTCTTGAATCGAATTTAAATCTTCTGGCATAATTTCATTTGCTTTAAGTTGTGCAATTGTATTATATATTTCTTCACAAAGCCCCATGCTTATTTTTTTATTGAAAAAGCTAAGACTATTTTTTAAATTCAAAATAGCCTTACGCACAAAAAGAATGCTTTCTTGTTTATTCACGAACTCATATTCCAAACCCAACTTATTAAAAATAAAGTTCGAAAGTCTTGAAATTCCCATAACTTGAATGTTAAGCGTTGCAGAGATATTAAGTGATTTGAAAACCTGCTTTTCCATTACAAGAGAAAGCCTATCCGGAACAATAATAAAATTTTGACAATTTAAATCCTTATAATCAATTAATTTAATTGCATAATTATTTACATCTTTAAAGTTATTGCCTGACACAACCGTTATTTTTTTCATATGATATTATAACAAAATTTTGCGTAACTGTAAATACTTATGCAATACACTTTCAAAAACAAAAAAATATATAAGAATACTTATATATTTTCTAAAACTAAAAACAAGAATAATAAACTTTTATAATTCTTTAAATATAGCTTGGCCTTTTGTTCTTAGTAAATATATAAACAAAACTCCAATTAAAATCATAAATAATGTGCAAATTGCAACATATAAATAAAGGTCTATAAACGGCACTAAAAACATATAGACAACCACAAACAAGCCAACCAAAGCCATTCCTAGAAAGCTAGTTATCAGTACACTAAGCGACTGCTTCACGACTTCTGTTTCTGTTGTAAATTGCAATTTCGGGAACCATAAATTTATCATTAATGACATAGTACTTAAAACCGAAACCAGAACTAACGGCACAACAAGAATGCTAATCATTGCAAAAATACTAACCTGCACATCAATTAAAATAGGCAAAATCATTAAATAAGATAAAATTAAAAACGGTAAAACAATAACTAAATTTACCAAAATTTTGCTTATGAAAACTTGGCTGTATTTCAAAGGCAAACTTTTTTTAATGTAAAGATTTCTCCCTTCCATAGATATGCTTGAATTAGTTGTTAGGCTAAGCCCACAACTAAAACAAAAGAATAAGATTAAAAGAACGAAAATAAATTCCTTCGAGAACATTGATATTAATTGCGGATTGCTGAAATACATAACCAATGCAACAATAGAAGCAATTAATAATAATACCATGCCAAACATTGTGTTAAGAACATAAATTGAACTATTAAAGTAATTTTTAATTTCTAAATGAAAAAGTGAGCCCAACACACCTCTTTGGCGATATTTAATTTTTCCTTTTTTAGAAGCTGTTTTTTTATTGTTATTTAGGTTTTGGTTAATCTTTTTAAAGAAAAATGATAATAATAACATAGTTAAAACAAAACTAATAATACTTGCGACAATAAATAATAAAAACCATATAATACTGCCTGTAACTATGGCATTAAAAAAGAGAATGCTTGTAGGAACAAAAAAATAAACGAAAAGCGGAATATTTCCTGAATTTATGAAAATACTGGTTAGCCCCATATTCACAAAATAAATTGCGACCGTTAAACCTAAAAGTAATGCGAAAGAAATTATTAAATTTAAGTATGTATATTGCTTTATTTTTGAAGTTATAAAGTTTAATAAATACGCAAGGAAGGAACAAATGAGTAATGAAAAAAATGGTAAAAACAGAAAACCTAAAACTAAAAATATAATTCCTGTTACTGTAAATAACCCGTAACTAATCCCTATTGCAAATGCGGGAAGAAACACAACTGACTGATATAAATAAGCAAAAATTAAAGTTGAAAAGAATTTGCTAACAACTATCTGCAAACTTGTAATTGGCATACTTGCCACAATTTCAAAATCCTTAGTTCTGAAAAAATGCCCGCTTATTTCATAAGTTACAATCAAAAATATAATTAAACTGGACAATATGAAAC
>JAQVYC010000035.1 GCA_028708805.1 Clostridia bacterium | reverse complement strand
AGGCAAATAAGGTTTTATTTCATATTATTAAAAATCTTATACAAACAGGACAAATAAAAGTAGACCAACTTATTAACGAAAATAATTACATGTGGATTCATGTTTCATATAAAATTTCCGGTAAAAACAGGAATCAAATTTTAGCCTTATGAAAAAGAACATTGCCATAGCCGTATTATCCGTTGCGTTGATTATCATTTGCGCTGTGCTATTTAAAGAATGCTCAAAAGAGTGCCCAACCATGCCAGATAACAGCACAAGCGACACAACGTATATTTACGATACAATTCATACGACAAACACTATTTATTACCCGAAGCCGTACGAGGTAATTTGTCATGACACTATAAAAATTCTTGACACTTCCGAAGTCATAAATGATTATTTCGCTGAGAAACGCTACAAACCGCTATTTTTCGATAGTACGTTTAAATTGAACTTGGATATTACAATTGAGAAAAACGCTTTAAAATCGCTAACGTATGACATCGACGTGTACCAAAAGCAGACTACAATTACAAATACGATAATTAAAAAAGAAGTTTTCAGTTTTGCTCTTGGATGCGGGTTTGGGTATAGGTTAGGAACTAAGATGCCAATAGCGGAACTCGGATTACAACTATCATTTAGAAATAATATTTTCGGAGCGAATTACGAACTGTTCGACAAAGGTATAACGGTAGATTATAAGTACAAGATTGATAAGATTATAAGATAAGTTAATTACATTATATATTTTATTTATTGAGAAAGCGGGACATCCAAAGCCCGCTTTTCCTTTTGAAAAATTCCTTAATCTTCTAAAATCCTTCCAAAAAAAACGTGATTTTTTGATGATTTTTTAATATATTTTATAACTCATTAACAATCAATGAGAATAATTTAAAATATTTGCATTTTTATCGTTTGTGCAATAAAAAAATATTGTATCTTTGTAGTAAATAAATAACACAATAAAAAATAATTAACAAGAAGTTGCGCACGACACGAAACAGTGTATAAAAAAATGAAATTCGTAACAAAATTAAACAAAGATTTAAAAGTAAAAAACATAGAAAAAGAATCAGATAAAGCTATCTATGTTAGTGTTACCCGCTCAATCAGAGCTCAAAGTTTTGATGAGAAATTAGAAAAAGTTTGGGGATGGAAATTATTTAATGACAATATGTGGATTCCAAAATCTCAAATTATCGATGGTTGTGTAAGTACTTGGTTTGCTGAAAAAAATGAAATTGTAACTATAAATTAAAAAGAGATGAATGCAAAAGTAAGAATCAACAAAAATGGTTATGTTTCAAAAAAAAGTATTAATGATGTTTTAAATTTACCTAAAGCTGGAAATATTGCTTATTTTCAAGGAAATGTTATGCAATATTCTGTCGTAAGAGGAAATGATAATGATGGATATTACGCAATGAATCCGCTGTTGCCTTATTCTCCGCATGTGCGAGTTAAAAAAATAGATACTACTAATTTTGTTTTCGATGAATTTTAATTAACACTTTAGAAGTTGCGCACGACACGGAGCAGTGCTACTAACATGGAAACATTTGAAGAATTTATTTCAAGAGCCCAAATTATGAAAGTTCATTTTTTTTCAAATTCCGGAGCTACCGACTATGGAGTATCTACATACTTAGCTGGGGGGATAAAATTAGGAAAACACGATAAAATATTATTCAATAAGCATTTCTTTGAAATGACAAAAGAAGAGAGAGAGGAATATAACGATTTCCTATTAGGGGAATATAAATCGTATTGCGATTGGAAAAAAGAACAAGAGGAAAGAGACCAAAAGGAAAAAGAATTTATTGAAAAGCATAAGGATGCTGTTTTGAAAATAATTCCATTTTCATTTACAGACCATTATGATGTATATCATTTAAATTGCACAGACGCAGAAATATTAAAGATGTCAGGTTCTAAACAAATAAACACAATCGAGGAGTTTGATGAATTATATCAATTTGAACGGCTGTATTTGACTATAATGATATTAAATGGAGCTACTACAATCGAAACGTGGGAAGATTATATATTAGATTAAATATTGATTGTATTTAAAAAAATATGTTGTACTTTCACATCAGAAAATAACACATAAAAAATAAAAACAATAAAAAAGAAAAAATATGAATATAAAAAAAGAAATAAAATGCACAATCGATGCGGCAAATAAAAAAATAGATGCTTATACAAAAAATTATCGAATAACTAAACGCCAGTTATTTATTCGAGCAGAAATGAGTGAAGGAGATTACAATAATTATACGTGTTTCCGGAAAGGAACTAAAAAGACTTTCAATTTAGAAAAACTGCAAAAAATTGTAAATTTCATAGAAAATCCTTCCAAAAATGAATGTGATGAAAACGTAACTGATTGATAAACTAAAACCATTATCAATGAGTTACGAGCATGGATGTGAATTAATCGTATTGTATTCCAATAATTTAACATGATTTTATAAATTATTTGCATTTTAATGTCAAAGTAATCGTTTTTTGTTATATCTTTGTAGTAAATAAATAACACAATTAAAAAAATAAAAAATTAAAGAGATGAATGCAAAAGTAAGAATCAACAAAAATGGTTATGTTTCAAAAAAAAGTATTAATGATGTTTTAAATTTACCTAAAGCTGGAAATATTGCTTATTTTCAAGGAAATGTTATGCAATATTCTGTCGTAAGAGGAAATGATAATGATGGATATTACGCAATGAATCCGTTGTTGCCTTATTCTCCGTATGTGCGAGTTATAAGAATCGATACTAATAATTTTGTTTTCGATGAATTCTAATTAACAAGAAGTTGCGCACGACACGAAACAGTGCTAATAAGATGAAAAAAGAAAATACAGTTAAAAATACTACTAATCCAATGGCGTATGACGCATTGTTATGCCCCGTTATTGGGGTGGTTACGCCTTATTTTAGATTGTTTGAACAATGGAAAAGAGATATAGGCTTTAAAACTTATGGTGAAGATGCTAAGTTTATTCAATTAAGGCGTATTGAAGATGTTGTTGGACGTGAATTCTTCACAATTGAAAAGGGATATAAATACTACGAAATAGATTCAGATATTTATGATGCTGCCATTTTAAGGGTTCGCTAATAGGGCATATCAAGACGATAAAATGTATTTAATTATAATGATATTAAATGGAGCTACTACAATCGAAACGTGGGAAGATTATATATTAGATAAATATTGATTGTATCCGTCTATGCTGAAAATTCTCTTGGAAAAGAAATATTCGTAAACGACGAGGATGATTTTACGGAATTTATATCACAATTTAAATAAAATAAGTAACATAATTAAGAAGTTGCGCACGACACGGAAACAGTGTATAAAGAGATGAAACCTTTTAATAAAGAAAACTTTTATAAACACACATTTGCATCATTTATTTCGGTAAGTACTCCGGAAAGAGAACCGGATTATATATCAGAGGCTTCGAGATATTGGTACACTGAAAATGGAGTATACCGTGAATCAGATCACTGGA
>JAQVYC010000022.1 GCA_028708805.1 Clostridia bacterium | reverse complement strand
ACAGCAGTAAGTAATCCTAATTATACTTTAACAAGTTTTGAATTAACTGGCGAAATTACCGAAGCGTAAAATTAAACGTTTGAAGTTTATAGCTTAAAACAAACTTAAACGCAAATTAAAATCTAAATAAAAGTGAACTGAACCCAAGAAAGTAGATAGTAAAATAAAAAGCCTCTTATGGTAAAATAGCCATGGGAGGTTTTTTATGGCTAGTAAAGGACAAAAATTTAAGAAATACTCTAATGAATTAAAGTTAGAAGTTTAAAACAAATACTTTGAGAGTAACTGCTCTCAATTAAATATAATATTTCTCAAGGCACAATAATAACTAGGGCTTTTTAACATAGGCAAAGCAAAAATATTACTGCTAGCCATAAATTAAAAAGTGAATAAGAAAACTATAAAGAAAAGTATGAAATACTAAAAAACTACCAAGCCTTCATAAAGGTACAACGAGAGAAAAATTAATTTTCATTAATGCTAATAAAGAAAAGTACAAACTAAAAAATCTGTTCTCTGTGTTAAATATTGCTAAGAGAACATATTATCGTTATCGAAACAGTGAAGATAAAAATTACTACGACTATCTTTTAATAAAAGAAATATTCGAAGAATCTAAAAATACTTATGGTTATCGTAGAGTTTGTGAAAGCTTAATGGTTAAATATGGTGTAACTTTTAACCATAAAAAAGTGGCTAGGATTATGAAAAAATATAATCTTAAACCAAATTACGTTAAAAGAATCAGACCTACTTACTACAAGAATAGAGCAAAACGTCAAACCCAACTTGCTAAAAAGAAAGTTTAATGTTGCAACTGCAAAGAAATTTTGGGTAACAGAGATAACTTTCTTAATATTGAATAACAAACGAGCTTATCTTTCTACAATATTAGACTTGTATGACAAAAAAGTAGTAGCTTACAAAGTATCCAAATTTAACAATGTTCAATTGGTGATGGATACAATAAATGAAGTAATTAAAAAAGAAAAGATATTCACACGACCATGGTTTCAATACACATCCTTCGAAACAAATCCGTTTACGAATCTAAGCAAATCCAAATAACTATGGTCGTAAAAACACACCAATAGATAATTCTCCAATGGAGAGTTTTCATGGAATACTTAAAAAAGAGAATTTGTATAATACTGATATCACAAATTTAAATGAATACATAATTTCAGTAGAAGATTGGATAGAATTTATAATACTACGAGAATAAAAAACAGAGAAGCTCTCACTCCTCTTGTTAATTTTTTTTCATAGTGAACCCCTACAATACAGGGGTTCACTTCATAGGCATCATCTTTTATAAAGATTTTAGCGATACCACCACTTGGAGCTTCTGGGCGGATTCGAACCGCCGATCTATTGATTACGAATCAATTGCTCTACCAGCTGAGCCACAGAAGCATAAAAGGTGCTTAGTACCTTTTATTATCTTAAAATTACATTCACAAGTAATAAACTTATATCTTTGGTTTTTTATTCGCTTTTTTATTCGCGTCATTATTAACCGACAATATTTCTGTTAGTTCATCTAAATCAGCAACTATATCAGTTGCGCTACCATTTAAAATTGATTGCTCTTCTTTTGTTTTTTCTATATCTTTTGTTTCAACCTCGTTTACCGCTTCCATAGTTTCTTCGGCTTCAACTTTTATTTCATTGATTCCGTTTATGTCTTGTTCTTTTGTTTCAATTGCTATTTCATCTTTATTTATAGGTTCTTGTTCATGTTCAACATTTACTGAATTTGTTTCAAGAACAATACTTTCTTTTTTCGTGTTTCCGTCATCGTTTGTTTCGTCGCTTTCTTCATACATTTTAATCTTTGCTTCACACTCAGCAATATCTTCTTTTAAATCTTTAATAACGGTTGTTAAAATTCGATGAGTTGTTTCTAATATAGGATACCTTTCCTTATTTGCCTCCATTACCTCTTCACAATGCTTAACAGATATTTTTAAGCCATCTAACAAGTCAAGGTCTTCAGCTAACTTATTTGCTTTCTCTTCATCAATTGATGCCATATTGTTCACACCGTAAAGCATAACTTTCTGCTTTGCAACAAGCGCCTCTCTTCTTCTAAGTTTTTTCTTATCGCTGTCCAAGTTTTTACGAACTCTTCTAAGTGGTACGAATTCTCTTTTATTTATTCTTAGTTCTTTCTCATTTGCTTTTAACCTTGCTTTTAATGTTTCAAGTCGCTTTTCATATTCTTCTTTAGATAATATTGCGGTTGGCTTAGTTTCCTTTTCGGCTTCTTGTTTTTCTGCCTGAGTATACAACTCTTGTAATTCATTTAATTCGATTTTTAATTTACTTTCATTTTGTTCTGAATCTGATTTTATTTTTTCATATTCAAGCTTTTGCTCATATAAATCTTGTTTTAATTGTTGAACTTCTTGTTTTAGTTTGCTTTCATTTAATGTTTCAAAATCTAAATTTTTCTTAATATTATCTCGTGATATGTTTAATATGTCATATGTAGCTTCATAATCTTTTGTTCTGTCTTTACTAACAGTTGGTTCTTCATAATTGTAAGCTTGCCCTTCAATAAATTTAGATTGTAGTTGATTTATTTCTTTTATTTCAAATTCTGGCTGTTTAACTGTTCCTTCAATTATATTGTTGGAAACATTGAACCCTGCATCAGCTACTTCTTTATTTTTAGACATAATTTCTTCGTAAATGCTTTCCATATTGGCATTTTCATCGTGACTTATGTCATCAAAATTAAAATCAAAATCATCTCCAAAATTGACATCTTTTTCATTAAATAAATCATTTAGCTCATCAAATGACTTTTCTTGGTTATCATCTAGGGCCTGAGATTCTCGGGCTTCCTCTGCAAGAGCTTTAACCTCGGAATCAATAACACTTAGATTTCTCGGTTCGTTATTTGTTTTATTGAAATCAAAGAAGTCATTAAAGCCATTAAATTGCTCATATTCCGAAGACGGTTTTTCTGTAATAGGTTCTTCATCAGGAATAAACTCGGTTATTGTTCCTTCATCTTTATCATCTACGCTTAAATCATCTTCATTTGAAAACAAACATTCTTTATTTTGTTTTTTAGCATTATTTGCTTCGTGAACATATATTTCAGATTTTTGTTTAATTTTTTCTTTTTTAGGCTTTGGAGTTTTTGAATCTAACGCAGATACAAGAACATCTCCTAAGAAAAATATGATAAATCCTCCGGCAATTATAATTCCAAGAATAGCCAATACATTTAAAAAAGCTTCTACGAAATCCATTTGTATACTCCCAACTTTTTGCTTTAAAATAAATTAATTAATATGTTTTTATTTAAATATCAACTTTGATGTTAATATAACACAATTTTTATAAATAATCAATACTCTCTTTAAAAGTAAATTAAAAAAATTAGATTTTAAAGCGTTAAATCAATCATTTGTGTTATAATAAGTTTCAGAAACAATAAAAATTAAAAAAAATTATTTTATAGAAAAATATGGATAAAAATATTGACAAGGCATTTTTTTTATAGTATACTTAAAAAACTTGGCGGTGTAGCTTAGTTGGTTAGAGCATACGGTTCATACCCGTAAGGTCGCTGGTTCAAACCCAGTCACCGCTACCATGCTTTTACAAGTTAAAAGTACATAAAAATTGGTATATTCGTCAAAAAAAAATTATAAGTAATTTTTATATATATTTTAATTCTTAAATAATATAAAATAAAAACTTGGTCCCGTGGTCAAGAGGTTAAGACACCGCCCTTTCACGGCGGAATCAGGGGTTCAATTCCCCTCGGGATCACCAAATAAGTAATATATTTTATTTTGGCTTGATTTATACATATAAGTATAATATTTATAATTTTATGTTTTGGAGATGTGAAATGTCAATAAGATCAAATATCAAAGGTGCATTTAGATATTTAAAAATGCGTCTATCCACAAAACATGATATCTGTCGAAAGATATCATTGCAAAACAAAAATGATGTTTGGGAACTTTCAAATGGAGTAAAATTTTATTTGCCAAATTTTCCATATGACTTAATATCAAAGCATATAGTATTTTACAATAATTTTTTTGAATTAGAAATATTAAATTCTCTTGACAAATACATTCCTGAAAATGCTGTTATTTTAGATATAGGGGCAAATATTGGCAATCATTCTGTATATTGGGCATCGAGGGGTGCTAAGCATATTCATTCATTTGAACCAATCTTGCATACATATAATAACTTAGTGAAAAATATTAGCGTAAACGAGATGGAAAAAATTATTATTCCTTATAATATTGGGCTTGGTGATGCGAAATCTTTAGGGGAAATTGAAAAAAACAATAGTACCAACATAGGTGGCACAAAAATTAAAGAATCAAATGTGTCAAGTCGTTATAGCATTAAAATAGAAAGACTTGATGATATTGATTTAAAGGAAGAAAAAATAGACTTTGTAAAAATAGATGTTGAATATTTCGAGCCTAAAACTCTTGCAGGCATGCAAGAGACTATAAAGAAATATAAACCATCTATATTTATTGAAGTTTTTGGTAGAAATCGCAGATTTGTTAAAAAGTTTCTTATAAATCTTGGATACCGTAAACCAATAAAATACGAAAGCTCTAATTACCTTTTTTTACCGAAATAAAACTTTTTAAGCAAAATTGTTATTAGGCTAAAAGCTAACAAATTCAATTAAAACTACAAATTATAAATAGTTATAATTTGTAGTTTTTTTTATTAAAGACTTCTTTTATAATTTAAAAAATAAAAATAGTCAAAAATTCAAATTGAATATTTACATATCTAATAAAAGGTGGTAGACTGAATAAAAAGGGAGAAAATAACCAATGGTTGCAGATTATGTTGAAAAATATTCAATTAAAAAAATAGAAAGATTAAAAGTGGAGCAAGCTAAAATATGCGAAGAAATAAATACAGCAATGGATAATTTCAGTTTTGAAGTTAAAAGTACTTTTGCAAGTGGTGTGTTTGCTTTAATTTGTGCAGGCATGACAGGGTATTTTGCAGTAAAATTATTTCAAGGGGATATTGCTGTTGAATCTCAAAACTTCGCTGAGGCATTAATTGTTATGTCGGGCTTTTTTTCACTTTTCAGCGCATATGAAACGGTTTTAGGTGTTAAAAATGCTAAGAAAAAATTTTCCGCATTAAATTCGAAATTAGTAGAAAAAGTTGGATTTGATAGACTCATTAATAACTTAGAAATTGGACAGGTAGAAGCTATTACAGAAGTAAATAAAAATGGAATTGGCAAGGAGAGATAATGGATATTAAAGTTGAAGATGTTATTACACTCAATGATAATAATAAATATGTTATTGTAAGTAAAGTTGTATTTGAGAAAAACACATATCTTTATATTGTGGATATTAATAATAACTCTAAATTTAAAATTGTTGAATTAAATAAAGATAAGCTTTTAGATATCAAAGAAAAAAAGCTTGTTCAAAAACTAATTACATTGTTCTATGAAAGTGCAATAAAGACATTTGATTTAAATGCACTTGCTAAGAGCATAAAAAAATAAAAAATTTATTCACAATTAAGTTTTTACACTTTTTGTTTTAGTTTGTAAAAATCATTTATTTTTTAATATAAATCGCCAAAGCCGTTCTTTATCTTTCTGGTCAGCATAATTAATCCCAACTCTTTTGGCTTCTATTATTTCATATTTTAAATTCTCGCTGTTGCAATTCTCCAAATTCTCGTTTTCCAGCCATATTTCTTTTGACTTTGTTAAATCAACTCCATTTAAATTTCTATTTATTTGTAATGCTTTTGTAAGTTTTCCTGGCCCATTATAATTTTCAACCCCACGGATTAAAACTGCTTGCGGACTATTTCTTGGCCCTGTTACAACATTAAATAAATTATGAATACCATAACATAAATAAATATAAGCACAACCGCCTTGTTTAAACATAGGTTGATTACGGTTTGTTTTACACTTACTTGCGTGGCTGGCAGTGTCATCTTTTCCCATATAACATTCTGTTTCGGTTATTCTTAATTTTATTATTTTGCCATCTATATTACGACACAAAAATTTGCCTAATAAATTTTTAGAAACATATAACGCATCTTGTCTAAAATATTCTTCTGTTAATCTCATATAGATATATTAACAATTAAAGACTTATTTTTCAATTGATTATCAAAACTTTTCAATAAAAAGACAAATTTAATCCACGATATTTAAATTATAAATTTCAAACCATAAATGAATTTGATATAAATATGCAATTAATTGTGGCTTTGTCATTAATTGCCCGAACCATGGCTTTTGCTCCGTATTGTCTTCCAATAAGGAATTAAGTGATTTTTTATCAAAAATTTCATTTAATATTGAAGTTTGTTTTAGGCTACTTTTTAGCAATTTTTTCACATTTCCTAAATACACAGGATTATGCGTTTTTGGATACGGGTTTTTTTTCCTATTTAGAATTTCGGGCGGAACTATATCACAAACCGCTTCTCGAAGCAAACCTTTTTCTTTGCCTTTGTAGAACTTATAGTCCCAAGGTGTGTTATAAAGATATTCAACAAGCCTATAATCTGCAAAAGGAACACGGACTTCTAAGCCCGCTCCCATTGTCATTCTATCTATGCGTTCTAGAAGTGTTGTCATGAACCAGTTCATATTTAAATAAGTTAGTTGCTTGTGTTTTTTATCTTGTTCATTTTCAGAACCTGTCAACGGCGCTTCCTTCACGGATTGTTTATATTTTTCTTGAACATAATTGATTATGTCTAGTTTATTTTTATATTTTTCATTTAGTAAATTATTTCGTTCTTCCATATTCCTAATCCACGGAAAACCTTGATTAGATATATCTCTATAAAACCAAGGATAACCTCCAAAAATTTCATCAGCACATTCACCAGATAATGCCACCGTGAAATTGCTTTTAATTTGTTTACCATACCAAAATAAAGAAGAATCAATATCCGCCATTCCAGGATAATCTTTTAATATCAAAGCATCTTTTAAAGCATCTACTAACTGTTCATTATTTATTACAAGCTTATGATGCTTAATGCCAGATTTTTCAGTAATTAATTTTATAAATTCATTGTCCTGAGAAACTTGAAAATCATTCTTCAAAAAATACTTATCATTGTCTTGATAATCAAAACTATATGACTCAATTTCAGGATTATACTTCATTGCCAACAATGTTATTGCCGACGAGTCCAGTCCGCCCGAAAGCAAAGAGCAAAGAGGAACATCAGAAACTAATTGCCTTTTAATACTGTCTTCAATCAAAAATCGCACCTTTTTAACGGTTGTCTTGAAGTCGTCCATATGTATTGTCGCCGACACATTCCAGTATCTTTTTATTTTTATTTTATTTTCTTTATAAATTAAATAATGCCCAGCTTTTAACTCGTAAATATTTGGATAAATTCCATTTCCTTGTGTGCGTGAAGGTCCCAGTCCTAAAACTTCTCGTATTGCATTTAAGGTTATAGAATTGATATCATAATAATTTAAAATAGCTTTAATTTCTGAACTAAACATAAGTTCATTATTTTTATGATAATAGAATAAAGGCTTAACACCTATTCGGTCTCGACAAGCAAAAACTTGATTTGATTTACTGTCGAAGACAATAAAAGCAAAAATGCCGTTTAATTTATCAACGCATATTTCTTTATATTCCGCATACATTTTTATTAAAACTTCGGTATCTGAATAACCAACAAAATTATAACCCTTGCTTTTCAACTCATCACGAAGCTCTTCTGCATTAAATAACTCGCCGTTATAAAGCAAAACATAATCTTCAAAAACATAGGGCTGTTTTCCTTTTTCTTTGTCTATAACCGCAAGCCTTTTATGCCCGAAATAATATTTGTTTTTAAAAACTTGGCCTTCTTCATCAGGCCCTCTATGATTTAATTTGTTTAATGATTTATATGCTTTTTCACAATTTAATTCATCTGAAATTATTCCAATAAAACCACTCATTTTTTTAACTCCACTTAACCTATTATAATATGCAAACAAACTGGTTTTTGATTTTTTTAAAAGGTTGTTTGCTTGGTTTTTAATAAGTTAAAATTATGCGACCGAATTAATTACGCTTGACCTTTTTTAGCCCTTTTCCACTTTTAACAAAATAAGCATATTAAAACTATAATGAAATATAAGACCTTTTGGGAATACATTATGAAAAAAATAGTAGCAAAGTTTGGCGGAGTTTGCATGGCTAATTCTGTCAACATAAATAAAGTTTTAAAATTAATAAAAAATAATAAAGAGCGGAAAATTATTGTTGTATCTGCACCTGGTCAGCAAGATAATCAGAAAAAAATAACAGATTTACTTTACGATTGTTCTGAGCAAATTACAATTTTAGGTAATTGTGATGAAGCTTTTTTAAAAATTGAAACTCGCTTCAATGAGATTATAGACTTTTTCAAATTGCCAATTTTTAAAAATGAGTTAAAGACTATAAAAAAAGAAATTGAAACAAACAAATCAAAATCATTTATAGTTTCACGAGGAGAGTTTTTAACAGCAAAAATTCTAGCAAAAATTTTAAAGTCTAATTTTATGGATGCCTCTGAAATAATAAAATTCAAAGAAAATGACGAGCTTGATTTTAAATTAACATATAAATTAATAAATCAGAAATTATTAAATTTAAAAGAGGCGGTTGTAATTCCCGGTTTTTATGGACAGAAGCCAAACGGAGAAATTTTAACCTTTACTCGTGGCGGTAGTGATTATACAGCTAGTTTAATTGCTTCGGGTATAAACGCAGATATTTATGAAAACTGGAAAGATGTTGACGGTGTTATGTCCTGCGACCCCAAAATAACAAACACTCACTTTAAAATAAAAAAAATCACTTACAGCGAATTAAGGCAACTTTCTTATATGGGCTCAAAAATTTTACATCCAGACACAGTTTTACCAGTTGATAAAAAAAATATTCCAATTATAATAAAAAGCATTTTTGAACCAAAAAAACACGGTACTAGAATTGATAATATGTGTGAGCTACATATTGAACAAACAAGCAATTTTAATAAATCTAATTGTTATAATAGAAACTCGAAATATAATTTAGAAAAAAACAAAGAGCAGATTAAAGCAATAACTGGAAAAAAGAATCAGACCTTACTTACTATTAAAAAGGTTATGGAATATGATGAAGTTAGTTATTTTAATAAATTGTTTAAAATTTTAAACGATATGAATTTCACTTCCGTTCAGTTTTATTCCAATGTTGATTATGTGAACTTAATATTAAATGAAGCCGAGTTTAATTTAAAAAGAGATGAACTTTTTAATCTTTTAGAGCAGTTAGAAACAAATGAAATTATAGTTGAAGATAGCATTTCAATAATTACAGTTGTAGGTAATAACATAATATTGAAAAATAATATTATAAAAAACATTTGTATGACTTTAATAAATGATGATATAGAAATAAAAACTTTAAAAATAGATTCAAAGGGCTCTCATATTATATTAAGTGTTAAAAATGAAAATTTTGAAAAATCAATTAAGTTAATAAACAGATTACTCTTCAAGAAATAAGCAAAATTTGGATTTTAACTTGTATAAAAACTTAAACTTATAAAAATTAATTAGCTATAATTATAGCTAATTAATATCTTGTCCTAAGTGAAATTTTGCTATTTATATCAGATTAAATTTAATTAATTCATTTTTTAATAAATTTAAATTATTCTCATCACTCATTTCAGTTAGTGGAAGTCTTAAACCGCCAGCCGATTTTTTCATTAAATTTAATGCGGTTTTAACAGGTATAGGATTAACCTCAATAAACATAGCTTTAATTAGCGGGTTTAATAAAAGTTGTAAATCTTTGCTTTTTGAAATTTCATCTTTGAAAAAACGCTCACAAAGTTCGTTTACTAAATTCGGAACTATATTACTAACAACGCTAATAACTCCGCTACCGCCAATGCTTAAAATAGGAACAATTAGGCCATCATCGCCACTGTAAACTTTAAATTTCTTGTCGCAAATCCGAATTATCTCAGATATCTGTTCCATATTTCCGCTTGCTTCTTTTATACCCACAATGTTTTTATATTCACTCAATGTTTTCACAGTTGACGGCAGAATATTCACGCCAGTTCTTCCGGGAACATTGTATAAAATTATCGGTATATTAACATTCTCTGCTATTGTAGTATAATGGGCAATTAAACCTTTCTGCGTGCTTTTGTTATAATAGGGCGTTACAATAAGCAGGGCATCGGCTCCTAATTTTTCATATGCTTTGCTGTTCTCAATTGCCGTTTGCGTATCATTGCTTCCTGCACCTGCAATCACAGGAACTCTACCGCCAACATGCTTCACAGCACAGTCTATAATTTTAATTCTTTCATCAAGCGAAATTGTAGATGCCTCTCCGGTTGTTCCTAATATAACTAATGCTTTTGTTCCGTTTTCTATTTGGAAATCTATTAGGTCCTTTAAAGCATTAAAATTAACACTTTCTCCTGATTCTGAAAACGGGGTAACGAGTGCGGTTGCACTACCATTAAAAATTGTCATTTGTGTTCCTCTTTATTTTTTTTATTTTGTTTAATCAATAATTGTAAAATTTGAACGGCATTTGTTGCCGCACCTTTTCTTATGTTGTCGGCAACTATCCATAAATTAACACCACTAAGCACGGTGGGATCCTGTCTGATTCTACCAACAAAAACTTCATTTTTGTTGACCGCCGTAACTGGCATAGGATAAACATTTTTTGATGTATCATCTAAAACAATTATACCTTCCGAATTTTGTAAAACTTTTTTAATTTCGGATATGTCACATTGTTTTTCAAATTCAATGTTCAAACTTTCGCAATGACAATTAAAAATTGGGACTCGTGCAGCTGTTGCCGTTATTTTTATACTGTCGTCATTTAAAATTTTTTTGGTTTCATTAATTAGTTTATATTCTTCTCTTGTATAGCCGTCCACACAAAAAACATCTATATGGGGAAGAATATTGTTAAAAATTGGATGCGGAAATTGTTTGTGTTTAATTCCATTAATACCGTCTTTTAAATCTTGAATTCCAGAAAGTCCCGCTCCGCTAACGGCTTGATATGTTGAAAAGATTATTCTCTTAATTTTATATAATTTATGCAGTGGCGAAAGCACGGCAACCGCCTGAATTGTGCTGCAATTTGGATTTGATATAATGTTTTTATGATTTTTTAAAGCTTCTGGATTAACTTCCGGCACAATCAATGGTACATTCTGTTTCATTCTGAAATAACTTGAATTATCTATTACTATTGCTCCTAAATTCACAAAAATTGGTGTGTATTCTAATGATACATTCGTTCCCGCTGAAAACAACGCAAAATCAATTTTTTTGTTTTCTATGTTTTCTCGGTTAAGTTCTATTAAGCTATATTCTTTGCCCTTAAATTTAATTTTTTTGCCAGCACTTTTTGGTGATGAAAACAAATATAAATTATTTATTTGTATATTAAATTCTTCCAGCATTTCCAAAATTTTTCTGCCAACTAATCCACTTGCTCCGATTATTGCTAGATTACTCATTTTTCTTATTCCTCTTTTGATTTTAAAGATATTTTTTTAATATCGAGATATTTTTTATTTTTAAATTTTGCTAAATTAATATAATAATACTTCGTGTATCTAATCACAGTTTTTGACTTGTGTTTTACGGCTAGCTTTGTATTATGATAGGTTGAATTTGTCTACCTTGCTTAGCTTCTGTAATTGTTTTACCTATTAATGTATAATCAGCAGATAACGAATTGGGTTTTCCAACTGGGTTATCTTGATTGAAAGGTACAAAATATATGTTTTTTGTAGCCAATAATATGCCAATATTTTTTAGATTCAAACCCAAAGCGTCGTTTGTCGAAACTGCTAAGACAACAGGTTTATTATTTCTAAGTTGTGATTTAACCGCCATTAAAACGGGAGTGTCTGTGATTGCATTTGCAAGTTTTGCGAGTGTGTTGCCAGTGCAAGGTGCTACAACCATAACATCAATTTTTCCACTCGGTCCTAATGGTTCCGCTAATTGAAGTGTGTCAACAGGCTGATTTCCTGTTATCTCAACAATTTGTTTTCTAAAATCAGATACTGAAAAAAACCTTGTATCTTGCTTAGCCACATTGAACGAAAAGATTGGAATTATATCAAAAACTTCTTCTTTAAGTTCTTTTAAACTTTCTAAAACTGTTGAAAATGTACAAAATGAACCTGTTATTGCAAATCCTAATGTTGTGTTTTTCATTTTTTCTCCGATATTTTTTATTTATGTTTGCCTATTTGTTAAACATATTATTTTTGAATTCTTTATTTTGTTTTAAATCTTTTAATTGATTCATAACACATTCCAACATAATTTTAGCTGCACTTTTGGCGCTATAAGCTTGGGGTAATGCAGGTGCTAAAATATATTTAATTTTATCATTTAACAAATCTTTTTCTAGGCAATTTACAGAGGCAATTTCAAGTATTACAGAATTTTCTTTAATGTTTTCCAAATGACTTTCACTTAATATTTTAAAAGGAACAGTATTTATCACAACATCATAACTTTTAAGAGCATTTTTCAATTCGTTTTCAAAAACAACATTATTACAATAAAAACTTGCAACGGCAAATTTATCATTATGAAAAATTGCAAGGTCTGTGGAAAGATTTAATTTATTAAATAAGGAAGCAATTGCAAGCCCGACACGACCGCTACCCATAATTAAAATCTTGTTTTCGTAAATTGATTTTTCGGTGCTGTTAATCAGCAGTGACAAGACACCTTCGGCAGTCAGTTTTGCATTTTTAACAACAAAGTTTTCATTTTTCATTATGTTTATATAATTTATATTTTTCTTGTTAAAATTCAGCCTGATGTCATCCGTCAAATTTCCGCCAAATACAATTGTGTCGGACGGAAAACTTTGTACTTCATCATCAGTAAATTTTTTAGCAGGTGAAAATATAAAGATATCACCAACTTTTCCTTTTTCAAAGTTCAGTTTATTTACATTATGACCTATGTTTGAAAGTGAATTTGCGATGTAATTATTTCGTTTGTCAGACAAATCTATAAAAAAATTCAATACTTAAACTCCTCCATAATTCATATTATGAAAATCAGGTTTTTTTTGATAACATTATCATACTAAATCAGCAAACAAGAAACAATTTTTCAAAACCGATACAGTGGCATTTTACCAGTGTAACTTACTATTATTTTAAGGCAAAACAACTAGGTCGTCGAAGTGGTTTTATCTGAAAAAATTAAAGCATTTAACTATATAATAAAAAAATTAAATTTAACGCACTAAATTTTGAAAACAAACTTTTATTCAATTTTTAATAAAAAATCAATTTGTTTTAAATCACAAATATTTCACAAATCATTGACAGAGAATCATTAAATTGATATACTAAAAAGTCAGAATTAGTTTTGTGAAATTCAGAATGGAATAATACAAAGTTTCATCAGCGATAAATGAACTCATTGAAACAGGGGTTATAAATGGATTTTAAAAAGAAATTAATTGACTTTTGGGGATACATGCCCACATTTCACGACGATAATATTTACAATCTGAAATTTTCAGAAAATATTTTAACAGCCGTATTTTATACTCGTGTCTCAGAAGTTTTGCATTCTAAAAAGATTGCGGAAAAATATGAAAATGTGCACACTACAATTAAGTTTTACAATGCCATAATTGAAAATCTTAATATCGATTATCCGTTTATAATTTGGGATTTAAAAATTGAAAAAATAAAAGACGGTTATAAATGTGAAATTAATGGAATGATAACTTTAAATTTCAAATGTTCGAAAATTGAGATTGAAGAAATTCGGGCAACAGAGAAAAATTTAAAGGAAATTAAGCTTAGATATAAATGTAAAATTTATTATGCCGATGGAAGTTCTAAATTTAGCGGAGGCGTTGCATCATCCCCCGATTTTGAAATTTTTAAAAATGGTTTAGACGGCGAAATTCCGTGGGATTTATACGATGAATTAATAAACAAGAAAACATCTATAAAAGAAGTAATAAAAGTTGTACAGCCGTATTTTCCTAAAATTATCACAAAAATTGAAATTATAGATATAATTGACAATAAAGTGGTAAACAGTATAGAAATATAATTAAGTCTACTTAATTTTTATAAATTAACATATAAATTTTTGAATAAATGCTATTCTTTAATATGTAAATTTAACTTAACATTTAGTAAGTAGTAGTGCTAAATTTATTACGAGGTTTATATATTTTTAGAAAAATTAAAAAATTTTTAAACAATGCTTGATAAAAGTTTTATTATATGGTAATATTTGCTGTATTGTTAGAAATGCCTATCGAGAATTAAAAAGCAAATGATAATACCAATAAAAGTGCACAGAATTAAAAACTTTTAACCAAACAAAATTATTATACCAATTATTGAATTCAAAGGTATTGTCGAAAATAAAACTTGTCTAACACAAGTAAAAAAATGTGGAGGATTGGCTGAGTGGTTTAAAGCGGCGGCATTGAAAAACAACTGGAATCAGTTTGTTAACTCCACATATATGTTTATCTAGGTTTTAGACTTTACCTATTTAAACATTTGTATTTAAGGCTTACTTTGTTAATTGAACCAGACGGTTTAGTGATAAAATTGTCTACCTTGATATTTGCAAAAGTGCGAATGTCTACCAAAATGTCTACCAATTGAAATTATTGTCTATAAAAATAATAATTAAAAAACCAAATTTGGAGAGTTGGCTGAGCGGTCGAAAGCGGCGGTCTTGAAAACCGTTGATGTGAAAGCATCCTGGGGTTCGAATCCCTAACTCTCCGCCA
>JAQVYC010000003.1 GCA_028708805.1 Clostridia bacterium | reverse complement strand
ACAATCTCAGCCGAATGCTAAAAATGAATTTTTAGAGTTATAAAGTTCTTATTTTGATTATTTATGATATTTATTCTAATAAAAACAAAAAAATAAATTTATATTTGTTTATATTAGCTTATATTAGCTTAAAAACCGAATAAATTTGACAAATTTTAACCTAAAAGTAATCGTCTTTATTTATCTTATTCTTACCTCGCACACTAAAATATAAAGTGAAAACGAATTTAATGCTTTTTAATTCTAAAATTGGCTGAAATAAGAAAAAAACAACATAAATTTTTGAAAAACCAAAACCGATTTACAAAATATTAATAATTATCTTAAAAAAACAAATTCAACAATCTTTTAAAAAGGAAAAATAAGAAAATGGAAAAAACATTTAATCCTCAAAATTTTGAAAAAAAAATATATAAAAATTGGCTAGAAAAAAATTATTTTTATGCCAAAATAAACAAAACAAAACAACCTTTTACCATTATAATGCCACCGCCAAACATAACAAGTAATTTGCATATTGGACATGCTTATGGCATGACCTTAATGGATTCTATAACCAGATTTAAACGAATGCAAGGTTTTGTTTCCTTATTATTGCCAGGTTGCGACCACGCCGCTCTTGCAACCGAAGTTAAAGTTATTGCCAGATTGAAATCTCAGGGCATTGAAAAAGAAGATATCGGACGAACTGAATTTCTTAAAAAAATGTACGAATGGTATGAAGAATTCGGGAATATCATAACCGAACAAATGAAATTGTTAGGACTATCTTGTGATTGGAGCAGATATGCTTTTACCTTAGACGAGCCACGAAGCAAGGCGGTTAGGGCGGCCTTTGTGAAGTTATATAATAAAGGCTTAATTTATAAGGGCAAAAGAATAACAAACTGGTGCATTGAATGCAAAACCGCTTTAAGTGATATTGAAGTTGAGTATGAAGAAAATAACGGAAATTTGTATTACATTAAATATAAAATTGAGAACAGTGATAAGTATTTAACTGTTGCCACAACTCGCCCCGAAACACTTTTAGGAGATGTTGCTTTGGCGGTTAATCCAAAAGATAAACGATATAAACATCTGGTTGGGCAAAATGTTATATTACCTGTTGTAAATAAATTAATTCCTATTGTTGCAGACTCTTATGTAGACTCTAAATTTGGAACGGGCGTCGTTAAAATAACCCCGGCACACGACCCGAACGATTTTGAAGTTGGAATTCGACATAATCTTGAACAAATTAATGTGATAGACGATGATGGAACAATGAATCAAAATGCTTTACAATATGCAGGCTTAGACCGCCAAGATTGCAGAAAGCAATTAATTTCGGATTTAGAAAAATCAAATCTTTTGGAAAAAGTTGAAAAATATAAAAACTCTGTTGGTTGTTGCCAAAGATGCCATCAAGTAGTTGAACCTAAAATTTCAACACAATGGTATGTAAAAATGAAAGACTTAGCAATAGAAGCAGTTGAGGTTGTTAAAACTAAAAAAATCAAATTTATTCCTCAGAAATTCGAAAAAATTTATTTACACTGGATGCAGAATATTAAAGACTGGTGTATAAGCCGTCAAATTTGGAGCGGACATAGGATTCCTGTGTTTTATTGCAAAGATTGTGATGAGGTAATTGTTTCCGAAACCGACCCCACACAATGTACAAAGTGTGGAAGTAAGAATATTTATCAAGATGAGGACTCGCTAGACACTTGGTTTAGTAGCGCACTTTGGCCTTTCAGCACACTCGGCTGGCCTGAAATTACAGAAGATTTCAAATATTTTTTTCCAACGAATCTTATGATAACGGCATACGATATAATTTTCTTTTGGATTGCTCGAATGATTTTCAGTTCTTTGGAATACACGAGTGAGATTCCTTTTGAGAATGTTTTAATTCATGGTTTAATTCGTGATAGTCAAGGAAGAAAAATGAGCAAGTCGTTGGGCAACGGCATTGACCCTGTTGAAATTATTAATAATTATGGAGCGGACTCTCTAAGGTTTGCATCCTGCCACGGAGTTGGCGTTGGACAAGATAGTAGACTGGGAGAAGAAAAAATTAAATCAATAAGTGCTTTTTTAAATAAAATTTGGAATGCGAGTCGCTATGTTCTAGACAACACCGAAAAAATTAAATTTACAAAACTAAACCTTGATGAAATTAATCTTACAAGTTCAGATAAATGGATTCTAAGTGAATTGAATAAAACAATTAAAAATGTTACTAAATTGTATGAAAAATATGATTTAGGTGTTGTTTGTATGGAAATGTATGAGTTCGTTTGGACAAAGTTTTGCGATTGGTATATTGAAGAAAGTAAAGTAAAGTTATATGAAGGGAATCCCGCAGAGAAAAATGAAGTGGTAAATGTTTTACTGTTTGTGTTAGAAAACATTTTAAAACTTTTGCATCCAATTGTTCCGTTTATAACAGAAGAAATTTATTTGTCAATGCCAAACCATAATAATAGCATTATGCTTGAAAGCTTTCCAACTTATAATAAAAAACTCGACTTTCCTGCCGACCACAAAGCAATGCTTGCAATAATGGATATAATTAAGAAAGTTAGAAATCTTCGAGCCGATATGAACATTCCAGACAATAAGAAAACCGATTTATATGTATTACCTTTGGCTAATATTAAACAAATTGCAAATAATTTATTTGTTATAAAGAAATTAGCTCATGGAAAAAATGCATTTTTAATTAATGATGAAAGCAAAATTGATTTTAAAAACACCTTTACAATAAACGAAGTTGTAAAAGTGATTATTCCTAACGACCATTTAATAGATAAAGAAAAAGAAATTTCTCGACTAGAAAATGAACTTAGAAAAATAAATGCCGACATTGAAAAATCTGAAACCTTACTTAATAATTCGGGCTTTGTTAGTAAGGCCCCCGCTCAAAGAGTAAACGCAGAGCGTGAACTTCTAGCAAAACTAACTAACCGACTAGACAACATAAGCAATTCTTTGAAGCTGTTAGGAGAAGTATAAAGCATTATATATAATAAGCTATAAACATCTTTTGAAAATATCTTTTAAAAACAAAAAAATAGCATAAAACAATTAATCGCAATAAATTATCCACCAAAATTAAACGGTAGGATAATTTTTTTAAAATTTTTAAATTCGCTTAAAATCCATTAAGATTGATTTATTTTTATGTTTTTTGACATAATAACTTCAATAATGGATGTAATTTATGAAAATTTTCAATATTTCTCTTAGTGTGGTTTCAGTTTTTATTGTTTTTATATTAATCGGCATTACGGTTTATGCTGCAATTAACCTCAATTTCTCTGTATCAAGTAGAATTGTTTTTAATTCAAATGTCTCTTATAAAGTGGAAGCAAATGCTTTTTTGCTAAGCGAAGAAACATATAGCACCTATGATAATTGGGAAGATTTAATCAGAAAAGAAACAGCCACAACACGACCTTTTATTCAAGACTTTTCAGAAACAGAGCCGGTTCTTGTTTCTTGGATAATTCCTTACAATATATTAAAATTTTCTTCTTCAAAAAAATATATTGTCTATACTTTTAAAATAGAAAATTATTCAGAGTCCGAAATAACGGCCAGTGTTATTCTTCCAAACATTCATTCCGACCCGAGTTTTGATGAATTGATTGAAAATACAGCCTCATCACCGTTAACCCTTTCGCCAAAAGGGACTGAGAATTCAAGTGGGCTATTATATTTAGTTACAAAATGTATTAAAACAAAAAACTCACTTCATTTAGAAAATAATTTTGAAATAAATCTAGCACAACAATAACAAGATTTGCATGGTAAGTTTATGTTTAAAAATCTTTTTAAATTTAAGCGACTTTGCAACACAGCGAGTCTTTGACCTTTATATTTCAGCAACTTGTAAATAAAATTCCTATTCAATGATGAAAAATTTCTTTCATTTTTTACTGGACGCTTTGATGCTTTTCTCTTGCTTTTATAATTTGTTGCATTATTGCCACTCTGTGAATTCGTATTTTACTGCATTATTATTCTCTTGAATTCGTATTTGTTGCATTATTGTTGCCCTTGAACTTATTTATTTGTTTTAACCAGTTAAAAATTATTTTAAACACTTGTTTATTGACATTTCGCTCTATTAAATGTTATAATACTTTACGAATTTTGATTTCCAGACATTGTTGAAAATTTCCAAATAAATAACTTAATTATTTTATAATTAAATTGTTTTTGACATAAGTTCCCGTAGTAAAGAGGATATTACAAACCCCTCCTAAGGGTTAGTCACAGGTTCGAGTCCTGTCGGGAACACCAATTTTACATAAAAGGCGACATTAATCAGTTGTCTTTTGTTTTTTCTCTTCATCATTCATTCTCAATTCTAAAACATTGTCTAGCAATATTTTCTTTTTGCCAAATTCAATTTTCTGAGTTTCTATATCAAATTTTATTTTGCCTTCATAGTCAAAATGGTGTCCATCTTCAAAATATTTTAATTTGACTATTGAATTTTTTTCCAGGTTGTTTAATGTACTTGAAATTTCTTCCGCTACTTCTTCAGAAACATCGCCCTTTTCAACTCTATCATGTGAATATTCTGCCAATCTTAATGCATCCTGCATTCCTTTTAGGGCATCAAACGGTGCAAATTGCGTTGCCCTTTTTATTCTAGGCATCTTCCTCCGTTCCACTATTATGTCCTCCTATTTGATTATTTCTTTCTCGTTGAGTCGCTTTTGGATTATAATCTGTTCCTTTAAGAATAGCATTTTTCCCAAACTTGTTTTTTATGTCAAGTAAACTTTTAATAAGAATTTTTTCTTTTTTTAGTTTTTCTATATCTGTAAATAAATCATATTGTTCATAATCTTCCGGAAGCAAATTGGCAAAACTATAAGCTATTTTTCTTATTTTTTTTGTTTTATCCACTATCTCATCATACAAAGCATCAGCATAAGGGATTATCTGAGAATAAAGATTTGTTGTAATTTTAAGTCTTTTTGTTCCTTTTGCCATTGTTTTTAATTCATTTTGATATCCTACATATATGTGAATTAAACATGTAACCATATTAATTCTTGTTAGCCTATAACAGCCCTCTTGAATCATTTCTCTCATTACCAATGACGCATCAGCAGGGGTATATGCACAAGGCAATATTTGAGAATTGGAAATTGATTTTGATTTTCCTTTATAATTTTTTATATCTTCCATCAAACACGATTCTTTCCCCCAAGAATGATCAATAATTATTTCAGCATTTACTCCAAATTCTCTAAATAATAACTCTTCATTACAATGAGCAATATCTTCCATATTATGAATCGCGTATTTTGAAAGTCTATTTACTGTTCCAGTAGATATTCCCCAAAAATCACTTAATGGCTTATGCCTCCATAGTTCTTTTATAAATTTTTCTTCAGTGAGCCAACCAATTCCATCATCCGAGTTTTTTGCAGTTATATCCAAAGCAATTTTAGCTAAATACATATTTGAACCAATTCCAGCTGTTGCAGGAATACCAAGTTTCTCCCATATTTCTGTCATAAGTTTTTTGACAAAGGCTTTTGCTTTAATTTTATATAATTTTAAGTAATCAGTAGCATCAATAATACACTCATCAATTGAATAAACATGAATATCCGATTTATCAATATACTGTAAATATATTCCATAAATTTTGGCAGAATAATCTATATATTTTTTCATTCGTGGTTTGGCAATAATATATTCAATATTTTTAGGCACTTCATATAGTCTGCATCTGTTCTTTATTCCTAATGCCTTTAATGCAGGAGAAACAGCAAGACATATTGTTTTATCGGTTCTACTTGCATCAGCAACAATTAATTTAGCTGTCATTGCATCTAGTCCTCGCTCTGCACATTCCACTGATGCGAAAAACGATTTCATATCTATTACAAAATATACTCTTTGTTTCTCAGGCATTAATTTACTCCATATTCTTTGTTATTATAACATAATATTATCATTTCTAACACATAATGAAAAAATTGCTTTTATTAAAAATCCAGCCATAATTAATTCGGTGGGATAAGCTCTCACTTAGAAAAAAATGAGTTCATAAAAGCACAATAAGCAAAAATAGCTTTTTAAATAAATGTTTTTGCAAAATTTTTAAATATTTAATTTTAAGAAAACAAAACATTCAATTAACACAAAATGAAGTTCAATTTAATTTATACAATTAGAAAGATAAAGACGACTTTGTTTAGCCGCCTTCTTTTTTAATCAATATATTTTTAGAATTTTTTCTAGTATTACCTATCTGTTTGGATAACCCTTCTTCTTTTTTGTTATTAAAATATTTCGTTACTGAGCTAAACTTTACTGTTTGTATTACACTATGTTTTAGTTCCCTGAAAATTGATATTGTCTACAATTTCTCGATTTTTATCACCATAGTTTTGACTTTATATAATCATCCTTCCACCATATCATTTGCATAGTTCATTAATAACTATAAAGCATAACCTGAGTATTGCTATTCAGCTTGGATATCTAATATTTGTTTTTTAATAAAAGAATTATTAAAATAAAATGCAATTATAATTTAATATTATCAAAAACTTTGCGGGATTCACCTTTCTTTTTTGTAATAACTTTAACCGCTTCTATATTTAATTCAGTTGGACCTGCCTTTTTAGACTTTTCTTTTTCTTTTGTATAAATCAAAATTGCTTGACCGCTTCTATTGTTTACAGTTCCACCAATTTGTTGATATATCATTGAACTGCCCATCATTTGATTAACTTCACCTTCATTCAATGTGTTTATTGAGGCATTATCACAAAGCTCATCAACTGCCCCCATATTTATAGTTCCTATTTTTGACTTGTTCAGCATATAACCAACTTTGCCATTCATCATTGTATCTATTTGTGCGTTGTTTGACATCCCTGCAATGTTCCCGTTGATTAATGTTCCAATTCTGGAATTGTTTCGCATAAACATAATTTGCCCTGAATTAAAAGTTGAAATATAAGAAAATTTATCCATAAATTTAATTGAACCATTATTAAAAGTGCCAATTTTTGCCCTGCCCGTTAAATATTCAAACTGACAAAAATTAATTGTAGTAACTTCTGTGTGGTCGGTTGCTTTTTCAATAATTCCATTTTTTAGCATTCCTATTTTAGCTCTATTGCAAAGTGATTTTATTCTACCAGAATGAAAAACTTGAATTTTAGCTCTTCCGCCAACTTCGATATATTCAGTGTCTACACTTTCCATCACGCAAGCACTACCCGACAAATTAACATTGTTGCAATTAACAAGAATATGTGCCCCTTCGGTTAAATTTAAATTATCTTCATCTTCGTGATGAACTGGTTCTGTAACTTTTTCTTTAAAATAACTAAAAACGCCCATTTTGCTACCTCCAAAAAAATGAAAAGATATTGTTTATTTGCTAAGTATAATTGTACCACATTTTTGAGATTTTTAAAAGTAATAATTAATTTATTATATGTTTTAATGTCAAAACAACTATAAAACAAGAAACTAATTTTACTTGAAAAAACTATAAATAATTGTTTTTTTCTGCATTTATAGCAGAAAAAACATAATTATGCCTTAAATTTGCACTATTTTCTCGAATTAATTGACATTTCGCATAAATTATTTATAATTGAAATCAAATAGCCAAGCCACTCGCAAAAATCACGAATTAATTTTAACTATCTTTTAGCTTGGAGGTAAATATGATAACGCTAAACACCAGATTAACAAAAGATGACTGCTTATTTATTTACTCTGAAATTAAGGCGCTTCTTACAATAAATGAAAACCGTGGAGCAACGATAAACTCTACACAAGAATTTATTAAAAGAATTATAGATTTAGCAGAAAAAGGACAAATTGAGGCAATTGAATATTATCATCGTTTAAATCTTCCGCAAACCCCATTGTTTACATATGGGCAATCTGACCTTTTAAAAAATTGTAATATTCCATCTAATGACTCAATCATAAATTCAAATTCAACAAGCTTTTTTAATAACACTCTCTTTAAACATGTTGTTAATCTAACTAGAAACAAAAATGGCGACCCCCGAAGCCACATGGCACTCTATGCTTATTATTCTAACTTGGCAAGGCAAAAGGTATGCAATATTGAAGATGAAAAAAATTATGAAGAGGCATTGTTAACTTCCGATGATTATAGGCGTGCTAGGTATCACTTTGACTCATCTATTAGAATGTTAAAGCGTTCTTCACATGTTGATGCACTTAGCGTGCAGTATCTAACAGAGATGGGTTATAAATCTGAAAATAAAGAGATTCCTTTTAGTATGGAAATGAGTAATTTTCGAAGTTATTTAATGCAGTTAATTTCGCATCAAACAAACTCTGAAAAAAAATACAAACTGCGTTATGGGCTATATAAAAATGCTTTGATTTTTAGCTCACAAGATGAAATGAGTAAAAACGGAGTTTTAAGCTTAAAGCCTGAAATTACATATTTCCTAAACGAATCACAAAAAAGCTCATTTGTTCAACACTCAAAAGGAATTATATAAATATAAAATAAACTATTAAACATAAACAGCTAAACATTATTTTCTTACACAAACGAAACTTTCTGTTTTTATAAAACAAAAGCATAATTATTTAATAAACGCACATTTTAATTAAAATAAAGGATTATTATGAAATATCTTATTTTAATTTTAGGTGTGCTTTTTATTTTAACAATTTTCAATGTGGGTGAAAGTTATTTAAAAAGATTACAATTAAGAAAATCTTATGTGCTAGGATTTTTAATTTTAGAAATTATTTGTTTATTTCTACCAACGCTTCAAATATCAAGCATAAATTTTAGTATTGCGGGCTTTTTAGTTCCCGCCGTTATTTCTATAATGTTTTTAGGTGAAATAAAAAATAGTAAATATTTCGGCAGAATGCTTATTTCGTTTTTAACCGTTGTTCTTACAATGCAATTAATTTTTATAAACAACGGTACGAATGTTTTTGCGTCCGAGTTATTAAACTGGACATTGATATACAGCCTTCTTGGTATCTTCGCTTTGATTACTTGCTATTATCCAAATCAAGCATTTGTTTCTCTGTTTCTGGGGACAACAACCGCAGAAATAATTTTTTATTTAACAAGATACGGTGTTGACGATTTGGTTTTAGGTAATGAGATTTCACTTTTTGGGTTAATTGTTAGTTCGTTGATTATGTTGTCCTTATATAACATCTATTGTTTTATAGATTGCAAGCGTAAATCAAAAGCATTTTTAATTCAAAACAAATAAACTATTAAAAATAAAGACTTGTCAATTTGCAAGCTCTATATAAAAGAAGTTCGTTTATAAAAAAATTGCTTAGAATAAGCAAAGATTTTTAAGTAAAAAAAATTAAAATTAAAGAATTTAAGAAAACTTTTAAAATATTGCGGTTTCTCTTCTATTTTTTTAACTTCAAAATTCATTTAATTCTCGTGAAGCTTATTATAATTAGAAACAGGAAGGTCAAATATTACACAATTGTTTTTGTTTTCTTTGAATGTGTTTTTTATAATTTTGCTCATTTTTTTAACAACTTCTTTCGGCATAACCGAAAATACAACTTGTTTACCGCTGTCTATACTCATTCCCATAACCGAATCATAATCAACCCCAGCACCTCGTGCATCAAACATTGTTGCCCCTAATGCCCCTTCTTTTCTGAGTATGTCCGCAACTTTTTCACCATGCCCTGCGTTAATTATCGCAACTAAAACTCTATTATCTGCTTTCATTCTTCTATCTCCTCCAATGGAAAACATTATACCATTATTTGGTTTATTACAATTTGTTAAAAGAAATTTTAAAAAAAACTTTCTTAATCTATCTTTACATTTAAAAACCAGAACTTCAACCCTAGTATCCGAAAAACCTATAAACTCTAAAAAGTTGGTGTGTTGGCTAAATCCATTACATTTGGGAATAACATTGCAATTAATTTTTGCTTTTTTAAATAACTCGTACATCTTTTCTGCAATTTGTTCGGTTGTTACAATAACTTCAACTTGTTTCATTTGTCCCCTCCTTTCGTGCTTTTTGTTTTGCGTCTTTATTTTCTTTTATATCTTTTTGTTTCTTTTCTTCTTTCAATTCTTTTTCATTTTGTTCTTCTAGTTGTTTTGTTTTAGGTTTCTCTTGTTCCTTTTGGGTTTCTTTGTTTTTTGCTTTGTCTTTTTCTTTTTTTAGTTTTTGCTCTTGTTCTTGTTCTAGACCTTTTGATTGTTTTTGCTCTTGTTCTTGTTCTAAGTCTTTTGATTGTTTTTGTTCGAGGTCTTTTCCTTGTTGTTGCTCTAAGTCTTGTCCTTGAATTTGCTCTTGTTCCTTCAATAACTTTTCTTCAAGTAGTTTCTCTTTTTTTAGTTTTCTTTCTTTTTTCATTTTACTCAATTTGTAAATTAGTCCCAGAACTTGCAGGGTGAAAATTGGAATTGTTGCCACAAAACCGATAACCCCAAATGCACTCAACATAATTTCTTGTCCTAATGCCTCGCTTATTCCAATGCATATTGGCAAGATGAACGCAACCGACATTGTTCCAGAAGCGATTCCCCCACCATCAAACGCAATTGACATAAAAATCTTGGGAATTACAAAATTTAATGCTATACATAGTGCATAAAATGGAAAAAGAAAATACCACCAGCTTATGCTATATAATATGTGCACAAAAGAAAGCATAACCGCCAAAGCAACACCGATTGCCAAAGCAATAAAAACTGTTTTCTTTTTAATAAAACCAGCGGTTACATCTTCGATTTGACCCACTAAAACAATAACCGCAGGTTCTGTAAATATAATAACAAAACCTATAAGAAAGCCAAATACAAGAATAAACCAATCTGCGACCGTATTCGTGATTGCTTCACCAATGAATGTTCCCATTGTTGAAAAACCATAATATATTCCTGTTAAAAAGAAAACTAGTCCTATGCCAGCAATCAGCAATCCAATTAAAATTTTAATTGTTTGTTTCGCAGGTAATTTTAGAAAAGTGAGTTGCGATACGATAAATGTTAAAATGAGTGGAGAAAGTGCAAGCGCGACTTCTTTAATTTGATTAAAAAACATATCAAAAAAAGGTATGTTAAGTGGAACATAAGAGTAAGTGCCTTCGGGAGCTCCAAAGATAATCCCCAATATTAAAACTGCTATAATAGGACCTGTTGAAACAATACCTGCTGCACCGAAATTATCATCTTTTGTGCTTCCGCTTTTTATAGCACAAATACCAATAACCAGCGACAAGATAAAGGGCACGGTTATAGCACCTGTTGAAACACCACCCGAATCAAAGGCAAGCCCTAAATAATTTTCTGGGCAAAATGCGGCAAGTATAAAAATTATAGAATATAAAACTAATAAGATATATTTTAGTTTTATGTTTTTTAATATTCTAATTAAAGCTAATCCAACAAATAACCCTGCCCCAATTCCAAAAATAGAAATTAAGAGAAGTGAACTTATAAAAGGATTAACATCTAATAACTCGCTAATTAAAACTTGCACATCAGGCTCAGCTACTGTGGAAACCAAACCAAACAAAAAGCCAAAAAAAATAATAATCCAAGGTTTTTTAAACTTCATAAGGCTAGAACCGACACTTCGTCCTATCTTTATAATACTTTTATCTATGGTAACCAAAAAAACGGTTTGTCCTATAATAAGAAAACTTGCCCCTACAAAAAATTTACCAAAGATAAATTCGTCATACGGAATAACTCCAACTAGAAGCAATAAAAAAACCAGTGCAAAAATTCCTAAGACTGCAATTAAACTATTCTTAAATTGCTTCACGAAAGCCATACTATGATTGTATCACTTTAATAAAAATAAAGTCAATTTTTTTTCAATTTTTTAAGAAAATTGTTGTATTTTTAAGCTCTCTTTCTTTAATTTTGATTTACTATTTACAAATTCTTTTTTATATAGTAAACTTATATGGTTTTAATTTTATGGAAGAATGTCAGAGCGGTCTAATGTGCATGTCTCGAAAACATGTGTGGATTAAACCACCGGCGGTTCGAATCCGCCTTCTTCCGCCAAATTCTCTAAAAAAGGATACATATGAATAATATAAAGGAATTTCGTGTTGGTGATTATTTTTATATTTTCGGCAATTCGGAAGGTTGGAACTTTGTTAAGTTAACAAAAATGAATGGGGAAAGACCTAGTCAGCAGTTTACACTTAATGTTTCAAGTGATATGACTATTGATTATTACGATTTCAATGATTTTGATTGTGTAGGCGAAAAAAAGTTGATTATTGAAAAGGATTGTCTTTTATTTAACAGTTTAATTAAACTAGCTAGCGAAAATATAAAAGATATAAATGGTAAAGTGATTAAAAAAATTGAAAGCCCTAAAATAGTAAGTGATATCCCGCCAAAAGATTGTTTTCAAGCTAAACAATTAAGCCCCGAAAAACTAGAATTAAATTTTTTCTTTAATGAAGGCTCTTATCAAACAATTAGCATTAAAAACACTCAATATGACTTGCGAAGTCAAATAGACCAACGAAGAAGCGATTATAAGGAAATAATTTTAAATACACGCAAAGAGTGTTTTAATATTCTTGAAAAACATTTAGAACAAAAACAAGACTTGCAAGCTGAAAGATAAATAAGTTATATTACAATAAAAAGCTTTAAATGTGGCTTTTATTTAAGACCAAGTATAAAAAAATTAATAAAATTATTTAAAACGCTTTTGATTTTTTAGATATATAGTTTTCAATCTACTTAAAGAACAAAAATAAAAAAACAGCACTATTATTATGTTGCTGTTTTTTATTTTAATGTAAATTAAGTGTTATCTGCAAAGTTCTTGTGCTTGTGCTTTTTTTGATTCAATCATCATTGGCGAATATCTGTTCTGCTTCTCTTTTAAATATGCTTCTTTTGATATTCCTTCATACAAATAAATAATTTTATAATCTTTATCTTTTTCTGAGTTGTAAATGATTCTTGGGTTTAAATTACTTTTTTCTTGTTCTAATTTAATTAAATCTAAATAAACTTTTCTTCTTATTTCTATATATTTTCTTTCAATATTATTGTGTTTAGAAATTTCTAATAAATCCTTAATAGCATTTATATTTCTTTTTATGATTTTAAATTGTTTTGTTTTACTGTCTTTTTTGAAATTAGCAACAAATTTTTCAAGAGAAACAAAGTCTGTTTGTTGTGATAATAAATTAAACTGCTCTGCCTCAATTAAATCACTTAAAGTAGCCTCTTTGCCATCACTTTTGTTATAATATTTACCTTCACTATAAAAAACTTTATATTCCATCAATCCTTCTTTTCCGTCCGTTACAATACGGCCATTATAAAAAACCTTATCATCTTTGTAGGTAACAGGACTTTTTATACCAAAAAAATATTCCTGAAAATCCATATACTTCCCTCCATTCGACAAATTATAACATAATACTAAACTTTTTAATAGTTTTTATGGAAATTAGGTGAATATTTTTCAATATTTATTTGTAAATGTTTTTGTTGTATTGTTTTTATGTAATTTTATACAAGGCAAACTTTATTTTATAATTTTTACAAATACAATTATTCAGAGCGAAATTTTTCATATAAGAAATTTTATATGTCTCTTTTGCTTTAAGAATATGTAACAGTTTTTTTGAGTGGTTCTGCTCTTAGTTTTATATTATCTGTTTCTTAAAGATTGCAATGCTGTTCTTAGAATTAATAAAAAAATCCGATAACTAAATATCGGACCTTTATTAAATTTCAATTTTATTAAGGATTTTTAAATCTACCTAACTATTTCTAATGGTTTTTTTTCTTTTGATTGTTTATGGATAGCACTTGGTTTTATTTTAGGCTGTTCCATTGTATAACTTTCTTTTGTTTCACCTTCGTGTAAGTAAATAATTTTATATTTTCCTTCATGTTCTAAATCACAAATAATTCTAGGGCTTAAATCAACTTTTTCTTTTTCAAATTCAAACAAGTCTAAGTAAATCTTTCTTCTTAATTCAATATATTCTTTTTCTATATTATCTTGTTTTGCTACATCTAACAAGTCTTCTATTGCATTAATGTTCATTTCAATACTTTTTATTTCATTTGTTGTTGCGTTAAGCTTATTTCCAGAAACAAAAGTTTTGATGCCTGTTAATGCTGTTTGTTGAGCTAACAAGTTAAATTCATCAACAGTAATTAAGTCTTTAAAAGTTGCTTCTTTTCCATTGCCTTTATGATAATATTTGCCTTCACTATAAAACACTCTGTGTTCTTTTAGTCCAGCCTTACCATCCGTTACAATGCGATTGTTATAAAAAACCATATCATCTTTATATACGATTGGGTCTTTTGGTTTTATTATACTTTTCACTCTATCTAGTAATTTCATATAATACCTCCATTTAGAAAACTATATCATAACTTTAATTATTTTTCAAGACCTCTTTTTGAAAAATTCTTCAAAAATTTTAAATCAATGTTTTTATGTATTATTAGTATTTTCTTTTTTCTTATATTTATTAAACAAAACAAATTTTAATATTTGCAATTTTATTAATTTAGCGAACATGCTCTTGTGCGTTAATTTGATGGAATTTACTGTTTATCGAATTGCTAGACAAGTTTGTTATCGCTTGTGGGTAAGTGTTTTCTACATAGAAATATACAACCCCCATTTCTAATTCCCTTAATGTTTCTATATCAGCAGAAGACAACCTAACATTTTTTGAATTTAATCTCTGTTGATATTTTTGAGAAACATTGCTTACAATTTCCTGAACCCCATTACCACATAAATCTAAAATCATTTTAGAATATTGTTTGCGAGGCATAACTAATCCGCGTTCTAATGCTTTATTATATTCCTCTTCGGTTCTAAAAATATCCCTACACATATAATCTAAATAATTATAATATCCTTTTTGGCTTAATAATTTTTTTTCGTTTTCTTCAATAGTCAAATCCATTATTCTGTTCTCCTTAAATTAAAATATTTCTTTACTTTATAATATTCTATTAAAATATTAAAAGTTTACTTATAGCAGAGAATATAGTTTTTTAATTGATTTATAAATATTTATTTTTAAGCAGTTTATTTTTAAAATTTAATTCTCTGCTTTTAAATTTTTTAACACCCAGTGTATTGAAGGCATTATATCATAACAAAGATAAAAAAACAAGCCCCCTTTATTTGAGCTTGTTTTTGTTTTTTTATATTAATTTTACAATTAATTAATTTAAATTAAAATTATTCAAGTCCTTCTTTTCTTTTTATTATTTTTAACAAATATTTTGTTAATGGGAAAACCACAATTTCAACTATAATTTTTATTAATGATATCGTTATAACAAATGATATAAGTTTATCCCAAACATAAAACTGTGAAGCAAATATACAACAGAATAAAATAAACACTAAACTGTCCAATATTTCGCCGGCAATAGTTGAAACAATTGCCCTGTTAAAAAAACTGCCTTTGTTTTGGCTTTTAAGCCTATGCATAATATAAGCATTTGTAAGTGAACCAACAAGGCAAGCTAAAATACTAGCAATTGTAATCCCCAAAACACCACCCATAAGTGAGCTAAATACTGTGCCGTATGCTACATTATTAGATGGAATTAATGTTGTTAAGTAAAGAAAAACAATTGATACGGTGCAAATTGCTAGCCCTGAGATAATAATATTTTTTGCTTTTTTAAAGCCGTAAACCTCAACTATTAAATCCCCAATTATATAAGATAATGGAAATAACAATTCTGCCGCTGATAAACTAAAATATGGTGTTATATAAAATGTGTTAGATGCTGAAATGTTAGATACAATTAAAATTGTTATAAAACACATACAAAGCAATGTGAGAATAAATGAATGCTTTTCATTTGTTTTTTGCTTTTTTAAACTCTGGTCATTCTTATGTGCAAATTGAAGAATGTCTGTTAAATCATTAATCTTATCTGTTTTCATAGGCTTATTTAATTCTTCTATTTTTGTTTCAGGTTTTGAAGAAATTTCTACTTTTTTTGTTTCAGCCTTTTTTGTTTTAGGTTTTGTTGTAGTTTTTGTTTTTGTAGATACTGATTCCTTAACTGCTTTGGTAGGCACTGCTGTTTTTTTTGTTTTAGATTTTATTTTTTCTGTTGGCATTATATATATTCCTTTTTTATTAAATTTTTCAGTAGTAGGTATAATTTTATTTAATTTTTTTAAATTTTTTGTTGTTATTTTTTTATATCTATTGTTAGAATTCTATATGGCTCTTGACCTGAGCTACTGCTTTTTAATTCTGGATATTCTTGAATAATACTATGAATTATCCGTCTTTCATAGGCTGTCATTGGTTGCAAAAAAACCTTTTCTTTTGTTTCTAAAACCTTTTTTGCCATTCTATTTGCTAAGCCTTCCAAGCTAAACTTTCGTTTTTCTTTATATCCATCCACATCTAAAATGATTTTTTTTCTGTTTTTATATTTAGAACAAATTGCACTTAGAATAAGTTGAATTGCACTTAGACACTGACCTTTATAACCAACAAGTTTAGATAAATTCTCTCCTTCCAAATTTAGAAAAACTTCCTCTTCTGTTTCTGAGCCTTTAACAGTTCCTTTAAATTTTGAAATGTTACACAAATCTTCTAAAAACTTTTTACATTCTTCTAGTTGGTTTTCATTGCTCTCAATTTGATTTCCTGTATTTGTTTTGTTCGTTTGTGGCGTGGTTTCTTGTTGTGTCGCTATATTGTTTTTATCATTTATAGCTTTTATTGATTTAACTTCTGTTTCTTGTTTAATTTCTGTTTTAATGTTTTCAGGTTTAACATTTTCTGTTTTATTGTTTTTTGAAAGTGTTGTAATTACCTGATTTAAGCTTTCTTTTTCTTTTACTTCTTCTATTCGTGGAGCATTTTCAGCTTTTTTCTCTATATTATTTAAAGTAATTAATTTTTTAATTTCTTCTGAGTTGTTATAAATCTCTTTTGGAATTTTTAATATAACTTTGGCTTTTTTAAAAAACCCGCCAGTATCTAAAATTTTTATATCAACATTATCTCTTTCTAGTTTAAGTTTTGAAAGCCCTTCACTAATTGCTTTCTCTACATTCTTCCCACTGCATTCATATTCAAACATATATTTCTCCTTAAAATTTTAGTTTGTAAATACATTTATTTTCGACTATAATCCATTTTGATTTTTTGCTGTTTCTCTTTGTCTTTCTTTATATAGTATTTATCTAAAAGTTTATCTATAATTGGAAAAGTTGCAAGTGAAACAATTTGACTAGATATAATGTAAAGACCGAAAATAGCATTATAAAATAATGTAAAGACACCCATAACTATAGGTAAAACAATAATTAGAATTTTGTTTGTTTGTTGAGTTGTTGCTGGTTGACTGTTTGAATTCTTTGATGATGTTCTTCTTTGCATTAAATATTGTGATAAGAAGCAGGTTAGTATTGCTACAACCGCTGTTATTAAATAACCATTAACACCGCCTCTATCTTGAATTAAAATTTGCATTACCTTATTATATTCTGCTTCAAAGGCAAGTTTTTCTTCATCTGTTAATTTGCTATATTCAACATTTTCGCTATCAATATCTAGTTTTATATTATTACCAACTGATGTAATATAACTATCAAACGGTAAAATTGCACTTGTCCAGAAATTATCTGCAACCCAAATATTTTGCACCCATAAGAAATTATTTTTTGTATTGTCGTATAATTCTAACACTGCATCTTGTGCGGTTTGTGTTGCTACGGCTTCTTCATCGCCGTTATTTGTTGATTCGGTATATACTATTTCATATTCTTGTCTTAAAAGTAAATACTGTTGTTCTATTTTATAACTAGAACCTGCGTGAAGTGCTGCAAACAAAGTTATAAAAATAATCAATGTTAAAGCAAAATTTATCAACATTGTAATACAAGAGCCTGTTAAATTATATCCACTAGTTTTATATAACTCTTGTGATTTTTGATTTAATTTCATTTTATCGTTTGCATATTGTTTTTGTAGTTTTTGAAGTTGCGGAGCAAGCTCTGTTTGCATCTTCATATTATCTCTTGAAACTTTTTTATTCAAAAAGTCTAGTGGAGTTAATACAATTTTAATACAAATTGTTAAAACAATAATTGCCCAAGCATAATCTAGAATAAATGTATTAAAAAACTCTATAAGTGTCTGCCAAAAACCTGTTGGCGCTATAACAAGTAAATTTATAAAATCCACTTCAAATCTCCTTTTAAATTAAGCGGGATTGGGTCGTAACATCCTTTATGTTTTGGAGAGCATCTTAATAATCTGCCTGAGCCTAATACTATCCCTTTTGCAAAACCAAATTCTTTTATTGCGTTAATCATATACTTTGAGCATGTTGGTGTATATGGGCAAACCCTAGGTAATAGGGGTGAGATTAAAATTTTATAAAGCCAAACTAATCCTATACAAACATAATTTAATGGCAATGTAATTATTTTAATCATTAATTATTCCTATTATTTTTATTTCCCTTAATTAGTTCTTTTATAATTGTTTTTATATTTTAATTTATTTAATTAAAATAATTTTTACTTAACTTGATATTATTTAGTGTCTTTTTTTAATAATTTTTTATTTATTATTAATTCTTTTTATCAGTCTTTCCATATCTGTTTTTATTTCCCAGAAATTAAGATTTTCAATTCCTTTTTTTGCAACAAACACATAATTATAATTAATATTAAATATATTTTCTAAAATATTAAAACTTTCTCGCATTCGCCTTTTCACTTTGTTTCTAACAACACTTTTCCCAATCTTTTTAGAAATTGAAAAACCTACTTTAAATGGCTGAATTTTTGTTCTAGCATAAACCAAAGTTAAAAATTTTGAATGTTCCGCTTTTCCTTTTCTGTAAATAAATTGATAATGCCTCTTTTTAGTTAAGCGGTGTTCTTTTTTAATCATACTTCACCTTAATTTACGCTTTTATAATTTTTTTAAATTTAAAATTTTAATACTGTAAATATAATTATTAAACTTCAATCTTTTTTAAAAAAAAATATAAAATTTTAATAAAAATTTTACAACTATATCAATTCTTTTCTTCCTCGGTTTCTTCGCCTTTTTAAAACATTTCTTCCGGATTGTGTTTTCATTCTTTTTCTAAATCCGTGAACTTTGTTTTTTTGTCGTTTCTTTGGCTGGTAAGTCCTTTTCATAATGCCTCCTGATTTAAATATTAACTGTGCAATTATAAATTATAAACTATTTAAAGTCAAGAACATTTTAAAACTGTCGAATTTTCTTTTTAAGAAAAGATTTATATAAATATAAAAAAATCCTCTCTTTAAAAAAGTTAAACAACTTTTTAAAACTGACTAACATATAAGCACAAGAAAAGAAAGGATTAAATATTATTTTTTATTAGTTGAAATTTACATTGCCCCCATTGGTCTTAGCGGTAAAATCAAAAACAGATATCTTTCTTCTTCGCCTTCAAATGGTGTTATGACACACGGATTTTGTGCAGAGTTAAATTTTATGTTTATAAACTCATCTTGAATAACTTTTAACGCATCCATAAAATATCTTGCATTAAAAGCAATCACTAATTCCTTACCGCCAAACACAATGTTTAAATTTTCTCTTGCGTTTCCTATTTCACTTCTAGAAGTAATGCTTAATAATTTATCTCTTAAATCAAACTGCACAAAATTGTTTTGACCTATTTTGGATAGCAAGGAAGCTCTTTCTAAAGCATCTTCAAGTTGTTTTTTATTAACAGTAATTTTTGTATCAAATTCATTGCCTATGATTTGCTTATAATTAATAAAGTCCCCTTCAAGTAATCGAGTTGTTATTATGCAATCATTTAAGTCAACCATCATAAAATTTCTTTGTAAGTATATATTAATAATTTCATCTTCATCATCTAGAAGCTTAGAAATTTCATTTAAACTTTTAGCAGGAACTACAACTGATACTGAAAGATTACTTTCTTTTATTTTTTGAACAGATAAAGCAAGCCTATAACCATCTAACGAAACAGCTTTAACTTTACCATCTTCAATTTCTAATAAACAACCTTTCAAGATAGGTCGAGCATCATCAAGAGCAACAGAGAAAGTTGTTTTAGATATTAAGTTTTTGAAATTCTTTTTACTCACTCCAAAAAAATCTGTGCTATCTAATTTTTGAAAACTAGGAAATTCGTATACAGGAAAACATTGAAGAACTGTTTCACTATCTGTATATTTAATTTTCATAAGATTGTTTTCATTAAGTTTTAATTCAATTTTTTCGTTAGTGAGTTTTTTAACAAGCTCACTGAAAAACTTACCAGGAACAACAACTTCACCTTCAACTTTTACTTCTGCTTTAATTTTCTTTTCAATAGATAATTCTAAGTCGGTTGCACTTAAAGTTAAAACATCTTCATCGGCAACAATTTTTATTCCTTCTAAAATAGGGTTCGTTGTTCTTGCTCCAATAGCACGGGACACCGTGATAACAGCATCGCATAAATCTAAACCTTCACATACAACTTGCATTTTTCTCTCCTTAAATTTTGATTTTATTTTTAATAGAAAAATATTTTTAAAACTTTAAAAGAAAATTTTAAAATTAAACGCGCTTAAATAAATTTTAAAATCTCTTATATAATTTATCATTAAGATATAATAATATATTTTTTTGAAATAGTCAAATTTATACAAATTTTTCTTTTCAGATTTGTTTTTTTATTTGCTTTAATAATTTAAAATATAACAGCAAAGGAGCAAACAGTGTAAACAAAAAATATTTTCTATTTATGAATTTTAGAATTTTATGGATTTTTTTTAATTTGATTTATTTTTAAGTTTATAAAATAATGAAAAATGTTTTTAAAAAGTTTTATTTAATAGATTTTAAAATTAAGCCTAACAAAATATTAAAAAAATTCAATGAACGACAGCACTAATATATATATTATATTTATTATTATTTAATAATAACCGTATTAGTAGTCTGTGTTTAAAAGTGGATACTTTTTTAGGGTTACCATATATAGTATTTTTATTTTTATATTATAACATAAATCTCGTAACATTAAAAATTTTACGGTCAATATGTAGTGTTGAAAAAAGTGGATAACTTGTGAGTAAATAAAATTTATTATAAACATTTCCACAGTTATGGTTAAAGTGAATAGAAAAATATTGATACTTAGAAGGTTGAATTATTTAAAAAAAACAATACTTTATATAAAAAACAAAAAACAAGAAATCGTATTTTATCATATAGTTTTTCTGGTAAATAAAAATCAGAAAAACAATAAATACTTTTCTATTTTTAGTAAATCAAAAATTAATTTGTTTGATTGGTAATTATTGATTTTAATTCGGATATAATATTTTTTGTGGTTTGTTTAAATTTAACTTGATCAGTAATTTTATCTCTTGCATGAATTATTGTGGTATGGTCGCGCCCGCCAAAATGCTTACCAATTGAAATTAAAGGCACATCCATAAGTTCACTAACAAGATAAATTGCAATCATTCTAGGCTCAACAATTTCTTTGCTTCGCTTTTTTCCAACTATATCAGCTTTACTAATATCAAAATAATCACAAACCTTGTCCATAATTAAATCAATTGTTATATTTTCTCTTGTGTTATCTAACTGCTCTTTAAAAGCTTCACGGGCCTCTTCAATACCTACCGTTTTTTTACCTAATAGAGTGGCAAAAAAATGTACTTTTGAAAGAAAACCTTCCATCTCACGAATATTAGTATCTATTTTTTCAGCAATAAATTCTATAACTTCATCATCAATAAAATATCGTTCTTGCTGTGCCTTTTTTCTTAAAATTGCAATTCTTGTTTCAAAATCAGGAGTTTGAATGTCTTGAATTAAACCACAAGCAAAACGAGATTCTAATCGCTTGGCAAGTGTTGCAATTTCTTTTGGAGGACGGTCAGAAGATAAGATTATTTGTTTATTGTTTTGATATAAATCATTAAAGGTATGAAAAAATTCTTCTTGGGTTGAATCTTTTTTACTCAAAAATTGAATATCATCTACCATTAACACATCTAAATTTCTGTAAAGTTCTCTAAACTCAACCTTACTTTCTTCGCGTTTAGAAAGAATTGATTCTATGTAATCGTTTGTAAATTTTTCACAAGTTACATATTTGATTTTTAGTTTAGGAAAAAATTGAGATATATAATTTCCAATAGCATGAAGCAAATGAGTTTTTCCAAGTCCTACACCACCATAAATAAAAAGCGGATTAAACCTTTTGCCTGGGTTTTCACTCACAGCTCTTGCAGCTGCATAAACAAATTGATTGCTTTTTCCAACAACAAAGTTTTCAAAGGTATATTTATTATTAAAAACGGGTCGGTCTTCTTTATTATTTATATCGGTTGATTCTAAGGAAGGGTTATTTTTCAAATATTCATCTTTTTCATTCTCATCTAAAATTTGAAAATCAATTCCATCTCCAAATACCTGAGCGATTGTTTCTTTTAATTGCTCAGAATGGTTTTTTATAAGTTGATTTTTAGCTGTCTTAGAAGAAGCAACTAAAATTAATGTTTTATTGTCTTTATAACCAATAGGTTCAATTGTTTTTATCCATAGCTCAAAAGAAACAGTGCTTACTTTTAGTTCTAATTTAGATAAAACCTTAGCCCAATGTGAATTTAATTCTTGCATTTATAATCCCTTTTAATAATAACCAATTAAATTTTAAGTGTAATACAAAACTGGTATACCATAATAAAATTATTATAACATAACTTATTTTTAAATTCAATAATTACAGACTTAAAAATAAAATGTCATAAAGATTGATGAGTTAATGTGATAATTTTCGCAGTGCCTTATTTAAAGATTTTTAATATTTTATTAAAAAAATAAATTTATAATAAAAATAAAATAAATAAAATTAAATTTAAATAAAATACAAAATAACATAAATTTGATTTTTGTTTACAAAAATATTAAATTTTGCTAAAATTAAATTATTAAATAAAAAACAAATATTAAAAATAAAAACCAACTTAAAAAAGTAGAGTGTAATGAAAATAAATAAAATACAACTTCAAAATTATAGAAATTATTCATTGTTAGATATAAACTTTTTTGATGGTATAAATATTATACAAGGGAAAAATGCAGAAGGCAAAACCAATCTTTTAGAAGCTATTTTTTTTTGCAGTATAGGTAAAAGTTTAAGAGCAAGCAGAGAAAAAGAAGTAATTAAATTTGGTGAAGATTTTGCGAAAATCAACCTAGAAATCAAAAAAAAGTACAAAAAATCCAAAATTTCTGTGTATTTTTCAAAAAATACAAAAAAAACAATAAATATTAATAAGATTTCAATTAAAAAAATTAGTGAACTTATGGGAGAGTTCAATGCTATTTATTTCTCGCCCGATGAATTAAAATTAATAAAAGAACGACCGGAAGACCGTCGGAGATTTATGGATATTCATATTTCACAAATTTCGAAACAATATTTTTATTTAATTAGTAGATACGAAAAAGTTTTATTAAACAGGAACAAACTTTTAAAAACGCTAGCCGATAAAAAAGATATAAAAGAAACAATTGAAATTTGGAATGCTCAACTTATAGACACGGGAAGTAAAATAATTAAATATAGGCAAGAGTTTATTAAAAATCTTTCTCCTTATGCAATAAAGGTTCATAAATATTTAACTTCTGAAAAAGAAGAATTAAAATTAGAATATACAGGTCTTAAAGAATCAGACTTAGAAGATATTAAAAATAAATTTAGCAAAGAATTAGAAAAGAATTTCGAAAAAGATTTCAAACTAGGTTTTACAACAATAGGTCCACACAGAGATGATATAAAAATAATTGTGAACAATATTGATATTCGGTTATATGGCTCGCAGGGACAACAAAGAACGGTTGCATTATCTTTAAAACTTGCCGAACTTGAAATAATGTATCAGGAAACCTTAGATATGCCAATTTTATTATTAGATGATGTTATGAGTGAACTAGATTCTAAAAGGCGGGAAAAATTATTAAAATTTTGTGTGAAGGCACAAACATTTATTACAGGCACAGACTTTCCAAAAGATAAAAATTTACATTATTTCAAAGTTGAAAATGGTACAGTTCGCCATGAAAATATTTAAAAGATAAAACTTTACTTCTTAAAAACAATATCTAAAATTGACAATTTAAATATATTTGTTAAAATGGAAATATGAAAATGATTAAAATTTTAAAAATTAATTTTGGGTTTTTGTTTTTTATAATATTTATATTATTAACTTGCTTTAACATATTACAAATTACAACAAAGCCATTAAATATTTACGCAACTAGTGATTGTTTTAACAGTATTGTTTTTGGCACACAAAACAATGAGCCAGAGCAAATTAAAGTTATAACAAACAAGGCAAATGTATATGCCGAAGCAGATATTAATTCGAGTGTTTTATATGAAGCACAATACGGTGAAATTTTTCTAGTTCAAGTAATTGAAAATAATTTTTATAAAATAAGCTTCGATGATAATATTGGATACATATTAATAGCATATGTTTTAGATATAAATATAAAATCACCCAAAATTTATTTAGACACAAATGCTATTGTAACTCACGAAAGTAAAGTTTATAGTTTAGAAGGCTATGCAGAAGTTTCAGATATTGTTTTATTTAAAGAAACCCGAGTTAAAGTTTTAAACGGTTATGATATTGATAAGCAATATTGTAAAATAAGTTTTTTACACAATGATGAAGTTGTAACCTATTATATTTCAACTTCAAACATAACTTCAGACGGTGTAAGCACACGAACAATTATTTCTATAACATTAATGATTGTATGCGTTTTTATTTTTCTGATTTTATATAGTTTTTTTAGAGGCAAAAAAACGACCATTAGAGAAAAATAAACTTATTTTATTATTTAAATAATAAATTAATCCAGCTGATTATTAACAGCTGGATTTTTAAATTAAACAAATTCAATTCTTTGTTTAAAAAATTAATTTAAATGTGGCTTTATAACAATGAAAGAGTTTTATTTATAAAAAGCGAAGCATTAGTGTCAACAAATCTATTAACCTTTCCTAAATAAACTATTGATGTTAAATTTGTAATATTAAGGGCGGTTAAGTCAATTTGATTAAGTGAATGTAAGAATGTGTTTTTTTCAACCTGAAATGTTTCATAAAATGTTAACCAATTATTAAAAGCTGAATTATTAAGATATGCCGAATTTATATTGTTTTTTAAGTTAATTAAATCATAATAAAAGAATGTATACGCTGAATGAATCCCGCCATATTCTTTAAGGGCATATGTTATATACAAGTCTGTTAATTCGCTAAAAGAAGTTGCCACCGCCTTAGCAGAATTTGAGACATCTTCTGATATTTCTGTAAAGTTTCCATAAACTCTTATAAGTGCTTGTGAAAAAGTTTTATTAAATTCATTAGCTGTTAAAATAAAATTATAAAATTCTTTTTTATAAACCTTTAATTTACTTAATGCAATTGCATTGTTTAAGTCAGTTTGATAAACTGCTTGCACATAATCGTTTTTTGCATTTAAAAAAATTGTTGCGTGTAATTTAAATTGATTTATATTTTGAGTTAAAGCATTATAATATTGTCCCGCCGCCTTTATATTCACAGGGGTATATTCAAAAGCATAAATAAAATTCTTTGCGGTAACAAAACAGGATGATAAAATATTTGAATACGCATTTAAAACATTATATTCTTGGTCAGAAGAATTGATTTTACTATCTATACTTGAACTATAAGAAAGATTTCCATTAATTAAATCTTCATATTCAAATGAATTTAAAAACTCAGAAACCTCTAATTTTGTTTCCGACCAATATTCATTAGTTGAGCAACCACAAGCAGTTGTGAAACAAAGCATACAAACTAAAATTGATAAAAATATTTTTTTCATTGAGTATCCTTTTCTTTTTGTTTTTTTATTAAGGGCAAATATCTCCTAAAATATTAATAACATCGTTAACTGAATAACCACCGTTGTAATATTCAAGGTAGAAATCTTCGTCATACATTATCGTTGCGTGGCTTTGAAGAGAATTTACATAGTTAAAACAATTATAGATATCAGAAACATTTAAAATACGACTAATGGCTAAATTTATTTCACGGTTTGCCGTTATGGTAAGTTCATTGTTTTCAATTCCACGAAGAGTTCCGTCATTAATAAGGCGTGCGGTTTTATAATAGAAACTTGCATATTCTTCAACAAGCTTTTTAAATTTATTTATAAAAGGAGCAACATATTCACTTACTGTTGTTTGATTTAAAGTAGGATTATTAAATAGTTCTCTCATATTAAAAGTAAGGTGGGTAGAAAGCTCGCTTTTTGTTTTTAAAAACTCATCCAAAGAAGTTTTTTGCTTAAAAACTAAATCATTGTATTCGGCTTGTGGGTCAATCACCATTAAGGCATTCATACAATATATATTAGACAGGTTTAAAATACTTAAAATTTTGCTGTATAAATTAATTTGAGTTGAATGATAAGTCGAAATATTATCTATGTCTAAAATAATATTTAGGTATTCATCAACATTTTTATTATTTATGTTTTTTTGGTAATAACTATCTTGAATATTATAAACATTATTAAATGCAGATTGATAATTTGTTTTAGGCAAAAAAAGAAATAATGCTAATGCGGAAACTCCCGCAATAACAAGAAGAATTAATACATAGCTCCCAATACCCATTTTTGCTGTATAAGTTTTACCTTCCATATATAATTCCTTTTTCTAAAATTATTATAGTATAGTTTAACATATTTTAACAAAAAAATGAATAGTGTTTCATAAAATTGTATAAAAGAAAACAAAAAAACGAAAAAATTGCGTTATTTTCGTTTCGTTATAGTCTGTTTTATTTTTTTAAATTTTTCAAAAACTTTAACTTAGTTTTAATTCTGGTTATTGCATTGTCAATACTTTTAAAGTCCCTGTCAATTAATTCAGCAATATATTCATATTTATAACCCTTTATGTAATGCTTCAAAATTTTAAATTCATAATCAGAAAGGCTTTGCCGAATTTGTTTTAATCTTTCAAGATAAGTTTCTTCTTCAATTATTTTATCTTCGGGAGTTGGGTCGGGGGATGGAAGAGATTTTGCCGTTTCTTCTTCACCCTGCTCGTCATCTTTTTGATGTGTTAATCCAAATTGTTTGTTAAGTGATAATGCATTATTAAGAACTATGTTTTTTTGGCGGTTTGCAGATTTTACTGCACTTTGAATTTGTCTTTCAATACAAAGATAAGCAAATGATTTAAAAGATTTATTCATAGATGAATTAAAACTGTTGCACGCATTATATAAGCCAATCATTCCTTCTTGTAATAAGTCATCAGGCTCTGCACCATTAAGATAATATTTGCCTGCAATACTATGCACTAAGTTCTTATATTTAAAAAAGATAAAATCAATGATATTCTCATTGCCGTTTTGATATCTTATGATGTTTTCTTCATCACTTAATTTTTCTTTTTCTAAATTCATTATCACCTAGCTTGAATTTTATATATCTTGTTTTTAAGATTAAATCTTTCAAGTTTGCCAGTTTAAAGAAACTTGATTTCACTTGAAGAAAATTTTAAAAATTTAAGATGCTTTTTGTCTTGTAACTTCATAAAGAGCAATACCTGTTGCAACACTAGCATTTAAGGAATTTATTGCCCCTTTCATTGGAATTGAGACAACAAAATCACAATTTTCTTTTACAAGTTGACGAATGCCTTTACCTTCACTACCAATAACCAAAGCCAAAGCTCCATCTAGCTTGGTTTTAGATAATTCTTCTCCGCCTAGTTCAAAGCCGTAAATCCAAACATTGTTCTTTTTCAGATACTCAATTTCTCGGTTTAGGTTTACAACTCGTGCAATTAACATATTATTTATAGCCCCAGCACTTGTTTTATAAACAGTTTCATTTATGGAACAAGCTCGGTCCTTTTGAATTATAATTCCATGCACACCAAAGCATTCAGCACTTCTAATTATTGCCCCTAAATTTTGCGGGTCGGTAATGCCATCTAAAACCAAAATAAAAGGCTGTTCATTTTTGCTCTCAGCAATTTTTAAAATATCTTCGGTTTCACTGTAAACAAATTCGGTTATCTCCGCAACAAAGCCTTGATGCTTTACACTTCCACATTTTTGACTTAAAACATTTTTAGACTCGAAATACACTTTAACATTTTTTCGCTTAGCATCATCAATTATTTTTTGATTATATTTGTCGAAAGGCATATTCTTATCTATAAAAAGTTTATTAATTGTAACACTGTCCAAAGCCTCGGCTATGGCATTTTTTCCATAAATATTCATTCTTTCTCCATAAACTTCATTAAAAGCGATTCTAATTTATTGATTTGATTTGTTATATATAGATGTCCAACAACCGCTTCAAAACTGGTGGCTTTTCTGTAATCTTCCGGGTCAGTGTTTTTCGAAGAGCTGTGGTTTTTAGAATTTCTAGCTCGCTTTGCAATATCTAGCTCGTTTTCATTTAAAAACTCAGATATAAAATCTAAGGCATCCGCCTGACTTTTTGCACGGCAAAAACTAGAACATTGAGTATGCTTTTTACCAACAGGACTATTCACATTTTTTATAAAAAATGTTCTCACAAACAAGGTATGCACGGCATCACCAATAAAAGCAAGCAGTAAAGGTGGTACATCTTTGCTCATTCCAGGAGAAATTGCATTTAAAAAATTCGTATATATATTTTTTGAGTTGTCTGAAATTTTTGAAATGTCGGTTTTTAAGTTGTCTAATTTTCTTGAAATATCCAAAAGAGAGGCTTGCTCAGACTTAACTATTTGTGTTGTTTTAGTGGGGTGGGAGGCTTGATTGATTTGTTTGTTTTGTTTTTTTAGACCAACTTGAAGGTTTTTTTTCGGTTCGGTAAGTTGTTTTGTTTGCGATTTATTTGATTGTAAAGCCTGATTATCTAATTTAAGTTGAGTTTGATTGTCTTGTAAAAGTTGTTTTGGTTGAAAATTTTTAATATTAGATTTTTTAATAATTTGTGAAGTTTGATTGTGTTGTGATTTTTGTTCAGTTTTAAGATTTTGTTTTTGTAAATTTTGATTTATTTGAGATTGCTTGATTTTAGCAAGTTGCGTTAATTGAGAAACTTGTTTATTTTGTTGTGTGCTTGGTAAGTTTTGTTTGTGCGGAACTTGTATTAATTGAACAGTTTTATTTTGAGGTTTTTGAATTGGCTGTGTAACCTGTGGCAAGTTTTGTGTTTTTCCATAAGGAACTCGCTGAGCCTGTTTTTTATTTTGTGAAATATTTGTCTTTAGTTCTTGGTTATTTTGTGAAATATTTGTCTTTAATTCTTGTTTATTTTGTGAAATATTTTTTTGCAAATTTTGTTTTGCATTAGCTAAAACTGAACTTTGCGATTTTTGCGTATGTTCTGGTTTAGGGCTTTTTTTCTTCGGAAGTGGGCTTGAATAAAAAACTCGTTTATGCGATTTTTTTATTTCTTGCTTATTAGGTGTTTGGTTTATGTTATTGTTCAAGCTTTGCCTCCTAACAATTCAATTAAACCTTGTAATGAAGTGTTTACAGTTTCGCCTGTTTCCATATTTTTAAGAGAATAACTACCGTTTTGAATTTCGTCATCTCCTACAACAATTATAAATGGTATTTTCTTTTTATTGGCATAATTTAATTTATTTTTAAAAGTTTTTTCAAAATATAAAACTTCGGTGTTAATTCCATTATTTTTTAATTGCTTAGACAAACCATAACAATGATTCGTTAATTCTTGGATATTGGTTAAGGGAATAAGTGCCAGCGTTGTTGTGGTTGTTTTAGAAAATTCTAACAAATTATTTTTATCTAACAAATCAAAAAGTCGCGTTAAGCCTATACTAATGCCAACTCCATAAAAGCCTTTATTTGAAAAACTTTCGGTTAAGTTATCGTATCGCCCTCCACCACTAACAGAAGACTGTTCAGGAATATTTTTCAAAAAGGCTTCAAAAACAGTGCCTGTGTAATAAGCTAGTCCTCGAATAGTAAATAAATCAAAAATTATTTCATTTTTTACTTCTAAAAGTTGCAAAATTTTAAAAATAGTTTGAATTTCGCTTATGCCTTGCAAAAATGTTTTATTTGTTATATTAAACTCTGCTAGCTTTTGTGGAGTGTCGCTGTTTAAAATTTCAATAATTTCGGAAGCCATAGGCGTTATTTTATTAAATTCAGCTAAAAACAATTCTTTATCAAGTTTGCTTTTCTTATCTAGCAAAATTAAAATCTCGGTTGTTTTTTCTGTTAATTTAAAATTTTCAAGTAGACCGTTAATAATTTTACGGTTATTTACTTTTATTAATATAGGTTGTTCCAAGGCGTCATAAACCTGACTTAAAATATCAATACACTCAGCATCAGAGTGAAGAGATAGCTTTTCATTATCAATAATATCTATATCACATTGATAAAATTCTCTAAACCGACCTTTTTGAGCTCGTTCTCCACGAAAAACCTTACCAACTTGATATCGTCTGAATGGAAATGTCAATTCGTTTTGATAAAGTGAAACATATTTAGCGAAAGGAACAGTAAGGTCAAAACGCATACATAAATCTGTGCTACCTTTATTAAACTGATAAATTTGTTTTTCAGTTTCGCCACCTGCTTTCGCCAATAAAACATCGCTATATTCTAAAACAGGCGTATCCATAGGTGCAAGCCCGTTAAGTTTAAAAACAGATATAATTTTATCTTTCATTTGGTTAAAGATAATTTGTTTTTGAGGTAATAATTCCATAAAGCCTGAAAGTGTTCTGGCCTTTGCTTTTTGCATAAAAACTCCTAGTTATTTTTAATTATTGTAAGTGAAGTATCTAAAAAAGTCAAATATAACTTACATTTTTGATTGTTTCGCTTTTTAAAGATTTATAAACAAAAAGCTAAAAAAGACTTTAAATTATTGTTTTTTTTAAAATAAGACGTATGGTTTGATTTGACGAGAATTCTATTTTGTCTATATTTCAAAAACTTATCGTATAAACATAAACAAAAAATTAGCCTAAATTATAAAACTTTGCAAGAGATAATTTTTTAAAATAGAAGAAAGGGTTGATTAACAAGGCAAAAAGCAGTGTTGAAAAAGTTATCCACATTTCCACAGCTGCATATTCATACATTCTCACTAATATTTATGAATTCTGTTCAAAATTAAACAATTTGTTTTAAAAATATGCCAAAAACAAGAAGTTATCCACATTTCCACAACAACAGACAACTATTTTAGTCCAGTTTGTATATAGATTTCTAATATTTTATACCTTTTATATTAGAATTTTGTACATTTTCTTAATTTTTTTATTTGATAACGGTAATTTTTGAGGCTGTTTTTGTGTTTTGGTCCACTTTAACATTTTCACTAATTTCAATTCCAGCAATAATAAGAACTTCATTTTCATTAGCTAAAACGGGAATTGTATTTCTTAATCTTGACGGAATTTTTTTGTCTATAAAATAATCTTTAAGCTTTTTTGTGCCACTGCCGAATTTATGAAAAACATCCCCATTCTGTTTAAATCTCCACTCTGCCGTTTTAGGTATTTTTTTAGTGTCAACAAGCAGTTCACCTTCTCCTAAAGTATCATTTAAAAAATCTTTTACTCGCCTTATTGTAACCGTTCCAAAATTTTCTACATCAAAACTTCCTGACTTAAAAGGCACTTTTAAATCAACTTCATCTTTTTGGCGGTTTGTTATCGTAACATAATCATATTCTTTATAAACAGAGATTTTTAAAGGCAAATTTATTTTTTTGCCATTTTCGCCATGCTGGGCAAGATTTTTAATCATTTGGATATGAACTCGGTCAATGTCTTTATTCACATCAATTTTTCCAAGAGCTTTAAAAATAATTCTAGAAACAATTGCATTTGGATATAAAAAATAGGTAAGAGGTATTTTTGCCGTTTTATTTTCATAAATAATTGCATCAGTTATAATTTGCCCAGATATGTAAGCATTATCTTCATAGCAATCTCTGCCAAAGTTTACAATTTTATCTACCGCATCGGGCCATTTTTCTTCAACAAGTGGAAGAATTAAATTTCTTATATGATTTCTAGAATAAGAATTATCTTTATTCGTTTCATCTTCAACAAACGGAATATCATTATTGCTTATATATTCGAAAATTGATTTTTTGGAAGTGTTTAACATAGGGCGAATATAGGCGCCACGAATAACATCCATACCGCTAACTCCTACAACACCTGTTCCACGAAATAAATTAATTAAAATTGTTTCGGCTTGGTCCCTTGAATTGTGAGCAATTGCAATTTTATCTGCAACACCCTTTTTTATGAGAGCATCAAAAACACCATAACGGGCTTCTCGGGCGGCCTGCTCTAATGACATTTTTTTCTGTAAAATTAGTTTTGGTACATCAATTTTAAACTTATAAGACCTTATCATTCTTTTTTTGCAAAAATTAAGAACAAAGCGGGCATCTTCTGAACTATTCGAACGAATGCCATGGTCAATATGAATAACAACAATTTCAATATCCATTTCGCTAGATAGGCTATGTAAATAATGCAATAAGCACATAGAATCGCTGCCACCACTAACGGCAACGCCAATGATATCCCCCTTAGATATTAAATTGTTTTCTTTAATTGTTTTTAAAATATTTTCCACTTTAACTCCATAAATATCTTTTTTATTAATTAATGCAAACATTGTTTCTATTCAGTATTATTGTTTGGTTTAAAATATATTAGCACGCTTATAATTTTTGGTGCTATTTAAAAAGAAAGCCAATAACCTTTTTTGTTTGCTTTTTAAAACTGATTTTAAAGCCAAATTTTTTAAATAAACTTCAATTTCATTAAAATTAACTTTAATTTTATTATTATTATTCATTATACACAATTATTTATATATTTCAAGCTAATATTATACATATAATTGCTAAAAAGGTTATTATGGCTTACAATAAATATATGGATTTACTTTCTATAATTCAAGAATATTATTTATTTATAATTATCGGAGCAATTGTACTTTTTGTGCTTTTGGCAATCACTCTTGCAAATTACTCTTATGATTCGTTTATGTTTCAGTTTGAAAAAATGAAAAAAACAACAACAGAATATAACGGGACAGCACTTACTTTGGTAAATTTTTTAAATTTACAGGAGTTTGACGGATTGTTAAATGTTAATATAATAGAAGAACAGAATTCGGCAAATTGCAGTTATTCAACAAAGAATCGAACTTTAAATTTAACCGAGGAAGTGGCTAATAATAATAGTATTGCAAGCCTAGCAATCACGGCTCACGAAATGGGGCATGCATTACAGCACTTTAAAAATTCAAAACAATTAATAAAAAATTACCGAATGTCAAGAGTACTTAAAGTTTTAGGAATGTTAAATTATCCTTTAATGATATTAGCAATTTCTTTTGCCGTTTTCAATTATTTAACATATAGTTTAATAGCAGTAGGATTAATTTTTATATCATTTTTAGTTGCATTAATTTTGAAATATATCACAATAAAACTTGAAAAAGATGCCTCAGAGCTTGCCATAAGGTTGTTAAGGAAATATAAAGTTTTACCTGAAAATCAAATTTTGTTGGTTAAAAAGTTTTTAAAATCTGCACGAAAAACATATGTCGGAGACTTTTTCAGAGCCTTGTTTGCTTGGACGGGTCTTACACGCAGAACGAAGTTTTTTTAAGTTTTATATAGATTATAAAAAGCTCTGCAAGCAAATCTCGCCATAATTAATTTGGCTAAATAAGTTTTTTCTTAGAAATTAAAAATCATAACAATAAAAAAAAGCAAATTACTTGCTCTTTTTAAAGTGATAAAACTTTTAATGCGAATTAAAGTTGTTAAACATAATTAATAACAAAGTTAGTTCAGTGCATAATTAACTAAAACAAAGTTGTATTGAAGTTCTTAATCATTTCTTGATATTAATATTGCTAAGAAAAATCTTAAAAAAGATAAAATTGCAACAACCAAAGCGGCCACATATGTTTGTGCGGCAGCATTTAAAACAACCTTTGCCCCTTTAACTTCTGTTTCATCTAATGCCCCAACACTAACAAGAGAAGACATTGCCCTTTTAGAAGCATTGAACTCAACTGGTAAAGTAATTAACGAGAAAATAACGGAAATGGCAAAGAAAGCCACACCTGCCCAAAGAAAGATTTCCCCCAAATAGAGAGAAGAAAATGCCGAAAGCAAAATTCCAATAATCAAAAGTGGCCATAAAAGACGAGATGTAATTGTGCTTAAAGTTCCCATAACCTTTCTTAATTTCAACGGAGCATAATTTTCTGCGTGCTGAACTGCATGCCCCGCTTCGTGAGCGGCAACACCCAACGCACTTATTGAGGTGGAACCATAAACACCTTCGGAAAGACTTAAAACCTTTGTTTTAGGATTATAATTATCTGTTAAAAACCCTTTTGTTTTAACAATTTCCACATCTGTGATTCCTGCGTTTTGTAAAATTTTCTTGCAAGTATCTTGAGCGTTTACACCCTTAATACTTTGCACCTTCTGATAAGTTTTGAATGTGTTGTTAACTTTGTTTTGAACAACAATTGCATAAATGATTCCGGGGATAAGAACAAGCCCCATTAAATAGTAAGTTAAGTAAAACATATTTTATCTCCTGATTTTTAAATTTTTATAACTGTATTATATAATAATGTATTCTAGTATATTTTGCAATTATTATTGAAAATTCTATTTTAAATATTTTTTACATTTAATATTGTCGTGGTTATTCACAACTTCAATGTTTGGCAATCTTTAACAAAGTGTTAAAAGGCAAAGAGATTTATTTGGTTGTGAACAATTGTAAAATATGGTAAAATGTTCGAAAGGGGTTATTTTATGAGTGATTGTATTTTTTGTAAAATAGTTTCAGGGGAGAGTCCTTGTTATAAAATTTATGAAGATGAAAATTGTCTTGCTTTTTTAGATGTAGCAAATGATTTTTATGCTCACACTTTGGTAATTCCAAAAAAGCATTATAAAAACATTTTAGACATTCCTAATAGTGAGTTAAATTATGTAATAGGTGTTTTGCAAAAAATTTCAAAACATTATGTTGAAAATTGCGGGTTTGATGGTATAAACACAATAAATGCAAATAATAAGTGTGCCAACCAATCTGTTTTCCACTTACATTTTCATATAATTCCAAGAAGAAACAATGACGGGCTTCATATCTTTCCAGAAGGTCAAAATAATAAGTTTGATTTAGAGGAAGTTAGTCATAAGTTAAAACTGAATTAATATAGAAAAAACAATGAAAATTAAAAACACTTGCTTAAAGAATTCTATTTGGTGTGCTTGCTTTTTCTTAAAATGCTTTCGACTTTAATGACCAAAAAGGGCAATGAGAAGAATAAGCAAATTTGTTTTTAATTAAAATAAAAAATAAATACATAATAAACAAAAGTTTATAAAATTAAAAAAAACATAAAATTAGTCTTATTTATAAATAGCAAGATATTAACAATAAAAACAACAAGATAAAATTGTAGATAATAAGATTATTGTTGTTATTAATTTTAAGTTGTGATAAAATTAATATAGAAATTTTTGGGAGGAAGAATGAAAAAAAATGCCGTAAAAGAAAGTGATAAAATTATTGCTAAGCTTACAGGGCAGGAAAATTCTGATAAAGAATTATTGATTTCTTCAATTCGTAAACTTAGAGATAGAAAGGGCTTTGATGATGATATAAAGATTCTAGGTAAACAATTATATAAAATTTTGTTAGAAAACGGATTGAATGAATCTGAGGTTATAAATGCGTCTAGGCTTTTAGGCAAAATTGATGGCTTTATTTATCAAAAAAAATATGACATTGCTCAGGATATCTTGGAAGTTTTAGATAGTTTAGAGTTTTGCCCGCTAACCGATGAAAAAGGTCAAAGAATTTTTTATTTAAATAATTTAATTGAAGCGGCAATTCTTTGGCAATTTATACTTATTCCTTCCCCAAAAGAATTAGGTTGGACAATTTCTTCCCGAAATACCTATTTGATTTTAAAAGCTCAAATTTTATTAGAAAAGGGAAAATTAAAAGAAGCCGAAGCTGTTGCCAACTATATTTTAAAATTAAATCCTGTTTCTTTTGATGCGTATATAATTCTTGCAGAAATTTATAAAAACACAAGTGCTATAAAGTTCAAAAGATATTTGTTTAAAGCTTATGACATTTGCTATACAACTGCCGACTTGAAAAAGTTTCTTAAAGAACTTTCGTATTATTACGAAACAAAAAAAGATTATACTACGGCCTATGCAGTTCTATATATAATTTCATTTTATGATGACATCTCTTTAATTAAAAGTAGTTTAAATAGGCTTATTGTTGAAATCAACAAAAAGGCGACAAGCCAGTTTTCAGAGCCAAGTATTAATGAGATAATTCAAATATGTCAGAAAGAGAAAGTGTCTTATTATATCAAAGAAGATATTTTTAAACTGGTTTGTAATACCTATTTTGATGTTTTAGTAAATGATTATGATAATACTTACCTTGTAAATGCTTGTAAGGTGATAGTTGAAGACATTTCAAGGAATACTCCTGATTTGTCTAAAAAAATAGAAAAAATAGCCCAAAAAGCAAGAATCAAAAAGAAGGCAAAATAAAGCTAGGTTTTCTGGTAAAACTTTTAATACCGAACTTAAAACAAAGTTTGCCTAGCCTGTATCAAAATAAAGTAATAGGAAAATCTAATAAAGAATTAGAGGTGGAAAGAAATTATGAGAACAAAAAATATAAAAAAATTTATTTTTATATTGGTGGCATTCTTAATATGCCCTGCATTTGTTTTTTCTGCCTGTACAAAAAGTGTTACAATAGTTGAATTTCAGGTTAAATCAACCGATTTAGAAATTTTAAATTTTTATAATAATGTTCGAAGCAAAACAAATAATTTCATAGACTATGTTCCAAAAGTGGATGAGCTAACTCTGCCTCAACAAAACATTTATGAAGATACCATTTCTACAATTCAAGATATTGAAAATCGAATTTATTTAACCGTTCCTGCCTTAGATTTTCATTTAAATAATGATGAAGAAGTTGAAGATGAGTCTGAATATTATGCCTTTGAAGATTTGGACATTTGGGATTTTGAGCTTATTGAAAATTTCAAGATAGGCAACATTAAAACATATTCAAAGAATATCACAGGTGAAAACGAAAGTGAATATTTGCCAGTGGTAGCAATAGCAGATGACGACAATAATTGTAAAGACTTTATTGACGATATTATTATTAACTGGGGAAATGCTTTGGTTTATAATGTGGAAACTGCAATTAATAATGTTTACAAAATTGAAGTTACAACAGGGTTTTATTATCCAAACGCATTTGAAGTTCCTGAAAAAAATGACGGCGAGATGATAATTACCAGAAGTGAAACAATGAAGCAAATTATAATTACTTATAGTATGAATACGGGAATAGAGCTAGAAACATTTAGCAAGGTTATTACTTTCAGTAGCACAGATAAAATTATCAAAAAATATAAGGGCGTGTATAGTCCAGAAGCAACACCAATAGGGCAATATAAATATGAAATTGAAAATTCAGCAATAACAGGGCGATATGAAATTGAGTTTCTTCCAAATACAGGTTATTTCAAAGCAAAATATTATCCCGTGCTGAATGAGTATAGTGATTATTTTGTGTTTGAGTGTTTTGATTTGGCAAATGATATACTTATTTCAAGACTTCATTCGGTAAGTAGAACGGGGGTTGGGGAAAATGTTGTGTTGTCATATGACTTTTATGTTTCAAGTAGCGGGGTTGATGGAAGAATCAAATTGTTTGATGTTGCAAACTTGGGATATATAAATAACATAACAAACATAAGTATCTCTACTTTTGCTCAAATAACAGAAGCGGAAAAAAGAGATATTGACAATAAAAAAGTTGCTTTTAATATTAGTAACGGACAAACCTATTGTCAAACTGTGGGCTATTAACTTCGATTTTTAGAAGAAAGACTTTTTTAAAAAAGCTTTAAAAAGGCGAGTAGTTTTTAATTATATGTGTTCGCAGCATTAAGAATTTAATTACGAGTTAACAAAAATGTAAGATAAGATAAAGATATGCAAGAAAAAATATCTTTAAAAGAAAAGAGGTAATGTCTATGTTAGATGAAAAAGAACTTGAAAAAGAAAGACTATACTTAAACGATGTTCAAGATACAATTGATAGAAATTTAAATTATTTAGAAATGGTTTTAGAAAAAAATGATAAGGTTTTAAGAGAGACCTCAGCGTTTATTGCAAATTCTTTTTATGAAATGGATGGCGAGGAAGTTGCAACTCAGCAAGGTATGATTGAAAAAATAGAAATGAATTTAATGGATTTCAAACGCAATGTTTTTGTTTTGCAAAAGCAAAAGCAAAGCCCATATTTTGGGAGAATTGATTTTTTGGCAGATGATGAAAAAATTGTAGGAAGTTATTATATTGGCATTGCCAACCTTTTAAAAGAAGAAAGACCAATCCCGCAGATTCTAGATTGGCGTGCGCCTGTTTGTTCTTTATATTATGATTATGAATTAGGGCGAGCGAAGTATATTGCACCTATTGGTCAAATTAATGGAAACATTTTTCTAAAAAGGCAATATAAAACAGATGGACGAAACTTAAATTATGCTTTTAACAGTAGTCTAACAATTGGTGATGATATTTTAAAACAAGCGCTTGGATTTAATGCTGATAACAAAATGAAAACAATTGTTGCAACAATACAAGCAGAGCAAAATAAAATTATAAGAAGTGATGAAAATGTTAGCTTGCTGGTTCAAGGTGTGGCTGGTTCTGGAAAGACTTCAATTGCATTACACAGAGTGGCATATTTACTTTATAAAAACAAAATTTCTTCTCAGGATATAGCAATAATTTCTCCGGGAAGTTTGTTTTCAGATTACATAAGCGGGGTTCTTCCTGAGTTAGGTGAAAGCAATACTCCTAAAATCACATTTGAAGAAATAGCTGTGAAAGAACTAGATGGTTTGGTTCATTTTGAGAATAAAGCTGAGATGCTTGAAGATTTGATAAATGGCAATAAACAAAGAACAAAAGAAGTTGAGTTTAAATCTAGTTTTGAATTTTACAATAAACTAAAAGATTACTTTTTAAAATATTTCAATGTTTCTTTTCGTGCAAAAGATATTGTTGTAGGCAAAAAGGTGTTTAAAGCATCAGAAATAAATGAACTTTATAACGATAAATATGTTGGAAAAAATCCTGCGACTAGAATAGAATGGATTGCTGATTATCTAATTGACCAATTAGACATAGCAAAACAAAATGAAAGTAGTGTTTTTTTAAGAATAAAAAAGGTTTTGTTAACTATGTTTGAAAACTCTGATATTACAGAACTTTACAAAGAATTTTTAAAAACATTGGGGCTGGAATTAAGGTTAAATAAAGTAAAAGAGGCAAATTGGCGAATAGGCTATGAAGACATTCCTGCTATTCTTTATATTAAAGATTATCTAATAGGAATAGAATCTCAAAACCAGATTAAACATATTGTAATAGATGAAATGCAAGATTATTCTCCTATTGTTTTTGACTTGTTTAATAAAATTTATACTTGCCCGAAAACGATTTTAGGAGACATATATCAATGTATAGAAAAAACCCAAGATGAAAATTATTTAAAAGAGTTAAGCGAGCTTGTAGGTGGCAAATTGCTTAACTTGAATATTACATATAGGGCAACCGTAGAAATTGCTGAGTACACTCAAAAGTTGGCAGAGCTGAAAAGCATTAACAATTTCGTAAGGCACGGTGAAAATGTAAGAGAATATAGAGATAAGGCAAAGTTTTATGACAATTTATTAAATGAAATAAATTTATTAAGCGAAAAGTATGAAAAAATAGCAATTATAACGGCAAGCACTTCACAAAGTGAAATTTTACAAGCGGTGTTATCTCCAAAGCTTGATGTGCGACTTGTGGATGCCGGCACGGGCGAAGTTGGCGGAAAAATAAATATTTTACCTTGTGTTTTCGCTAAGGGGCTTGAATTTGATGCTGTTATTTTTATAAATGAAAAATCTGATATTAAAATAAACAAAAAAATAGCATATGTTGCATGCACTAGGGCTTTGCACGAATTAGTTATAATGTAAATTTATAAAAAAATTAATAAGAACATATATGTGCTTATTTTAAGTTTTTTTCTAAGAGAGAACTTATCCAACCGAATTAATTACGGCTGGATTTGTTTGAGCTAGGATTTCTTCTAGGGAGAATAATCCGACCGAATCAAGTACGGCGAGGTTTGTTTGCCGAACTTGTGTTTCTTTAACCAAAACCTTACAGTGAGAACTTATCTAACCAAATTAATTACGGTTAAATTTGTTAGAGGAGCTTCTGCTTTTTCTATTTTATTAGCACAAGAGCAAGATAAGTTACTCTTTAATGCTGTTATTTTTGTTAATATGAGCAATGCTAATATTGGTTTATAGAATATAATTTCTTTTATTTCGACTTGTTTACTTTTATTTATTATGTTTTTCTGAAACTTTTCACTTCATATATTTGTTTTTGATTGATATTTTAATAGAATTAAATTATAATAAGTTAAATTAAGAATTATTTTATCGTGAGAAAGTGAGGTTTTAATGGAAGCTTTTTATATTACAGTGGCTTTAAATGTTTTGTTAATAACTTTCTTGTTATTTGGCTTTTTATGGGGTTTAGGGAGGGGATTAAAAAACAGTGTGCTTCGACTGATTTTGTTTTTAGGTGGAGTTGTCTTTGCTGCTTTGCTTTCAGGCATTATAAGTAATAGCTTACTGGATATAAGTGTTTATATTGATGGGAATAATGTAACTATAAAAGAATATATAGTATCGCTTATTACTTCACAAGAATCTATTGCTGAACTATATAATGCTAGCCCTGCAATTCAAAGCTTAGTGTATCAATTACCAGCATTAGCCGTAAATGTGTTTGTGTTTGTAATTTTGGTATATGTTTTTAAGTTTTTAAGCTGGATAATCTATGCGATTGCTGCAAGTATAAGAAAAAGAAAAAACAGACCTATCCAACAATTTTCGGATGAGGCTTACACTGTTCAAAACGGACGACCTATTATTATTACACAAGTTAGAGAAAAAAAGAATGGATTTTGGGGCGGGGTTGTGAGTGCGTTACAATCGGCAATTCTTCTATTTTTAACACTTCTGCCTATCAGTGGCTTTATTTCAATTTTAAACAATTTAGATAATGAAACAGTTTCCGCACAATCAATTGTCTATGCTGAAGAAGGAGCGGGCAGTGAAATAGGAGGCATAATAAGAGATGCTGTTGGTCCAGAAATATTTGGCTATATTGAAGCATACTCAAATAGTTTTACGGTTAAAATTTTTGGTACTGGTGGCATAGACCTTGCTATTTTTGATGGGCTTTCTACGGTATATGTTTCAAACCAACGAATTAGTTTGCGGGATGAAGTTTCTACATTTAATGAAATCTATGAAAATGTGGCTTATTTAACAACGCTTGATTTCGAAAATTTAGAATATGAAACCTTTGATTTTGACAGGCTTGAAACAGCAGTCAAAACTATGTTTAAATCAGGAGTATTCAGGTCGGTCGGAGTTGAAGTTTTGCAATTTTATTTAGATGAAGTAGAAAAAAACGAAGATTTCAGCAGTACTGGTTATGAAAGTCAGATAAAAAGTTTGCTTAATATATTAAATAGCTCCGTGGGAGATTCAGAAAGTGCATCCGTGCTAGAACAAGACTTGTTGGCGGCGGTTGGTGTTTTAAAAGTTTTAGCCCAAAGTGGATTTATTAGTTTAATTGATTCTCCCACATTAGATGAAACAGCTATATTAAATTTGCTTCAATTAAATGATTATGAATTAGCTTCCGATATTTTAGAGAATCTATTCAAGTCTCCAACATTGAAAAATGTAACAGTGGGGGCCGTGAACTTATTAGTTGAAGAGCTTGAAAATCAATTATTTTTATTAAATAATACGGAAGAAGAAATCAGTGGTGGCACAGCAACCGAAGTTGTGTTAGACAGGGTATCAACCACAACGGTTAATTGGACCAGTTTAAAAACCGATTTGTTAAGCATCATAAAAAACCTTATAAGTTTATACACAGAAGTAAAAGATTATACAATTGATATGCCTATTGATGGAATGAATGTTGAGCTTATGTTATCTCAATCAGGCAAGTTGTTGAACATAATAAAAGATTCCACACTTGTAAAAGATACAGTTAATAACAATAATATATTCTTGCAAGTGCTGACAGAACTAAATAATAGCGAATATGGGGGATATGTAAATTTCTCTTTACTAAATAATGTGAATTGGGAAACCGAAACTTCTGCTTTGATAGACATTTACAATTACTATAAAACTGAGATAGGTGAAGTAACTGTTTTTAAAAATCTAGATTATGCAAACATACAAACTCTTTTAAATTCGGTCTTAGATACAAAAATAGTCGGAGCTGTTAAGTTTGGTGTTATAGACTTGCTTTTAGAAAAAACTGCATTAAGCTTAGATTTGCAAAATATCTTAACCAAAATTAAAACCGAGTTCAGCCAGAGTTATAGTTATATTTCTCAGCTAAAAAGTGAGATTATGGGCATCTATGATGCGGTTACTATAATAGGGAAAGCAGGCTTAATTGACTCAATTAAAAGCAATGATTATTCTAATATAACTTCTATAATTGATTATTTAAAAGTTTTAGATAATGGAACCAACACTCGAATGGATGTTGTTTTAGATAGGCTAGTTGCGTCAGATGCTTTCAAATTAGTGTTTGTTGAATTGTTTAATGAGGCACTGGAATACTTAGAAACACCAGATGCTGAAATGGGCAGGGTAGACAAGAGTATTAGCTGGTTAGGGTGGAATACTTTTGGTGATGAGATAAAACAAATTGCAAAATATTGCATTAATATCTTAGAAAATGGCAATGTGCAGAACTTAGAAGATTTAGCTAGTTATTTAATTTTGGTTAACGAAAATTTTTCTAACACCGCAGATGACCTTGGTAGAATTTTAGATATATTTGCCACAATGAATTTGTTCACCTATGAAAATGGGGGCTTAACATATACAATCTATGATAACTTAATTGAATTTTATTTAGGCGATATTTTCAACTTGCATTTTGCTACAAGCGACAATTACACAGATGGTTTTTGGTTAAGTGAAATGCAGATATTAAAAAATGCTATTATATTTGCAGACAATGAAATAATTGATTCAGTGAATGACACTTCTCTATTAGAATTGATTGTTAATGAGATGAGTATACAGCCTATATTTGACAATAATCTTGAAGAAGAAAATGTTATAATAGAAGTGTTGTTAACGAGTAAGCTTTTAAGAGACCGAGCAGTTGATTTGATAAACGAATTAAATAAAGGCTTAATCAATTTAATTGATGCAAGTTATGATTCTAACATTGTAAGTATGAGTACGGATTTAACAAATGAATCTCAAGATATAATTAACCTTATTAATAAGGCTAAACCGTTTAAGACCATTGCAAGTCTAGACGAAATAAAAAATGACTTTACAAATCAAAAACAAAACTTGACACAGCTACTTGAACAGTTGCAATATGAATTTAATAGTAGCGGAATTTTTGCAGGGTCATATCAAATTTTGGCGAACTATTTAACCGATGAAAGCAATACAGATGATGAAATTGTTGTTTTAATTGTGTCAATACTTGAAGGTGGAGAATTTGGTGATAGTTTATCAAATTATAGTTGGTTAGAAATTTTTGATGAAGTTGAGACATTGTTGCCATAATACAATTAGTTTAAATAATTACACAAAATAAAAACTTTAAACAGAGCAATTTTTTTGCCGTCAATAATCAGAGATGTGGTTTATCAAATTAGAAGTAAAAAAAACAAAGAAAAAGTTTAAAGTTGGTTTTTTAAGGATAAAAATTGGAATTCTTTCACGAGCCTATTATGTTAAATCAAATTAAGGAAAGCTTAAAATTAAAGCCTTTCGATGTTTTTGTGGATTGTACCTTGGGCGGCGCAGGGCATTCGTCGGAAATTATTAAACTTCTGCCAAAAGGAAAACTGGTTGGAATAGATAAAGATGACGAAGCGTTAAATTATTCTAAGCTGAAACTCAAAGACTATTCAAATGTTGCTTTCGTAAAAGATGATTTTAAGAATTTTTCAAACATCTTAGATGATTTGAATATTGATAAGGTAAACGGCATTTTGGTTGATTTGGGAGTAAGCTCATACCAAATAGATACAGCAGAAAGGGGGTTTTCTTTTCGTTTTGATGGGCCGCTTGATATGCGAATGGACAAGTCGCAAAAGTTGACAGCATATGATGTTGTAAATAATTACAGTAAAAAAGATTTAATACAAATTTTAAAAATTTACGGAGAAGAAAGATTTTCAAGCTTGATTGTAAATAACATTATTAAGCATAGAGAAGGCAACTCGATTAAAACAACTCGGCAACTGAATGAAATAATTGAAGAGTGTTTGCCGAAAAGGTTTGTTTTTAAAAGTGGCGGAGCGGCTAAAAGAACTTTTCAGGCTTTAAGAATTGAAGTTAATAAGGAGCTTTTAGGACTGGAAAAAGCTTTAAATAGTATGATTGAGCGTTTAGAAATAAGTGGTAGAATTTTTGTTTTATCTTTTCATTCGTTAGAAGATAGAATTGTTAAAAATGTGTTTCAATTTCATTCGAAAAATTGCATTTGCCCGCCAGAAACTCCAATTTGCATATGCGGACATAAAGCAGACATTAAATTAATAAACCGAAAACCAATAACGGCTTCGGAGGAAGAAAAAGAGAATAATTCTCGTTCGAGCAGTGCAAAGTTGCGAATTGCAGAAAAAGTTTAATACAACATAATTGATTATGAATTAAACATTTTAAGCAGGTGCAAAACTCTTACAAGAATTAATTTAAAAGGGCAGATGAGTTTTAATCTAACCGTAATTAATTTGGTTAGATAAGTTGTCAGATAATAATAAAAGCCAAAGCAATACCTTTGGCTTTTATTATTTATTTTACTGTTTAATTTAGGGATAAATTTTAGTGCAAGATGTGAGAGAAACAAAAGCTACCTAAGCAACAAATTGGTTGAAGAAGTTCTCACTTAAAAAAAGCAAGGTGCAGTTATACCGCTAATTAAATTTCGTATTGTTGTGTTATTGTTGTTTGAGTTCGTAGCGTTTTTTTAAGTTGTTTCTTTTGCTTTTGTTTTTTTGCCAAGCTTGTCAATATAGTTTTTTAGTTTATTAAACTTAATAGGGGAATCATCAATTTTTAGAAGTTCCGCATTTTGCGACCGCAAGCAATTCAATTCCTCTTTTAATTTGGTTTTTTCATTTGTTAACAAATCAAATTTTTTGCGAAAATATTTTATTTCTCGCTCTTTATCCGCTAGCGACTTTATAGACCTTCGAAGTTCAGCATTAGCAGATTGCATTTGATTTATAAGATCTAAATCACATTGTTCCTTTGCGACTTTTTTTACCAGTTTAACCAACCCCATAAACAAACTGTTTATTTCGCTGTCGGTTAAAACCGTTTTGGTGTTTGGCATAATTAAAAGATTGCTTTTGTTATCGTTGTTAGAATTAGAAGTTTTACTATCGCCAGAAAAAGTTCTTTTGTTAGACTTATCTAGGCTTAGATAATCACTTATTTTTTGTTTTGTACTTCTGAACTTATTTTGAAGCCGAAGCATTTGCTTTACATCACCACTTGCAACTTCATAACAAGCTTTTCTTACAGAATAGCCCTTTTTTAATAAGTCTTCAATTTTTCTAATGCTAAGTTCGGCTTCTTCGGGAGTGAAAAACTTTTGTTCATTTTTTGTGTGAACAGATAAATTTATTTTATATTTTTTTACACTTTCGGTATCTTGTTCAAACTCTTTTAGTTTTTTATAATAAAAATTTCTAACACTATTTTTCTTGCGACCTGAAATTTTAGCATATTTTTCAAAAGCTTTCACAAGTGCCTTGTTTTCCCTTCTGTTATTTTCCACAAGTTTGAATAAGTCAAATATATCTTGTTCTTTCCACGCATTTTCAGATTTTTTCATTGCATTTCTCCTAAAAAAATTGTTGGCATTTGTTATGCAATTAATACCTTAAAAATAAAAGTAATAATTAAAATAATTAACCGAAAAAAGAAAAAATTGTTTTTAAAAGTTATAATTTGCCAAAAAATCATACTAGATAAAATAATCTAATATATTATTATTAATATGAAATATTTTTTATACTCAAAAAATTATATGATTGTTCAAATTGGCGGAGAGTTTCTGGAATTATCCGCAGGCAAAACGCTGGAAATTGAAGAAAGCACCTATATAAGTGTTTTTCCAACGAGTAAGAGTTTTTTGCCATTCTGTTTTATTGCAGAAAAACAAAGTGTTTTTCGTAACGATTATCTTAATATTTTTGAATATCCAAATTTTTTGATGCTGGAAGCTTGTCCGCCGATTAGTTTTTCGCCCGTGTTTTTAAAGGGTAAAATGTTTAAAGACTTCACAGTGTGTTTAATTGGTAGCCCCTTTAAATTTTTGGTCGACATAGAAGTGAAACATTTTAGTTTTGATTGCAAAGACAATATAAAGAATATTGATTTTTATGAGAATAAAAATGCAATAATAATGCAGGCTGACTTTGAAGATTCAGATTATGTTGTTTTGTTTCACAAAGGTAATAAAAAATTTTATGAGCTTGTTGGAAACTTTTCGATTGAAGAAGATGGAATAATTTTAATAGAAGACAAGAAAACTTTTGCTCGACACGGCGAGCTTCAAACATTTATAATAAAAGAAGACAAGCTTGAAAAGGTTTCCAGTGAGCCGATATATTTAAATGGAAGTCCTTCAAGGTTTGCTCCGTTTTTAAATCATATTGCTTTTTTTCAAGCGGTTAAAGAAAAAGATTATTTTTTAGCAAAAAAACTGCTATCTAAAAAATTTGCACAAAATATTTCGGATGAGTTGTTTGAACAATTTTTTGGCGAGTTCGATGAGGTGAAACCTATAATGCTAGACGGGCAAAACAAAATTGCTTTGCTTAAAAAAACAACTGCAAGGCATTGGCAAGCTCGTGTTTTTAAAATCAGTACAATCTCAAACTTAATTACTGATATTGTAGAAGAGTAAATTCCTTAAAAGTTTTAATAATGACCTTGCGCCTTTTTGCCTCAAAAAGCCATAGGTGAATTACACTTAGAAAAAAGTTATAACCTTAAATGATGAATGGCAACAAAACGAAATAAATAAAATTCACATTATAATAAAAAAACAAAAAATAGAGATATATTATTTGTAGAGAAAATTTTTGAATATAGGTTCAGAAAAAACAAGCAAGCTTTTAATGGATACCGATTTCTAAAAATTTATGGTAAGCTTTTAAAGATAATTAACAAATATTTCAATGTCTTCATATAAATTTTCAATGGAAAACAAAAACAATAATAATTTAAGAAAACCTTTTTTGCGAAGCGATGTGTTAAGTCGTTCAAAAATCAATGTGCAATCAGCCTCTGCCCAGTATAACGATAGCCCGCCATTAAATGAAAATCTTTTAAGGGAGATGGCTCAGGCATATGCGGGAGTTTTAAGTAAATACGGATACAGCGTTAAACCGAACATACATAACAATGGGTCTACCTTGGAAGGTTCGAGTACAGATAAGATTAAAGGTCAAGCAAATGTAAATATCCCTAGCGGAGTTCCGATAGGTACGCCTTTTTATGATAGTAACTTAGATTATCTTAGCAGTAATTTATTGCCCTTGACAAACAGTATTCCAAATGAAGGTTCATTGCAAGAAACGAACAGTTTACTTGTGCAAATACTTAACGAGTTAAGAACAATTGTTTGTTTAATAGATAACAACCGCAGACGAAGGCTTTCTTAAAAATAATAAGTTTTTTTAGTGGAATTTGTCTTGTTTTGCTTTTGAGGAATTTTTAAAAAACAGTTGACATATTAATTACTTTATGCTATCCTTCCATTAGGAATTATTGTACGAAAAGTGAAATTATATCCTATTTTTTTTATCCAGTAATATAAAAGATTAAGCAAGTGCTTCTCAGTTGATAGCACTTGTGGTTTTTCGTCCGAATTTTTTAAGTATGATTTAAGGAGAAAAATATGCAAGAAACTAAGATTGCAAAAAAGATTGTTAGCGGTAACACAGAAAGATATACCTTTTCTAAAATAGATGAAATTGTTGAGCTTCCAGATTTATTAAAAATTCAGAAAAAGGCATATAAAGAATTTTTGCATATAGGCATTCAAAGTGTTTTAGATGAATTCTCACCTATTATGGATTATAGCGGTAAGGCAAAATTATATCTGCTTAAAGCAGATTTGAATTCTGTTCCCAAATATTCCATAAAAGAAACAGAAAGAAGAGGAATGTCTTACACCATCCCGCTTAAAGTTCAGGCTAGATTTGTGGTGGAAGAAACAGGCGAAGCCATTGACCAAGAAGTTTATTTAGGCGATGTGCCTTATATGACGGATGACGGCTCTTTTATAATAAATGGTATTGAGAGGGTTATTGTCAATCAAGTTTTGCGCTCACCAAGTGTTTATTTTGCAATGAACAAACAAGACACTTCAACTTTAACGGGCAGACTTATCCCAACCAGAGGAATGTGGCTGGAATTTGAACAAGGCGCTAATGAAATCATAAAACTTGTAATTGACCGTGGTAGCAAGGTTACCATTGGTATATTTTTAAAATGTTTTGGCTTTACGGCAAAAGAAATTCTTAAAATTTTCGGCGACAACCGTTATATTAAGAATGTTTTAGACAAAGAGCCACAAACAACTCAGGAAGAGGCAATTTTAGAGTTCGCACGAAAAACACGGCCTAGTGAAGTGCCGTCAGTAGAGTCTACTAGAAATTATCTAAATCTCTTCTTTTTTTCTGACCAATACTATAATTTAGGAAGAGTAGGAAGATATAAATTTAATAAAAAATTATGTATTCAAAACCGAGTTATAAACCTAGTTTCTGCAACAAACATAGTGGTAGGCGATGAGGTTATTGTTAAGAAAAATGCAATCATAAATGAAGAAATGGCAAAAGCCATTGAAAATGCAGGCATTAATGAAGTATGGGTTATGGTAAATGGCAAAAAGCATTTAATAAGAGGTAACCATAGAGTTCAGTTGTCAGAGGTTTATCCTTGTAACGAAGAAGAATTAGGGATAAACGAAAAAGTTTATTATCCTGTTCTAATGCAAGTTTTAAATGAGAATAAAGACAAATCAGATAAGGAAATAAAAGAAGCAATTAAAGAAAATGCTAAAAACTTAATAATAACCACTTTAACAATGGATGATATTCTTGCAAGTATTAGTTATTATTTGGATTTGCTTGAAGGAATTGGATATATAGATAACATAGACCATTTAAGCAACAGGCGTATTGCAACAGTGGGCGAACTTTTAGGCAATGCCTTTCGTTCAGGTGTTAACAAATTGGCAACAGCGGTTAAAGAAACATTACAAGGTAAAGAACTCGTTGGCATAACGCCAAAAGAAATTGTTAATCCTCGTCCTATCAATAAAGCACTAAAAGATTTTATGACATCATCTCAGCTCTCTCAATTAATGGAGCAAATTAATTGTCTTTCAGGGCTTTCTCAAAAAAGAAAAATGTCGGCGGTAGGACCTGGTGGTGTTAAGAAAGAAAGAGCAAGTGCTGAAGTAAGAGACGTGCATTACACTCACTATGGTAGAATTTGTGCTATTGAAACCCCAGAAGGTCAAAGCATTGGGCTTATCAACAGTTTTACAAGTTATGCGCACATAAATGATTATGGATTTCTTGAAACACCATACAGACAGGTTGATAAAAAAACGGGAATTGTGAGTAACTCATTTGATTTTTATATGGCTGACATAGAAGATAATTCTTATATTTGTCAGGCAACTGAATCATTAACCGAAGAAGGTAAATTTGTTAATGATAGAATTATTTGCAGATATAAAAACACCGTGGTGGAAGTTCCGTCTACAATGGTAGATTTTATGGATGTTTCGCCAAAACAATTTATTTCGGTCGCAACATCACTTATTCCATTTTTAAACAACGATGACTCTGCTCGTGCGTTAATGGGTGCGAATATGCAAAGGCAGGCAGTGCCACTTCTTCGCCCAGAAGCTCCTATTGTTGGAACTGGTATGGAAGCTAAGGTTGCGTATGATTCGGGAGCGCTTATTAAATGTAAGAAAGAGGGTGTTGTAACTTATGTAAGTGCAGATTACATTAATGTAAAAACCAATGACGGCGATGAAAAATACTATTTAATAAAATTTGAAAAAACAAACTCAGATACATGCGTAAATCAAAAACCTATTGTTAAAAAAGGTCAAAATGTTAAAGTTGGAGATATTTTAGCAGACGGTTATTCAACAGAAAATGGCGAATTAGCGCTTGGAAAAAATATTTTAGTAGGCTATTTAAACTGGGAAGGTTATAATTATGAAGATGCTATTCTAATTAGTGAAAGAATAGCAAAAGATGATGTTTTCACATCTATAACTTTAAAAGTTGAAGAAATAAAATGTCGTTCAACTAAATTGGGCGATGAAGAAATAACAAGAGACATACCAAACCTAGGCGATGAAGCATTAAAAAATCTAGATGAAAATGGAATTATAAGAATTGGTGCCGAAGTAAGAGCAGGTGATATTCTTGTGGGCAAGGTTACGCCAAAAGGCGAAACAGAACTCACTCCTGAAAAAAGATTGTTAAGAGCAATCTTCGGCGAAAAGTCTCACGAAGTGCGAGATACTTCTTTGCGTGTTCAGCACGGCAGAGGTGGTGTTGTTGTAGATGTTCAAGTATTTTCTAGAAAGAATAAAGATGAATTAGAGCCTGGTGTTATTATGATGGTTAAAGTTTATGTTGCTCAAAGAAGAAAGCTTTCAGTGGGCGATAAAATGGCTGGAAGACATGGTAACAAAGGCGTTGTTTCTCATATATTACCAGAAGCAGATATGCCATTTTTAAGTAATGGTCAAACACTAGATATTGTGTTAAATCCGCTGGGCATTCCTTCTCGTATGAATGTTGGACAGGTTTTGGAAGTGCATTTAGGATTAGTGGCAAAATCATTGGGCTGGAAGGTTGCAACTCCTGCCTTTGACGGTGCAGAAGCTGATGATATCCAGAAATTATTAATTGAAAACGGGTTTCCGTCAGACGGCAAAATTCAACTATATGACGGCAGAACAGGTTTACCTTTTGATAATCCTGCAACTGTGGGTTATAAATATATGTTAAAACTTGACCATATGGTAGACAGTAAAATGCATGCTCGTTCCACAGGTCCTTATTCACTTGTAACTCAGCAACCTCTTGGCGGTAAGGCTATGTTTGGTGGCCAGAAATTTGGTGAAATGGAAGTTTGGGCATTAGAAGCTTATGGCGCATCTAACTTACTTCAAGAAATTTTAACTGTTAAGTCAGATGATGTAACAGGTAGAACCAAAACTTTCGAAGCAATAATAAAGGGGCAACCTATTGCAGCTCCTGGGATTCCAGAAAGCTTTAAGGTGTTAATTAAAGAATTGCAGTCTCTTGCATTAGATGTCAAAATCTTAACCGAAGATGATGAAGAAGTTGCATTAAACGAATTTAGTTTAGATGAATATGATATGCCGAATTTGTCTAAGGAAGTGGAAGAAGAGCTTAAAGATATAAATTTAGAATTTGAAGAAAATGCTGAAATTATAAATGCTGAAACAGAGGATGCAGGTATTAAAGCTGAGTTATCCGAAGAATTTAATATGGATGGATTAGATAGTTTATTTGAAGACTTAGATGACATCGAATAAACTTAGTGCATTAGAAATTTTGATATAAATAACGGCAAAAGAAAAAGATAGCACAAATGAACTTATAAATAGGGCAACCGCCCTTAAAGTCATAAAATAAAAGGTGAAAATATGTTTGATTTGAATGATTTTGATGCAATGAAGATTGGGATTGCATCTCCCGAAAAAATAAGAGAATGGTCTTATGGGGAAGTAACTAAGCCTGAAACAATTAATTATCGTACGCAGAAACCCGAAAAAGACGGGTTGTTTTGCGAAAGGATATTTGGACCTCGAAAGGATTGGGAATGTCATTGCGGAAAATATAAACGGATTCGCTATAAAGGTGTTGTCTGTGATAAGTGTGGAGTTGAAGTTACCCGCTCCAAAGTAAGAAGAGAAAGAATGGGGCATATCGAGCTAGCTTGTCCTGTTTCTCATATTTGGTTTTTTAGAAGTGTGCCTTCACGAATTGGCACAATTTTAGAAATTATGCCTAAAACATTAGAGCAAGTTATGTATTATGTTAGTTATATTGTTTTAGACCCTAAAAATTCAGGATTTGAATATAAGCAAGTTCTAACAGATAAAGAATATAGAACGGCAGTTGAAGAACAAGGTGCTGGTGCTTTTGTTGCAAGTATGGGAGCAACTGCAATTAAAAAATTGTTAAGCGAAGTTAACCTTAAAAAAGAAAGTGAAGAACTAAAAAATCTTCTTTTAACAGCAAAAGGACAAAAGAGATTAAAGGCGATTAAAAAACTTGATGTAATAGAATCTTTTTTAATCAGCGAGAATAAACCAGAGTGGATGATTTTAGATGTGTTGCCGATTTTACCGCCTGAGCTTAGACCTATGGTTCAATTAGATGGTGGAAGATATGCAACAAGTGATTTAAATGATTTATATAGAAGAGTTATCAACAGAAATAACCGTCTTAAAAAATTAATGGAGCTCGGAGCACCTGATGTTATTATCAGAAATGAAAAGAGAATGCTTCAAGAAGCCGTGGACAGTTTGATTGATAACGGCAAAAGAGGCAAGGCTGTTCAAGGGGCAAGGTCTCGTGAATTAAAATCTTTAACTGCTATGCTTGCTGGTAAGCAAGGGCGTTTCCGTCAAAACCTTTTAGGAAAAAGAGTTGACTATTCAGGCCGTTCAGTTATTGTAGTAGGACCTGAACTAAAAATGTATCAATGCGGTGTGCCAAAAGAAATGGCTCTTGAACTTTTTAAACCTTTTATTATAAAAAGACTTGTTGAGTTAAACCAGTCGCATAACATTAAAAGTGCTAAGCGATTAATTGAAAGAGAAAAGCCAATTGTTTGGGATATTTTAGCAGAAGTTATTAAAGACCATCCTGTTTTATTAAACCGTGCTCCAACACTTCACAGGCTAGGAATTCAAGCATTCGAACCAGTTTTGGTTGAAGGCAGAGCAATAAAACTGCATCCGTCTGTTTGTGCGGGTTTCAATGCCGATTTTGACGGCGACCAAATGCCAATTCATTTACCTTTAAGCACAGAGGCAAAAACCGAAGCAAGAGTTTTAATGCTTTCTACTAATAATATTTTGAAACCGTCTGACGGAGAACCTATTATTACTCCGGGGCTGGATATTGTTTTAGGTTGTTATTATTTAACTCAGGCAATGCCAGGGGCAAAGGGCGAGGGAAGCATTTTTGCTTCGGATGAAGAAGCAATTATTGCTTATGAAACAGAAAATTTAGATTTAAGAGCAGAAATAATTGTAAAAAGATCTTGCATAGTTAATGGAGTCCAATACTCTGAAAAAATTAAAACCACAGTTGGTCGAGTTATTTTCAACAACAACATTCCTCAAAATTTAGGTATTGTGGATAGAACCAACCCTGAAAATTATTGTAAATTAGAAATCAATCACGAAGTAACCAAAAAAGACCTTAAATTTATAACAAATGAAATATTCAAGGTTTTAGGCTCTACTGAGTGTGCTAAGGTTGTAGACAAATTCAAAGAAATAGGATATAAATATTCAACTTTGGGTTGCTTGACTATTAATGTTTTTGATATGAAACATCCACCACAAAAAGAAAAGATTTTGGCAAAAGCACAAAGTCAAGTTAACGAAAATGAAAAACTTATGATTCGTGGACTTATAACCAAAGATGAAAAACTAACATCAAATATTGCAATCTGGAATGACGCTACAATGCAAGTTCAAGAAGCAGTTATAAATAATATGAGCCAATACAACCCTCTAAAAATGATGGTTTTCTCTGGGGCGCGTGGAACTAATATGCAGTTGAACAACCTAACGGGAACTTGCGGACTTAAACAGTCAATATCAGAAAATAAAATTGATACACCAGTTAAATCATCTTATAGAAGCGGTCTTACACCATTAGAATATTTCATTTCGTCTCGTGGTGGTAGAAAGACTTTGGCGGATACTGCAACCAAAACAGCCGATTCTGGTTATTTAACAAGAAGACTTGTAGATATTGCCCAAGATGTTGTAATAAACGAAGAAGATTGCTTTGCTAGCTTAGGTGAAAAAGTTAAAGGAGTTGAAGTAACCGACCTTGTTGAAGATAAAAGAGTTATTGAACCGTTAGAAGAAAGAATTGTGGGTAGATTTGCAGTTGAAGAAGTTATCAACCCGCAAACTAAAAAGACAATTGTGCCTGCAAACACAATGATTTCGCCAATACAGGCAAAAGAAATTGTAAGTGCTGGCATAAAAAGTATTTCAATTCGTACACTGCTTACTTGCCGTTGCAAACAAGGTGTTTGTGCTAAATGTTATGGTCGAGATATGGCAGGAAAAGAAAAAGTTAATTTGGGCGAAGCTGTTGGAATTATTTCTGCGCAAAGTATTGGTGAGCCAGGAACGCAGTTGACAATGAGAACTTTCCATACGGGTGGTGCGTTAGTAGCTGCCGATATCACAAAAGGTTTGCCACGCGTGGAAGAAATTTTTGAAGCACGAAAACCAAAAGGCGAGGCAAAACTCTCTGAGGTTTCAGGCAAAATCTCAATCAAAGAAGAAGCAAAAGCATATATCATAACAGTTAAGACGAGTGATGGCGATGTTCAATATGAAATAAAGCGACCAGCATTTTTAAAGGTTAAAAATGGCGAAACGGTTCAGCCGGGAACACAACTTGAAGAAGGTGCATTAAATCCAGCTGACCTTTTAAGAATAAAAGGGCTTAAAGGTTTGCAAGATTATATTTTAAAAGAAGTCGTTGCAGTTTATAGAGCTACGGATGTTAAAATTAACGATAAGCATATTGAAATTATAATAAGACAAATGTTAAGAAAAGTAAAAATTGAAAATTCAGGCGACACAAAATTGCTTCCAGGTGAAATCATTGATGCTTTTCAATATGATGCAATAAATAACAAAATATTGAAGTCGGGCGGAATGCCTGCAACAGCGAAAAGAGTTTCGCTTGGAATAACAAAAGCGGCGCTTTCCACAGAATCATTCCTTTCAGCTGCAAGTTTTGAACAGACATCAAGAGTTTTAACTGAGGCGGCATTAAAGGGCAAAAAAGACAAACTTCTAGGCTTAAAAGAAAACATTATGATAGGTAAGTTAATTCCTGCTGGTACAGGCTTAAAACATTATCGCTCAATTCAGCCCGTAGAAGTTGAGAATGAGAATAATTTAAAACTAAATATATAATTTAATAAAATATATTTCGCTAAGTTGAAAATGTTAATTGAGAATATTTTAAAACTGTATTATTTATAAATTTCAAACGGGACAAGAAAGCTGATAGGAAATTATGAAACAAACATTATCTCGAAAACTTTTTGCTTTAAACTTTTGAAAAGTAAACACTAAAAACAAAAATATCTAACCCGAAAATTGTAATCAATTTAGGGTAACTTATTTAATTTATTAAAGAAAATAATGATTATAAATAAAAAAATAAGAATGAATTACGAAAGATAAATATAACAAAAGTCAACAATAAACTAATTATACTTAAAAAACACTTAGGAGAAAAATGCAGGAATATTTGAAACTAATTCAGCAAGCAAGCATTGTTAAACAAAATAGTTACAGCCCATATTCCAAATTTAAAGTTGGGGCGGCATTATTAACAAACAATGGGAATATTTATGTTGGAACCAATGTGGAAAATGCTTCGTATTGTATGTCGGTTTGTGCAGAGCGTTCGGCTCTTTGTAGTGCAATCAGTGCAGGTGAAAAAGAATTTAAGGCAATAGCCGTTGTTTCAGACTGCGAATTTCCTGCCTTTCCGTGCGGGGCGTGCCGACAAGTTTTTGTGGAATTTAATCCCGAAATGGATGTAGTAATAAGCAATGGCAAAGAGCACAAAATTTTCAAAGCCAAAGAACTTTTAAAAGATTATTTTGAATTAAAGTAAATAAATTTGCTGACTTTAATAAGGATGATATCTTAAATTTATACAAC
>JAQVYC010000034.1 GCA_028708805.1 Clostridia bacterium | reverse complement strand
ATTCCTCCAACTTATTTTATATTAATTTTCTTGTTTTTACCATTGTATAAAATATAAAACAAAAAAAAAGTACCTTAAATAACTTAATTAAAATTATTAATGTGACTTTTGGCACTAAATAAATACATCCAAATCTCTTACTGCTGTTATAAGTAATTTAATCTTATAACCTTTCAATAAGTTTCTCCCTCATTTCTTTAGAAATTTTATCAAAATCATATCTTTCTTCTGTTGATTCTGCAACAATTACAGCTTCTTTTAACTTCTCAAAAATCATATTATCCATATTCATTTTTTCATATGTTTCAATACTCATAACTACCATATCACCATAACCATTTTTAGTTAAAAAAATCGGTTCTTCCTTTTCATGCACTAATTTTGAAATATCTGAAAATTTATTCCTTAAGTCAGTTACCGGTCTTATATGCGGCAAAATTTTCACCTGGTTTCTAAAAACATAACATTTCATAACATTATGTTTTTTCATCTTATTATACTGATAAGACGGTGGTATCACAGGATTCAACCACTAGGATTAATACTTTCGTATTAAAATCCCGCATAGCCTTAATTGTACCTTTCAATTAAGTTCAACAAGATTGCAACTGTTAGCTGCTCCTAATTTGTTTTCTACCAAAGCCTTTCAACCTTAGTGTTCTTTGGCAGTTTTATATATTAAGAGGCTAATCCTAGCGTTTGTTTTCTGTTTTTAATCCACGAATCAGGTTTTTCACCTACCTTTCTTTTTATGATATTATTTATTTTTGACCATTTTGACCATTCGTTTTTCTTGTTGAATTCTTCTATATTGTCAATCAATTTATTTTTTAGTAACTTAGGTACTTTTTCTTTTAGTCTGTAGCTTCTTCTTCCTATTACCATCGCTGCACCGTTATGAACATCCATTCCATATTGGTGACAATATTTGTATAGTCCTATTTTGCTTGTAAATTGGGGTTTTACTTTTATTATTTCTATTCCTTCTTTTTTACAAGCACTTTCCAACATTGTTAAAAGTGTTCTGTATATAAATTGATGCTTTATTCGTGCAAATTTTCTTTGTACATCTTTGTCATCTTCAAATTTCAGATTTTCGATTGTTATACCGGTATTGTTTGTTTTGGCAATCTCTATAGCTTGTTTTACCAATTCCCCGCATAGGTTTTTTCTTCTGTTGCTTCTTGCATATAGTAGTTCAGGTTGTTTTAATTGCTTATGCCATTTATGATTTCCTTTATTGTCTATACAGGTTAGTGCAAATCCGTCGGGGTTTGTGTCTATACCTATTACTCCGTGCTCATTTGTATATATTGGAATCTTCTCTTTGATGTCAAAGGTTATGTGGACATAGTATTTATTGTTTCTTTTTATTATTTCCACTTGATATGCTTCGTTTGTTTCTAGGATGTTTAAAAACATTTCTCTGTAATTGTTTCCGTTTATTTTACCGGTTTTTTTTGATAACTTTTGTGGAAGGTATATCGGTATTTGTATTTTTATTGCTCTGTTTGTTTCTGTTTTTTGCAGTGTTGATATTTCTAAATATGACATTTTGTTTTTGATTATTATTCTTAAGTTTGGATTACCTTTTTTTGTTTTGTCTCCTCTGCTGTAGAGCCTGTTATTCCTGCAATTTTTCCATTCTTCATTAGTTATTAATCCTTTACATCTTCTTATAAACATTTTTTTAGTACCGAATGTTACGGGCGGAATTTGATTGTTTTCTATCAATTTCTGATAATAGTATGATTTTCTTTTTCTTTTCTCTAATTTCTTTATTAATGCATTTTGTTTCTTTTCTGATAGTTTTTCATTTTTTAACTCTTTTTCTATTCGCTTTGCCTTTTTGTCATAGTTGTTATAATTAAGTTTTAATAGCTCTTTTTGTGATTGTATGGTTTGTCTGGCTGATTCTACTGCATCTTTTGCTTGACGAATGCTTAGTTTATATTTAGATGCTACGTCTTTTTCTAAATCGCCTTTTCTTTGTCCTTCAAGAAGTCGTTTAAATGAATATCTAATAGCGGTACAAAATATTAGCATCATATTATTTAATGTTTCTTCATATTCATGAGATACATTAAATAATACTGCTTGTATCGTTATTTTCACTATTTTCATCCCTTTCCTTTTCTAATTCTTGAATGGATTTCTGAATAGCATTTTTGTATTTTGCTTTTAATAACCCTTCGTTATCCCAAATTTTAAGGGTTTTTACTGTTACTCCTGTTAATTTACTCGCTTCGGATATACTTATCATTTTTCCCATTATTTCTCACCTCAGAATAAGTATATCACTGTACTAATAGCATTCTTGTCTAATTTTGTAATGCATTGTTATGTTTATTTGTAACTGTTATTACCTCCTAAAAGCTTATTAATTCTATCATAATTATATAATAATTATATGCATAATTCAAGTAATATTTATCTTTATAGTTCATTTTTTATTGAAAAAATTGCCAATTGGGTACGGTCTCTTAAGTCAAGTTTTATAAGAATTTTTGTTATATGGTTTTTAACAGTTCCTTGACTTAAGAATAATTCATCTGCTATTTCCTTGTTATTTTTCCCTTCTGCTATAAGGCGGCATATTTCAATTTCTCTGTCTGTTAACAATTCAGCTTTTGGGTCAATGTATTTATCCACCGTTTCCTTTGCCAACTGTGAAAATTTATCTATTACTTTAACGGCAACCTCTGATTGAATCAATGCTCCCCCGCTATAAACAGTGCGGACGGCTTTTAAAATTTCCGCCGGAGAAGTATCCTTCAACAAATATCCCGATGCACCATTTTTTAATGCATCATAAATATATTTATCATCATTAAATGTTGTAAGAACTATTATTTTAATATGAGGAAATTCCTTCTTTATCATTGCTGTTGCTTCAACACCGTTTACTTCCGGCATTTGTATGTCCATGAGTACAACATCAGGTTTTCTAATCCTGCATAACTCATATGCTTTTTTTCCATTATTAGCGGTGCCGACAATTTCAATATCTTCTTCAGCACCAAGTATCAGCTTAAGCCCTTCCGTCAAAATATCCTGGTCATCTGCCAATAGTAATTTAATCATTTATTTTCCTCCATATGGACATATTCGTACTATGTAATTTCATTGTTATGAATAAACGCAAACCACCCGCTCTGTCATTCCGAGCGCAGCGAGGAATCTCAGGTTTTGGAGTGCTGAGATCACGCAGTCTCGCTGCACAATTTTATTTGCTCCTTACGTCGCATAAAATTGGCGCTCGCTGCGAATGACCTACCGCTATTTTTCAGAAAAAATACTCTGAAAAATAGGGTTAGGGCATCTTTCACTGTCGTTCAGGATGACCATTTCTCCGTCAATTGTAAAACCGTCTTGTTGTTTAAATTCAACCTTGCCGCCAAAGGATTCAACTCTTTCTTTTATTCCTTTCAAACCAAATCCTTCAATAAATGCCACGGCTCCTGCTCCGTTATCTTTTATATTAAATTTTATATTCTCATTGGAATAGGATAAATTAATCCAAATTTTAGATGCATTGCCGTGCCTTATTGCATTTGTCATTCCTTCCTGCAATATGTGGTATATCGCCGAATTAACACCGTAGTTTTTTG
>JAQVYC010000033.1 GCA_028708805.1 Clostridia bacterium | reverse complement strand
CTAACAACTATCTGCAAACTTGTAATTGGCATACTTGCCACAATTTCAAAATCCTTAGTTCTGAAAAAATGCCCGCTTATTTCATAAGTTACAATCAAAAATATAATTAAACTGGACAATATGAAACTAATCAAAATAATATAATCTTGCATGCCAGCTGCTTGTAACTGTTCTAATTGAATAATATAAAGTAGCCCTACAGCAAACATTAAATAAGCAAAAATTAGAACAAAAATCATAATGCCCGCAATTTTCTTTGAGCCACTAGAAGCCTTTTTTTTGCTACCTAGTGACAAATAATTTGAAATCATTTGTTTTATATAAATTTTAATTAAATTTTTTATATTAGTCATTATTTGCTAACTCCAAAAATAAACTTTCAAGAGATTTATCGCCCGTAATCTCTTTTGTAGGACCAAACTTAATAAGCATTCCTTTTCTCACAATAGCGATATGAGTTGCAAGTTTTTCAGCAACTTCCAAAACATGAGTAGAATAAAAAACTGCACAGCCCTCTTTAACAAGCTGTTTTAAAATCTCTTTTAAATCAAAACTAGATTGCGGATCTAACCCAGTAAAAGGTTCGTCTAATAAAAAAAGTTTTGGTTTATGAATTAAAGCAGAAATAATAGCAATTTTTTGCTTCATCCCATGAGAATATGTTTTTATTGGTTCTTGTAAATTATTATTTATTTTAAATAAAGTTGAATATTTCTCTATCAATTCTTTTCGTATATACTGGTCAATACAAAAGACATCAGCAATAAAATTTAAATACTCAATGCCTTTTAAATGCTCATAAAGGTCAGGATTATCTGGCAAATATGCCAAATTCATTTTTGCCTGTAAAGGATTTTTTGCCACATCTATTCCGTTAACAAAAATATCTCCTTTATCATAATTAATTATCCCGCAAATTGCTTTTAGTGTAGTGGTTTTACCTGCCCCGTTCGGACCTATAAAAGCTACAATCTGCCCTGGCTCTACCCTTAAAGATAAATCTTTCACAGCAAATTTTTTGCCGTCATAAGATTTAGAAAAGTTGTCTATAATTAACATTTAAAACTCCTAAAAATAAGTCTTACTAAGAATAACAAAAAAACAAAGCAATGTAAACAAAAAAAATAATATTGTGGAAAAAAATAATATTGTAGAAAAAAATAAAAAAATACTGATTGTTTTTTGTATAAACAATTTTATATATTCTAACAATATTAAATGTTGCAATCTTTAAAACTTATGAAAAAAATTGTCTTTTTTTATTTAATTAAATTGAAAAATAAAATAGCGACATCAAGATAATACTTTTTGCAAAAATCATTATTTTTATTTTGCTTAAATTTGGAGCAGGTGAAGGGAATCGGACCCTCGTATTCGGCTTGGGAAGCCGACACTCTACCATTGAGTTACACCTGCATTTCTTGCTTTTTACAAACTCACTTCTTATGAGTTTTTAGCTAAAAAGCTATACTCTTAAACTAAATTGTTTAATTATTTTAAAGCCTTTCTTATTTTACAATAATTTAATAGAATTTTCAAGTGTTTGTTATAATTTAGTTTTTAAAGATTTAAATTACTTAATCTTTTATTTTTTTACTGTTCCCAAAATCTCATCTTTCACTTTAATAAAACAAAAGAATGTAAATGTGAATTTCAATTCACCTCCTACACTCTTTATCAAAACAATAATAGCAATACTTACCGCATTACGAACCAATTATAGCATAAAAAATTAATATTAAAACAATAATCAAATTAACAACCTTTTAAATTTTAGTTAAAACACTTGTCTTAAAATTATTGAAAAATTTCAATGCTCCTCTTCTTCCGCTATTTCTTTTGTTTCGTGAACGGTCCCAAATGAATGTTGTGGCGGAGCATAAATTGAATATAGTTTCAAAGGTTTTGGACCTATATTTATTAAGTTATGCCAAGTACCCGCTGGAATAATTATTGCATAACTGTCATCAATTCTCTTTTGCATATTTAAATTATCTTTACTATTCCCCATTTTAACAAGTCCGTAGCCACTTTGAACTCTTATAAACTGGTCAACATCAGGGTGCATTTCAAGCCCAATATCTCCCTTAACCCTTATACTCATTAAAGTAACTTGGAAATGTTTTCCTGTCCATAACGCAGTTCGATAGTTCTGATTTATATTAGTTGCTTTTTCTATGTTAATTATCAAAGGCGCTGGACCAAAATCACGCAAGCCTCTTTCTGCTTGATTTCTATTCACACTAAATTCTCCCTTTTTATGTATTTTATTATTATATGAGCTTCTAATATATTTCGTGATATTTGTTTAAAATAAACACATAAAAAAGCCCTTCCGATTTAAACGGAAGGGCAAGTAAATTGTTTTTTGGTGGAGACGGCGAGAATTGAACTCGCGTCCGAAAAAAATCAGATTTGCTTTTCTACATATTTAGTTTATGATATTTTTTTACACCTAATCAGTTAACTCATAAACAGGCTTCTGGGTTGGTGAGTTTTTAAAGTTTTTTGTTTGAAACAAAACTAAATTCAAACAAAATTTTCACGAAATTCGATACCTTGAAAAGCTTCGTGGCTCTCTTTAAGGCAAGCTGTTTAAGCTGCTACAGCCAAGCGTGGTTCTGCATTATCTGCGTTTATTTTTTTACGGTTTTTTAGGTAGTACCGAACTTACCATATGCTTTGCACAAATCCCATTATCTCCGTCGAAACCCTTACGCCCCCAAACCTTAGATAATTGTTTGTAAGTTTATTTATTGCTAGCAGTTTCTCTTATTATTATATTGTTTTTTAGAAATTTTGTCAAGATTGATTTTTCGCAAACCAATTTATACTTTTTAATTATTATAATAATCTTCTCTTTCTAAATTTCTCTTAATTGTTTTTTGTTTTATTGTTTCTCGTTTATCATACAACTTTTTGCCTTTACCGATACCTATTTCAATTTTAACATAGTTACCTTTTAGGTAAATTCTTATGGGAACAAGAGCAAGGCCTTCGGCCTCAATTTTTCTTTTAATTTTTGTAATTTCAGACTTTTTTAACAAAAGTTTTCTAGTCCGTCGACTTTCTGGATTGAAACTTGAACCATTTTCATAAGGCTTAATATAGGCATTTTTTAAAAATGCTTCATCGTTTTTTATTAAAACAAAACTCTCGTTGATGCTAACACCACCGTTTCGAATAGATTTAACTTCGCTTCCTACAAGAACAATTCCCGCTTCATAAGTTTCGGATATGTTATAGTTAAATCTTGCCTTTTTGTTTACTGTTATAACTTTCATGTTTTAAACCTATTTATACAAATCTTATTTGTTTTTTTTGGGTTTCCTTCCGTATTTTTTAAAGTGCTCTAAATTACTTTTTCCTTCTAGATTTTTTTTGTTTAATTGTTTTTTTGATGTGTTTCTAGACAAACTTTTGCTATTATTTATATTTCTTTGTCTTGGAACATATGTGGTAAATGCTTCGCAAAACTCAATCTGGCGTTTTGCTAAACCCACAGCAACAACTCTTATTTTAATTTTATCACCAAAGCCAAAAGAGTTTTTGTATCCTTTTAATTTCATTGTTTTTTCATCAAAAGTGTATTGGTCATCTGGCAAATTTTCAATTCTGATAAGCCCTTCAATTGTGTTTT
>JAQVYC010000032.1 GCA_028708805.1 Clostridia bacterium | reverse complement strand
AGTAATTTAAAATGTATTTTACGTTAATTTAACATTATTATAACTTTTAAGAGATTTTTAGTCAATCAATTTTTTAATTACGAAAAAAATTCACGATAAATAAGATAAGAATTGAATTTAACCAACTCTTTATTTTTTTTAATACCTTATTAGTCTTCAATAAGAACTCATTCGAATAATAAGATTTAAAACTTACTAACTAAGTTTTTAAATTCTAGTTAAATTATAATGATTTTTTTGTTTGAAGATTTTTTTACTATTAAGAATAAGCATTGCTTGAATTTTATTGAAAACAATTGTTCTAATTCACCAACTTTTATAAAAGGCAAGCCGTTTTTTAATGTTTTTTATTTTTTGTTAAATCTGAACAAAAATTAAAATGGCATATATAGTTATTTTTAATTTGCTTGACACAATATATTGTATTTGATAAGATAAAATTACAATATTTAGGAGGGAATTAAATGAATGTCTTAAAAGTATATAAAAGAGACGGAAGCTTGCAAGATTATAATGTGGAAAAAATCACTAATGCTATTTTTAAAGCAGCCCAAGCTTGTGGAGGCGATGACAAACTCACTTCTCAAAATTTAGCAAGACAAGTTCAAGACATTATACAAAAAAGATTTGAAGAAAGCACACCAACTGTTGAAGAAATTCAAAATATTGTTGAAAAGGTTTTAATAGAAAACAGACATGCACGAGTTGCGAAGGCTTTTATTTTATATAGAGAAAAACGCACGCAAGTTAGAGAAACAAACATTTTGGTTGGTGCAACAATTGAACTTTTTGACGATTATCTATGTGAAAAAGACTGGGCAACTAAAGAAAATGCAAATATGCAAAGAAGCGTTGCAGGACTTAATAATTATGTGCGTGAAGCTTTTACCAAAAAATATTGGTTAAGTGCAATTTATCCTAATGACATTCGTGATGCGCACACAAGCGGAGCTATACATATTCACGATTTAGGTTTTTTAGGAGCTTACTGCGTTGGCTGGGATTTGCGAGGCATTTTAACAGACGGCTTCACAGGTGTTATAGGCAAGGTAAGTTCACTTCCTGCAAAACATTTGCGTTCCTTTCTAGGTCAAGTTATAAATGCAACTTTTACATTGCAAGGCGAAACTGCGGGAGCTCAAGCATGGAGCAGTTTTGATACTTATTGCGCTCCTTTTATTCGTGTCGACAATCTATCTTTTAATCAGGTTAAACAATGCTTGCAGGAATTTATCTTTAATATTAATATACCAACACGAGTTGGTTTTCAGTGTCCGTTTAGCAATGTAACATTAGACCTTAAAGTTCCGAAATTACTTAAAAAACAGGCAATTATTATTGGCGGAGTTCCGCAAGATTCTTGTTATGGAGATTATCAGGCTGAGATGGATATCTTCAATAAAGCCTTTTGTGAAGTTATGCTTGAAGGCGATGCCAACGGCAGAGTTTTCACTTTCCCGATTCCAACAATTAATGTTACAAAGGATTTAGATTGGGATAGTGAAGTTGTAAATAGCATAATGGAAATAACCTGTAAATACGGCATCCCCTATTTTGCAAATTATATTAATTCAGACTTATCTCCCGAAGATGCAATTTCTATGTGTTGTAGACTTCGAATGGATGTAAAAGAATTACGGAAGAGAGGCGGTGGATTGTTTGGCTCTAATCCTTTAACTGGGTCTGTTGGAGTTGTAACAATTAATTTACCAAGAATTGCACATCTTGCAAAAACAGAACAAGAATTTTTTAGTCGTTTGGGAAAGATGGCAGAACTATCCAAAAACAGTCTTGAAATAAAACGAAAGATGATTGATGACCAAACTAATAACGGTCTTTATCCTTATTGTGCTTTTTATTTAAGGTCAGTAAAAGAGAAAACAGGCTCTTATTGGGCAAATCATTTCAGCACAATAGGTATTCTTGGAATGAATGAAGCTATTATGAATCTTTTTGGAAAAGAAGAGAATTTAACCACAGCAAAAGGACAAAAATTTGCAATAAAAACAATGAATTTTTTAAGAGATAAAATGGTTGAATTCCAAGCAGAAACTGGCAATAATTACAACTTGGAAGCAACCCCAGCAGAAGGAGCAACTGCAAGACTTGCTAAACTAGATAAAAAAAGGTTCCCTGATATCATAACCGCTGGAACTGGAAATAAAGTTTTCTATACAAACAGCACACAACTTCCTGTCGAATTCACAGATGATATATTTAAAACTATTGAACTTCAAGATGAACTTCAATCATTATATACAGGCGGAACCGTTTTGCATTTATATTTAGGTGAAAAGGTTGAAGACAAAGAAACTTGCAAAAAATTAATTAAAAAAATATTCGAAACCTCAAAAATGCCATACATATCTATAACACCAACATTTAGTGTTTGTAAAAATCACGGATATATTTCAGGAGAACATTATACTTGCCCTGAATGTGAGCAAAAAACAGAAGTTTGGTCTAGGGTTGTGGGTTATTTAAGAACTGTTCAAGATTTTAATGAATCTAAAAAACTTGAATATGATTTAAGAAAAAAATATGTGGTAAATAAAAATGCCTTAAATGGTTAAGGTGATTTTGAAATTAAATTCAAAAATTTTAAGGGGATAATCTAAAATGAAAATAGGCGGATTTTTAAAGCAATCTTTTATAGATTTTCCTAAAACTATAAGTGCAGTTATTTTTACAAGTGGTTGTAATTTTAACTGCTGGTATTGCCATAATCCGCAACTAATTAATGGGAATTGTACATATGAAACAACCATTGCTGAAATATATGATTTTTTAAAAAGCCGAAAAAATTTTTTAGAAGGAGTTGTTATTTCAGGTGGCGAACCAACTTTGCAACCTAATTTAAAAGAAGTTATTATAAATATTAAAAATCTGGGATATAAAATAAAGCTTGACACAAATGGTTCAAACCCTGAAATTTTGCAAGATTTATTAAATGAAAATCTGTTAGATTATGTAGCTATGGACATCAAAAATAGCTTGAAGAATTATAATAAAACAACAAAAACTAAAAAAAGTTTTGAAAAAGAAATTAAACAAAGCATAAAAATAATTATGGAAAGTGATGTAGACTATGAATTTCGAACAACTTTTGCGCCCGAAATAACTTTAAATGATATAAATGCTATGGCACTTTTAATAAAAGAAGCAAAATTATTTTATTTGCAAAAATATGAAATTCCTTCATCACTGGCAAATATTTCACAAGAGCAAATTGAACAAAAACAATTTGTTCAAACTCAATCCACGAATAACATATCTGCTTTTACATTACTTAATTCTCAAACACCACCCGACTTTACTAATCCTAAATCAGCAAAAATAAATCTCTATTCAAAATACAATCAAACAGCATTATTGCCTCATTCACGAACAACTTATAATACAGCAATCGAAATTATGAAAAAATATGTAATAAATGCAAATATTAGAGGATTTTAAATACCTATAAAATAAAATTTCTATATAAAGTTTTATAATTTTAAAAATAGAAAAATAAAAAGAGTTGAATCAATCAACTCTTTTTTAATTAATATTATATTAGTATACAATAAGAACACATATTCAACAATTTGTTAAATTTGTTGCCGAATTTTATCCTTCGTTTGCTACAAAAACCAAATAAGGTTCAGGTTGTTCACGCCAGTTTAATAAATCTAATTCACCAGAATAATTT